>JBBSOU010000139.1:0-8839 GCA_038259445.1 Lysobacterales bacterium | reverse complement strand
TGCTCGTGCAGAGGGTTGTTCGCTGGCGCTTTAGCGCAACAAAAAACCCCGCTTTTGGCGGGGTTTCTGCTCGAACATGTGGCGGAGCGGACGGGACTCGAACCCGCGACCTCCGGCGTGACAGGCCAGCATTCTAACCAGCTGAACTACCGCTCCGCATTGTTTGAAAAAGCGCATCCTGCGCAAGCCGCTCTGTTATCACCCAAAGAGTGATCCGCTTGCGCGGTTCTCTCCAACACTGGCGTCCCCAAGGGGATTCGAACCCCTGTTACTGCCGTGAAAGGGCGGTGTCCTGGGCCTCTAGACGATGGGGACGCATAGAGAAAACCTGAGAAACCTGGTGGAGCCAGGCGGGATCGAACCGCCGACCTCTACAATGCCATTGTAGCGCTCTCCCAGCTGAGCTATGGCCCCGGGAAGAGGCGCGAGAGAATAAGGACTGTGCATCGAGCCGTCAACACATTCTTCGTGATGGCGGCATCGGGCGAGGTTTGCTTGTTCGATCGCGGACTCGTTCGGCCATTCTACGCGATGACGGCGATCGGCGACACTGTTGCGGCACTTGCGACTGCAGTCTTGTCGGGCAAGCTTCCGCAACCCGACATGGACTGCAGATGCATCGAGAGCCGATCAGCGGGATATGATCGGGAATCCCATCGAACGGAGAGCTCCGATGCGCGTGAAATACCTGTGTCTCGCTTGCGTCACGATGTTCGCAGCAACGGCGGCGATGTCGGCAATGGCGGCTGATGCTGCGCCTGCGACAACCCAGCGCACCAAGGCGCCGGCCGGCGTCGAGTTGTATTTCATCTCGCCGCGCGACGGCGACACCGTCGGTACCGAAGTCACGATCACATTCGGATTGAAGGGGATGGGCGTGGCACCGGCGGGAATCGCGCTGGCCAACACCGGCCACCATCACCTGCTGATCGACCTCGAGTCGCCGCCGCGTGCGGATGCGCCGATTCCAGCCGACGGCCAGCATGTGCATTTCGGCGGTGGACAGACGCAGACGACGGTCAAGCTCTCGCCGGGCACGCACACGCTGCAGCTCAACCTCGGTGACTCCCTGCACCGTCAGTTTGATCCACCGATCCTCTCCGAGAAGATCACCGTCACGGTGAAGTAGTCGCTGCGGGTTTTGCTGGCAGGATGCCGCGAGTGCGCCACGCTCCTCGACGTCAACCTGTCCATCAATCCGAGTGCCGCCGGTGAATCGAACTTACCGCCTTTGCGTGTCCGCGCTGGTCACGGTGCTTGTCTGCATGTCGGCGCCGGCATCAGCGCAATGGTCTTCGGACCCCGCGCAGAATCTCGTTCTCGCCGACCGTCCTGGCGGTGAGCATGTGCAGCCGAAGATCGTGCCTCGCGCCGATGGCGGCTACTACGTCAGTCGCCTCGACAATGCCGACGGCGGCTACGATGTCTGGCTGCAGCGCATCGATGCGCGGGGACTCGAACAGTGGGGCACCGACGGCATACGTGTCGTCGATCGCAGCTTCACTTCGACGCAGGACTACGGGCTCGACGTCGATGCCGACGACAATGCCGTGCTTGCATATCGCGTGCAGTCGCCCGGCCAGCCGGTGCGTATCGCCATCAACCGGATTTCGTCGCAAGGCGTGGAGGCATGGACCTCGCCAGGGGTCATCGTCTCGACCGGCGGCAATGACGCCACCTCACCTCGCGTCGCGGCGACCCATGATGGTGGCGTGGTCGTCGCCTGGAGCGAACTCGGCGCGATCAGGGCGCAGAAGCTCGATGCGAACGGCGAACCGCTATGGTCGGGCGGCATCACGCTCGCGCCAACGGCCGGCAACTTCCTGCTCGCCGATCTGCGCGCAGCGACCGATGGCGATGCGATCGTGTCGTGGCAGGCGCAGCTGTCGGCCAACAACCGTCAGTTGTGGGCGCAAAAGCTCGATGCCGCATCGGGCGCATCGTTGTGGGCGGCTGATCACGTGAAGATTCTCGACAACAGCGCCGGGGCCATGCAGTTCGGCTATTTCCCGACCTTCCAGCACGATGGCGCCGGCGGTGCCGTGTTCGGCCAGTACGTGCTGTCGGGAGTGGGCGCCCTCGTGCGCGTGCAGCGCGTGACGGCCGGCGGCGCGCTCGCGTTCGCGCAGAATGGCGTCAATGTGTCGACCAACACGACGCGCAGGCAGTACCTGACGGCGACCACGCATGTGCCGGCCACGGGGCAGACCTACGTGGTCTGGCGCGAGACCGATGCGACGCAGTCCCAGGTCGGCGTGTATGCACAGCGGCTCGACGCATCCGGCATTCGCCAATGGGGTGACGAAGGACGCATGCTGCGTCCACTGGCAGGATTCGACAAATCCCAGTTGCAGGCATTGCCGATATCGGGCGGTGTCGTGTTCGCCTGGGTCGAGAACACCCAGCCGTCACCCCAGCCGATTGTCGCGACCCGTCTCGACGATGCCGGCAACGCGGTCTGGCCGAGCGCGATGGCGGCGATCAAGACCGGCGGCTCGTCGACAGCGCGACTGGCTTCCGCGCGCGGCGCCCAGGGTGACTACGCCTTCGTCTGGCAGGACAGGACGCCCGGCGCCGATGCGATTCTGAAGGCACAGGATCTCGGTGCGAGCGGCTTGCTCGGCGACCGCGTATTCACTGACGGGTTCGACTGAACCATCGCCGTTGATACCCGAGCCCGACGACAGCAAGCATCGCAGCCATCAGCAGGCTGGCCCACATTGATGAAAGCGAAACGGCAATCGGGGTCGGTGCACCCGAGCCGGCCACGGTCTGGAACTCGAACGCACCGATGTCGCTGGCGCCGTTGAACACGCGCTCAAAACCGGTGCCGCGCTGATCGGTCGCATTCACCCCGAGATTGTTGCCGGCATCGATCGCCGGACTGTCCTCGCGCAAGGCGTGGGTCACCGTGGGTCCGCCATACCCGTCGAGCGGCAGCAGCAACGGATCGGCGCTCAGCGTATCGGCCGGCAGTGACAGGCTATCGCCGGTGTCCTGCATCAGATTGTCGGCACCGGAGATCGACAGCACGCCGACACTGTCGGTATCGCGCGCGCCGCTGCCACTGCGGTTGCCGGCGATGATCGTGCTTGAAATCGTCGACGGCAGCGCGTTGGCGATGAACGACAGTCCACCGCCGAACGATCCGGCCTGGTTGTCGACGATCGTCGAGTTCTCGATCGTGATCGAGGTCACCTGGCGCACACGCACGCCGCCGCCGTCGTCGTCGCGCGTGACGTTGCCGGACACGGTCGAATTGCGCAGCAGCAGGTCGCCTTCCTGGGTCAGTCCGCCGGCGAAGCGGATCGCATAGTTGTTGGCGATCGTCGAGCGGTCGATACGGCCGCCATTGCGCGCAACGAACAGGCCGCCACCGATCTCCCAGTGCGACAGCGGCGGATTGTGCGTGCCAATCGCGCGATTGCCGGAGATCGTGCTTTCGACGAGGTCGACGCCATACGAAAACGCGCCACCGCCATAGGCGGCCGTGCCATTGGTCGGATGATCGCCAAACGCGGTGCTGCCCGAGATCGTGCTGCGCGTCATCGTCAACGGCCCGGACAGGACCGCGCCGCCGTAGGAGCCGACGCCCTGGGCAATGCAGTCGTGTACGACTGTATCGATCAGCACCAGATTGCTGGCCGACGCAATGCAGCCGCCGTAGCCGATGTCGTTGCGTTCGACCTTGTGCGAGCCGCGCGTGATGGTCAGCGCCTCGATCGTCAAGCTGCCCGATGCGGCGTGCCGGAGCACGCGATCGAGACCGTCCGCGCTGATCGCCAGTTGGGTGGCGCCCGGACCTCGCAGGGTCAGGTCATCGACCTCGATATCGATCACGCCACTGCCGAGCGTGATCATGCTGCACGTCAGTTGGCTGAGATCGATGACGTCACCGCTGAGCGCTTGCGCGACGCTTTCACGCAGGCTTCCCGGGCTGCCATCGTCGGCGCAGTTCAGCACCGGAATCGTGGCACCGCGATGACCTGCAGGCGCCGGACGTGATTGGCGCATCGACTGCATTGCGGCGCCGAGCGGTGTCAATTGCGCGCTGCGTTCGTGCGGCAGTGGCCACGACTGCGGTACGACCGGCGCGCCCTGTTGCGTCGCCAATGCAGGCGTGATCCCGAGAATCGCGGCGAGTGCAACGGTCAGTCGTCGCTGCGCGAAGCGGCTCGGCCGCGGATTCGTTGCGAGAGCGCTGTTCATCAAAATCCGTCGATCCGATACCTGTCCCACAAGATAACGCAGTTGGGCAGGTGACACGGACGCAAGGCCTCGCGCTACCGGTGGTCCGTGTTCAGCGCTTTGGTGCCAGATCGATCGCGTAGGTGCTGCGCCCGTCGTCATCCTTTTCGACGACGCGAACGTTGTCGAAACCCGCGGCGCGCGCCAGATCAAGCCTGCCGCTCGCCGAAGTGAACACGACCGGGCCGACCGTTGGCGTTGCGGCGAATCGCCACGAGCGATCATCGGCGTCACGCGCGCGCACGAGCTCCTTGCGCTGCCGGACCCACTCGATCAACACATCACGGTTCATCTCGGTCGATTCGATGACGAGGTTCTCAGGCGATGCGCCCGGGAATCCGCCGCCGCCTGACGCGCGATAGTTGTTGGTGACGAGGATGAAGGTATCGTCGGACGTGACCGGACGATTGCGGTACTCGAGCCGCGTGATGCGCTCGCCGAGCGCTCGCGTGATATCGATCTCGTAGCGGATATCGCCCTGGATCACGTCGAAGTTGTATCCCGGGAACGCACGATTGATCAGTTCCTGCGGTGCGCTGGCAGACGCGTCGATGCGATTGAAATAGCCGGCCGATTTCTCGAGCCAGCCGCGCAGCATGCCGCCGTCGATGCGCAGCGCCGACAGCGTGTTCGGAAACAGGTACAGGTCCGCCGCATTGCGGATCGCCAGCGGACCGCTGGCGACGTCGGTGTAATCGGTCGGGCCACCGAAACCGACCTTGAACGGCGCAGCGGCCGAGATCACCGGGATACCGCGCAAGTCCGGCAGCGTCTGCGCGATCAGTCGTTCGACGAATTCGCGCTGGGCGGTGTTGACCGGTTGCAAGGCACTGACATCGCCGATCGCCGCGAAGTAGCTGGTCATCGGGAAATCGGAGCGACCGATCGGTGCCGACACGTAGCGCACGGTTGCTTCATGCTCGCTGCGGATGGCCGCGGAAATGGCCGGATCGGGCTCGACGAAGCTGCCGTCGGCCTTGCGGATGTCGCGCACGTGCGCGCGCGTCGCGTCCGCATCGATCCTCCAGCCATTCGCATCGTGCACCAGTGCAAGCTCGATCACGCCGAGGCTCTTGCCCCAGAAATTGCCCATCACTGCCGGCTTGCCGCGCAGGAAGCCGCGCACATTGTCGACTTCCGCCAGGTTGTTGTAGCGCGACTTCGGGTTCTCCGGATCCGGAAACGCCTGATGCGAATGGCCGAGCAGCAGCACGTCGATGTCGGGCTCGGCAGCGAGATGCCAGTTCACGTTTTCGAGATCCGGACCGTAGGGGCGTGTGTCGATGCCGCCGTGCGAGATCGCGATGATCACGTCGGCGCCCTGTTGACGCAGTTGCGGTGCGTACCGGCGCGCAGCCTCGACCACGCCGAGCGTGGTCACGCGGCCATCGAGATTGGCCTTGTCCCAGAGCATGATCTGGGTCGGCACGAAGCCGATGATGCCGATCTGGATCGGCAATTCGATCGTCTTGCCGCTGGCGTTGCGCGCCTTCACGCGGCGCTCGAGCAAGGCCGTCGGCGCGAACAGCGGTGCGCCGCTGCGTGCGCTGAACACGTTGGCGAGCACCAGCGGAAAATCGGGACCGTTGCAGCGGCGGGCGACGACGCCGTCGACATCGAGCGCGGTATCGGTCACCTGGGCGAGGAATGGCAGGCCGTAGTTGAACTCATGGTTGCCGATCGTGCCGCCATCGAAGCCGAGCGCATCCATTGCCTTGTACATCGCCAGTTTCTCCTCGCAGGCCAGCGGCTGCGCACGCGCCTGCCAGTCGGACAGCGCGGTGCCCTGAATGGTGTCGCCGGCATCGAACAGCAGCGTGTTCTCGAACTCGTCGCGCGCCTCGCGCACCAGCGTCGCGAGTCGCTCGAATCCGAGCGTCTTATCCTCGGCCAGCTTGTAGTAGTCGTAGCTCAGGACATTGGCGTGGATGTCGGTGGTTTCGAGGATCGCGAGCGTCGCGCGCGCGCCGTCGGCAAGTTCCTTGCGTTCGCCGGGAACGGCGGCACAGCCGGCGACGGACGACAACACGAGCGCGGAGCAGAGGAAGCACGAACGGAGGCTTCGCATGAGGGATTTTTCGAGGGCTGGAGCCGAGATTCTGCCTGTGAAGTGTGAAGATCGCGCAGGAGTGGCGAAATTCGATCGCGGCGATCGTTTCGCGTTGCCTTGGCCCGCCCGCCTGTCTAAGCTCCATGCTTGGCAGCTGTGACGAGGGAATATTCATGCGCTTCGCGGATCGAAACGTGTTCTCGAAGTCATGTGCGCGCCTTGCCTTTGTTTTGTCGTGTGTCGCCTTTTGCGGACCCATCGGCGCACAGACCGGTGCCTGGCCCATCCTGATTCTCGAACCGCCCGGGGCTGATGTCGCGAAGCCGGTTCTCGTTGATGTCGCGATTTCAGCCAACACGGCCGTACTCGCCTACGGCGGAGCGCCGACGCAACGCGTTCGCATCTATCTGGCCGCTTCTGAGTCGGGCGTGTGGTCCGCGGCACAACTGCTGGTTGAAGCCAGCACGCTGGATGGACAGGCGGTCGTCGTCGATGCCGATCTGCAACGCCTGGCAATCGGACTGCCCGATGCGAACGGCAATGGTCGCGTGGACATCTATCGGCGCGCGAGCGGCACATGGACTTTCGAGCAGTCCATCGACCCACCGGTTGGCGTCACGTCGTTCGGCCGGACGCTCTCGATCCACGGTGACGTGCTGGTCGTGTCTGTGGTATCAAGCTTCGGCGGCGGAGGACTCGAAAGCTACCGGCGCAGTGCAGGAACCGGCATTTGGGAGCCGGCGGGTTTCTCAGTATCGGGTCCGTTCCAGGGCGCCGAGTACTTCGCCCACACCGATGGGGAACGCATCGCCGCGTGCCTCGAGATGGTCTGCCGTACCTTCGTCAGCGACGGAAGCGCTCAATGGAATACGGAGGCGAGCGTGGCCGGGTCCGCCGCGCCGGTGGCTGTGGCCGGTGGCTGGCTGTTCGTGCGAACGCCAGACGAGAGCTTGCGCATCCACCGTCGAGTCGATGACGAATGGGTGCCCACGCAGACGATCGACGGTGTTCGCAACTTCGAGATCAGCGATGCCGGTCTTCTCGTGCGACTCGTCACGAGTGGACGCATGTCGTTGCACGCGCCAAATGAATCCGGAGTCTGGATCGAGACGTCCCAACTCGATATTCCGTATAAGCAAGTTCCCTCCTTGCCGATCGCGTGGAACGGTAGTTCTGCGTTGATCGGCGGGCAATCGTTCAGCGTTGCCACGGGCGCGTGGCTGGCGAGCGGCGTCGTCGGACTTTCCGATCTTTCGAATGCGCGGTTCGGCGCCTCGCTCGGTATAGCGCGCAGCCGACTCTGGATCGGCAGTCCTGGCCTGTCCTCCGGCGATCGCGGCGCGGGTGGCGTCTGGATTCACGCCCTGCCGGGCGCCACCTTGCCGTCGGCCGGCCCGCTGGTTCCGCCATCGCCGGCATTGGCGCGTGGTTTCGGTGCAGCGATCAGTGTCGACATGACACAAAAGCTGGCAATCGCCTCACGCACCCAGACCACCGTTGCGCCGCATGAGTTGCGAGTCGCGCTTTATGACGGAGCGACGCCGATGCCACTTGCGCCGGCGAACGAAATTCTGATGCCGCCCACGTCGAGTACCATTCAGGAAATCGACGTTGCTCGTGATGTCAATTCGTTTGCTCTGACCCGCAAGATGGTTGGCAGCGGCATCTTGAGCTCGGACGTGCTCATCTACAGCAATAGCGGCAACGGCTTTCAGCTGACCCAGACGATCGTGCTCCCGAACGAAGGTTCCTGGCCGGACTTCGGTTACGGCAGCCGTGTTGTTGCCGACGACGATCGCATGGTCGCCGGTGTCCGGGGCTACTCGCGCATCAATCAGTTTCAGGATTACGAGCTGACCGCGAGGCTTCCGCTCACGCTCAGCGACGTGCCGATCGCAAGCGGGCTCGCAGCCAGCGAACACTGGGTCGTGGTCCCAATGACCGACGATTTCGGTACCTCGGTGGCGCGCGTCTATGCCTGGACCACGACGGGCGGGTGGGGCCCTTCATGGCGCGTGATGAAGAATGGATTCACGATCAGTGGCGGTTGCACGGTCGTCGCAATCGATGCCGACGACACGATTGCGTGCGTGGTCGCCGGTGCCGGCGGGCGCCCCGAGATCTATCGCGCCACACGCGCGGACGCGTCCTCCGATTGGAGGATAACGGCCGGTGGTCCGGTCCCGGGCCCGGGCCATTCCTCGCGATTCACGCTCGCCATGCGCGGCGACATCGTGTACGTCGGGTGGCCGCAGACCGGGCCTGGCCTGGCTGGTGAGAACGTCGGTCGCGTTGTCGGAATGACATTCAACGAGACGATCTTCCGGGCGGGTTTCGAATGGCCGTGACGTTGCGGAACCTGAAGCCGGCGCGATGCCATCTGCTAGCATCCGGCTCCTGATTTCTCCGCGTATCCCTTGCAATGACCGTACGTACCCGTTTCGCGCCGAGCCCGACCGGATTCCTGCATATCGGTGGTGCCCGCACCGCGCTCTATTGCTGGCTCGAAGCGCGCCATCGCGGTGGCCAGTTCATCCTGCG
>JBBSOU010000138.1:0-8975 GCA_038259445.1 Lysobacterales bacterium | reverse complement strand
TCGTTGTCGTTGGTGGTGCGCGCCTTGACCAGCGCGAGGTAGCGCTCGTCACGCGACAGCGTGCCGATGGCGTAGCCCTCGGTGTTCTTGTACAGCAGCTCGCGCGCATACGTTTTCGCGTCGTAGCGATACAGGTCGAAGAACTTCGGATCACGCTCGTTGGAGATTACGTAGAACGCATCGCCGGCGTGGTTGAATCCGCCGAACTCGGCCTTGAGTTTGTCGCCCGGAGTGAGGTCGCGCTCGCTGCCATCGGCTTCGATCACGTAGACGTGGTTGTTTTCGTTGCCGCCCTGGTCTCGCGTGATGAGCTTGCGGTCATCGGTCGGGAACCACGCCACCGCGCGGTTGTTGTCGTTGCTCGACTGGGTCACGGCGTCCCAGTCACCGCCGCCGACCGGCATCGTGTAGGCATTCCAGATGCCGGACTTGTTGGACGAGAACAGCAGGCGTGATTCGTCGGGCGAGAACGAGGCATCGGCGACGCCGATCGTTTCAACGAAATCGGCGATCGAATACTGCTTCGACGGTCGCGTCGGTTCGGCCGCGACCGGTTTCGCTTCGACAGCTGGCGCAACCGTCGTGGTGGTCGACGATGGCGCATCGCAGGCAGCAAGCGCGAGCGTGCCGAGCACGAGCATGAAAGGGCCGGAAAAGCGGGAAACGCGCATCGGCAGGAACTCCGCAGGGAACAAAGTGCGGCACGCTAGCACAGCGTCCCGGCGGCTGAATGAGCCATTCGTTGGGTCGCCGCAGCGCCTGTGCGGTGGACGGGCTCGCGCGCGCTCGGTGCGCCGCGGCGGTCTTGAACGGGCGACGGCTCGCGTCGCGATGACGGCTTGAACCGAGCTTCCCTGTTCAATCGTTGCCGACAGGCGCCGGCAGCGAAAGCACCCAGCGCCGGGCGTCGCTGTCACTGTGCTTGGCGTCGATGACGAATCCGAGCGGCTCGAGCAATCCGCGCATTGCGTCGTTGCCGTGCATCACGTCGCCGACCATCCGACGCGTGCCGCGGATTTCCAGGTAGCGGATCATCTTGCGCATGAGCAGGCCGCCAAGGCCGCGACCCTTGAGATCCGAGCGCACCACGATCGCGAACTCGGCATCGATGTTGTCGGGATCGATCACCGCGCGGACGACGCCGAGTGTGTGTGCGCTGCCATCGGCCAGCGTGCGCACGGCGACGAACGCCATCTCGCGCGCGTAGTCGATCTGGGTCAGGCGCGCGAGTTCGCTGCGCGGAAGTTCGCGGCGCACGTTGAAGAAGCGCAGGCGCAGGTCCTCGGGACGGATCGACGTCGCGAACGCGAGGTGCTGCGCTTCGTCCTCTGGTCGGATCGGGCGCAGCACGAGCGGCTCGCCGTGCCAGTCGAGCGTTTCGACCCACTCCGTCGGATACGGCGTGATCGCGAAGTGGCCGGCGCCACCTGGCTGGTCAGGGCTGATGCGCACGCGTGCATCGAGGGCAATCACGCCGTCGGCGTCGGCCCACAACGGGTTGATGTCGAGCTCGGCGATTTCGGGCAACTCGGCGAGCATGCACGAGATCGCGATCAGTACGTCATGCACGGCATCGAGATCGACTGCGGCGCGGTCGCGATAGCCGTTCAGCAGGCGGGCCACGCGTGTACGCGAAACGAGATCGGCGGCAAGTGCGCGATTGAGCGGCGGCAATGCGATCGCGCGATCGGCGATCACTTCGACGGCGATGCCGCCATGTCCGAACAGCACGACCGGGCCGAACAACGGGTCGATGCTGGCACCGACAATCAGTTCCCGCGCATCCGGCCTGCGCACCATCGGCTGCACGGTGAAGCCGGTGATGTTCGCCTGCGGCTGCACGGCGCGCACGCGACTGAGCATCGCCGTCACCGCGGCGCGCAGCGCGTCTTCGCCGTCAATTCCCAGGTGCACGCCACCGACGTCGGACTTGTGGCTGATGTCCGGCGACAGGATCTTCAGCACGACCGGATATCCGAGTGTGTTGGCGGTGGCGATCGCTTCATCCGCTGTCGGTCCGACTGCGACCGTGGGTACCACCGGAATGCCGTAGGCGGCCAGCAACTGCTTGGCCTCGAGTTCGTCGAGCATGTCGCGCCCGGCGGCCAGCGCCGCTTCGATCGGGATGCGGGCGGCGGCGTGGTCGGGTGTGATGTTGTCGCTGGTGCCGGGCGCTTCCAGCAACAACTCCTGATTGCGCCGATAGGTCGCCAGCAGCGCGAATGCGCGGACGGCTTCTTCGGGCGTTGCGTAGTCGGCGGCACCGGCGTCGGCGAACAGGCGGCGCGCATCGACGACCGCGGCATCACCAAGCCAGCAGGCCATGACGCGGGCGGGGTTCGCACGCACGATCGGCGCACAGGCGATCGCAATATCGGTGCTGCGCACGATGGCAGTCGGTGCGTGCAGGAAAAGCACGGCGCCGCTTTCCGGTTCGTCGAGCAGAGCCTGCAAGGTGCCGGTGTAGCGCTCGATCGCTGCGTCGCCAATGATGTCGATCGGATTCGCGCGCGACCACGTCACCGGCAGCAAACCATCGAGCGTTGCTTGCACGGACTCGCTCAAGGTGGCGAGGTCGACACCGGCGACCGCGGCCGCATCGGCAGCCATCACGCCGGCACCGCCGCCGTTGGTCATGATGCTTAGGCGCGTATCGCGATTGCGGCCGAATCGCGACAGCGTCTGCGTCGCCATGAACAGGTCCTGCAGCGTGTCGACCCGCAGCATGCCGGCGCGCCGGATTGCTGCATCGAAAACGATATCGGAACCGGCCAGCGCGCCGGTATGCGAGGCAGCCGCCTGCAGTCCGCCACCGGCGCGACCGGCCTTGACCACGATCACCGGCTTGTTGCGCGCCGCGGCGCGAGCCGCCGACATGAACTTGCGGGGTGCTTCAATCGATTCGATGTAGAGCAGGATCGAGCGCGTGCGCGCGTCGCTCGCCAGATAGTCGAGCAGATCACCGAAATCGACATCGGCGCGTTCGCCGAGCGAGACCATGTACGAGAAACCGATTTCGCGCGTGCGTGCCCAGTCGAGCATCGCGGTGACCAGCGCACCCGATTGCGACAGGAACGCGACGTCACCGGGCAAGGCATCGACATGCGCGAAGCTCGCGTTCATGCCGATGTGCGGGGCGAGCACGCCGATACAGTTCGGACCGAGCACGCGCAGCAGGTGGGCACGTGCGGCCGTGAGCATTGCGCGCTTCTGCGCGGCGTCGAGACCGGCGCTGAGCACGATCGCCGCGCGCGTGCCGAGCCGGCCGAGTTCCTCGATCAGCCCTGGAACACTCGCCGGCGGCGTGCACAGGATCGCCAGGTCAGGCACGTCCGGGAGATCGGCGACGCGCGCATGCACGCGCGCCGGGCCGAGATCGGCGCGTCGACGGTTGACCGCGTGGATCGTGCCGGCAAACGCGCCCGCCTGCAGGTTGCGCCAGACCGTGGCGCCGACACTGCCGGGCCGATCCGAGGCGCCAACGACGACGATCGATTTCGGCTCGAGCAGACTGGAAAGATGACGAATGCTCATGCGCGGGTCACGCCGATTGTCGATGCAGACCGCCGATTCTAGACTGTGCCCATCAACTGACCGTGACAAAGCCGTTTTCGCCACGATTCGCGCGAATCCCACGCGAAGACGCGGGCTCGTGTAAAATCCCGCCGCCGCAGTCGCTGGAAGCAGGGCAATTGCCGGGGCCGAAAACCCCGTGCAGGCGCAGTTCCAGGTTCGGCTTCCCTCCGCCATGTCCTTGATTTATCGCCGGAAATCCGAGCGATTCGACATGCGTGCGGCGACCGTGCAGCAGATTTTCCACTGTGATCCGCGACGCCTGCGGGACTTCTGTCCGCGCCGGTGGAAGCGGAAAACACCCTCATCGAGTTGAGAGAAGACATCATGGCCAGGCAGAAAGAGCTCAAGCTCTACCGCAATATCGGGATCATCGCCCACATCGACGCGGGCAAGACCACGACCACGGAGCGCGTGCTCTACTACACCGGTCGCAAGCACCAGATCATCGACGTGCACGACACCAAGGATGGCAAGGGGTCGACCACCACCGACTACATGGAACAGGAACGCAAGCGCGGCATCACGATCCAGAGCGCGGCGGTCTCGACCGAGTGGAAGGGCTACCAGATCAACGTCATCGACACGCCCGGGCACGTCGACTTCACGATCGAGGTGAACCGCAGCTTGCGCGTCCTCGACGGTGCGGTCGTGGTCTTCGACGGCGTTGCCGGCGTTGAGCCGCAGACCGAGACCAACTGGCGCCTGGCTGACCAGTACAACGTTCCGCGCCTGTGCTACGTCAACAAGATGGACCGCATCGGCGCCAACTTCGCGCATTGCGTGAAGGGCATCCGCGAACGCCTCGGCGCCAATGCGCTGCTGTGCCAGATCCCGCTCGGCAGCAATGACGAGTTCTGCGGCATGGCCGATCTGGTCGCCGGCGTCGGCTACATCTGGGCGTCCGACGACAAGGACAGCACCTGGGAGACGATTCCGCTGGCCGATCTGCGCGCCCGCCTGAACTTCGCCTCGACCGTCGACAACGACTGGGTCGACCAGTTGCCGAAGCTGCGCCAGGACCTGCTCGAATCGGCACTGGCCATGGACGACGACGCGTTCGAGCGCCTGCTCGATACCGGCGAGTTCGACGCCGATATGCTCAAGAAGTGCATCCGCATGGGCGCCGTCAGCGGCAAGCTGGTGCCGGTGTTCTGTGGTTCGTCGTATCGCAACAAGGGTGTGCAGCAGCTGCTCGACGGCGTCGTCGACTACATGCCGTACCCGGGCGAGAACGGCGGCATCGCGATGGTCGACGAGGATGGCAAGATCATCGGCGAGCAGGAAGTGCGCGACGACGCACCGGCCCGCGCGCTCGCGTTCAAAGTGATCAACGACCAGTTCGGCACGCTGACCTTCACGCGCATCTACTCGGGTGTGATCAAGAAGGGCGACACGCTCCTCAACGTCACCCGTGGCAAGAAGGAGCGCATCGGTCGCATCGTCGAAGTGCAGGCCAACGCGACCAAGGACATCGACGAAGTGCGCGCCGGCGACATTTGCGCGTTCGTATCGATGAAGGACACCGAGACCGGCGATTCGCTGTCGGACCCGTCCTCGCCGGTGCTGCTCGAGCGCATGCGCTTCCCGGACCCGGTCATCAGCGTTTCGGTCGAGCCGAAGAACCGCAACGATATCGACAAGATGTCGACGGCGCTCTACAAGATGGCCAAGGCCGATCCCAGCTTGCGCCTCGAAGTGGACAAGGAAACCGGCCAGACCGTGCTCAAGGGCATGGGCGAGCTGCATCTGGAAATCACCGTCGATCGCATGCGCACCGAGCTCGGTGTCGAAGCAGTCATGGGCAAGCCCAAGGTCAGCTTCCGCGAGGCGTTCGGCGGTCCGATCGAACTGGTCTTCACGCACAAGAAACAGTCCGGCGGCTCGGGCCAGTTTGCTGAAGTGAAGATGGTGTTCGAGCCGGCCGAGCAAGGCACCGGCATCGAGTTCTCCGACGAAATCGTCGGTGGCCGCATCCCGCGCGAGTTCATTCCGTCGGTCGAACACGCGATCCGCACGGAAAGCCGCAAGGGCCAGGTTGCCGGTTATGAAGTCGTCGACTTCAAGGCGCGTCTGCTCGACGGCAAGTACCATGATGTCGACTCCTCGGCTCTGGCATTCGAAATCGCCGGTCGCGGCGCGTTCCGCGAAGCGCACCGGGGCAGCCGTCCGAAGCTGCTCGAGCCGGTCATGGGCGTCGAAGTGGTGACCGAAGCGGAGTATCTCGGCGACATCATCGGTGACATCAATCGTCGTCGCGGCACCGTCAGCGACCAGGGCCAGAAGGGCTTGAACGCGTTCGTGCAGGGCTTCGTGCCGCTGGCCGAGATGTTCGGCTACATCAACTTCCTGCGCTCCTCGACGCGCGGTCGCGGCACCTTCACGATGGAGTTCGACCACTACGCCGAAGTACCGGCAAACCTGGTCGAGAAGCTGATGGAGAAAGAAGCGAAGCCGAGCTGATCCCGGCCATTTCGCTGGCTGCCGAAACGGCCGCGCAAGCGGCCGCTTTCGTTTACGCGATGCGTGGCCAGCGTGCTGTATCAGTCGCCGCCGCCGCAACCACCACCGTCGCCACCACCGTCACTGCCGTCTGCGCCATCGAACCCGTCGGTGCTTCCATCAATGCGGGAATCGCCGAGATCTCCCGCACACTGCGTGGTGCCGTCGGCGGCCTGGCGCAAGCGTGCGCAGTCGAGCGCATAGTGATAACCGTCAGCGATGCCCAGCTTGGCATCGAGGGCGAACAGCAGCGGCAGCCGCGTCGCCTTGCGTGGATCGATGCTCTCCTCGCGACAGCTGTGCCACCAGACCCGGCGCAAGCCTTCGTTGTTGCGCCGGTCCTTGCCGAGCACGGTCGCTGGTGTGTGGTGCATGAAGCGGCCAAACGCCTTGCGACAGAAATCGTCGTAGTGGCGCGTGTACAGGATGAATTCGTGCCACAACGCGTCGACAACCTTCGACGGCATCGAGACCGTATGGTGGCGGCCATACAGGTAGGCAAGAAAAAACTGACGCAGGCCGCGGCCGACCAGTTGCAGGTCATTGCTGCGCAGGTCGGGATATTGCACGCGCAGTTTCGCCAGCAAGCCGGACGGAAACCGGTAGTCGCGAATGAAGTTCGCCCGCCCCGCCTGTTTCCACGCGCCCCAGATGGCGAGCAGGATGACCGTCGGAATGACCGCAATCATCGTCAGCACGATCGCATCCACGCAAGACTCCTGCACGGCGCGCGTGCGTAACGGGGGAGGATGCCGGTCAGTATCTCCCGCCTGCCCATCGTTCGGACATGTCCTGCATCGATTGGCCCGGCTATGCTTGCCGACATGTCCCCGCGAACCGTCACGGCCACCCGCTATGTCATGCCGCTGCGCGAAGGCGGATCGCTGCCGGCAATCATCGAAGCCGATGATGCCGGCATGTACGTACTCAAGTTCCGTGGTGCCGGGCAGGGGCCGAAGGCACTGATCGCCGAGTGGATTGCCGGTGAACTGGCGCGCGACTGCGGCCTGCCCGTTCCCGAGATCGTCTTCGTCGAGGTCGACGCGGAGCTCGCGCGCACCGAGCCGGACTCCGAGATCCAGGCGCTGATCCGCGCCAGCGCCGGCCTCAATCTGGCGCTCGATTACCTGCCCGGCGCAGTCACCTTCGATCCACTGGCCTGGCAACCGGATGCCGCGCTGGCGTCACGCATCGTCTGGTTCGACGCCTTCGTGAGCAACGTCGACCGCACCGCACGCAATGCCAACATGATGGTATGGCATCGCCGGCTCTGGCTGATCGATCATGGTGCCGCGCTGTATTTCCATCATGCCTGGGGCGATCAGCGCGAACGCGCGCGCACGGCGTTCACGCCGATCAGGGACCATGTCCTGATGCCATTCGCGACGGCGCTCGACGCGGTGGATGCAACGATGGCAGCGTGCGTGCAGCGCGAACGGGTTCGCGAACTGGTGGCAGCGATTCCCGACGCGTGGCTCGGTGACGAACCCGCCTTTGCCAGCGCCGCCGCGCATCGCGACGCCTATGTCGAGTATCTGTTGCGCCGGGTCGAGTCACCACGCGCATTCGTCGAGGAGGCCATCCGTGCGCACGCGCAACGTGTATGACTACGCGATCGTGCGCGTGGTCCCGCGTCCGGAGCGCGAGGAGTTCCTCAACGTCGGGGCGATCGTGTCGTGCGCAGCGGCGAAGTTCCTCGACGCCCGCATCGATCTCGACGAACGTCGCCTGCGCGCCTTCGATGCCGATCTCGATATCGATTTCCTGCGCTCCCACCTGGCCGCGATCGTGCGCATCTGCGCGGGCGGTGCGGACGCCGGCGCGATCGGCAGACTGAGCCAGCGCGAGCGGTTTCACTGGCTGGTCGCGCCACGCAGCGCTGTGATCCAGACCTCGAGCGTGCACTCGGGTCAGTGCAGCGATCCGGGGGGTGCCCTCGAGCACCTCATGCGCACGATGGTGCACGTGCGCAGCGAGTGAGCGGGCCGACCGGGCCCTTGGGGTAGCCCGGCCGACCCGATGTCACCGTGGCGCCGCCGCACGAGCATCCTGTATGCGCGCTGGCGTCACCCATCAGTAAACGTAGAACGGCGTGAAAAGAGGACATCGTCCCGCGATTCCGCGCCGATTCACCGCGTAAACGTCACACCCTCGCGCGACAGCGCGTCACGCAAGGGTGCTTTTCGTCAACCATCAATGGCGCGACGTCGCCGTTGCAGCGTGCGTCCTGCAATGCCCGCGGCGCCGAGCATGAGCAGCAGCAGGGCAAGTGGGTTGTCGACCGGGACCGCTACCGTTTCGCCTCGCGGCACGGTCGGCACGCTGGCATCGTCACTGATCGGACCACCCGGGTCGTTCGGCGAGGTCGCGGTGGCCACATTGACGATCGAGGCGCCGCCCGGAAAGTCGGAGCGCACCAGGTAGGACGACGTGATGGTACGTGTCTGGCCTGGCGCAATCGTGCCGAGGCTGCACGGAAACGCGTTCGTGCAAGCGCCGCTGTTGGCGATGAAGTTCAAGCCGGCAGGTACCGGATCGGTGACGACGACGTTGGTTGCATCGGACGGCCCGGCGTTGCCCACCACGATCGTGTAGGTAATCGTCGCGCCGGGAAGCGCCTGCTGCACATTGGCCGTCTTTTCGATCAGCAGTTCGGCCACGGCGTCTCCGATTGGCGTCGTCGCATCGTCCTGGCGCGGACCGCCCGGATCGGTTGGCGAGGTCACGCTGGCGAGGTTGACGATCGGATTCGCACCGGCATAGTTGGCCGGCACCGAGAACGTCGTCGTGATCGTGCGCGTTTCACCGGCGGGAACCGTGCCGAGGTTGCACGGGAATGCGGTCGTGCATGCACCGGTGTTGCTGACGAAGGTCAGACCAGCCGGTGTCGTATCGCTGAC
>JBBSOU010000137.1:0-9104 GCA_038259445.1 Lysobacterales bacterium | reverse complement strand
GTTTCGCACGGAACGCACGACGGCACGACCGCGAAGCCGGGCATGGTAGCGCGCGGCGAACAGCACGCGAAACCGGATTTTCAAGGCAACGTGTGGTCAGCCTCGAATCCGCAATTTTGGCGAATGCCCCGGATCAGCGCGTTCCATGCCTTGCCGTGTCGCTGGATCCCGCCTTTCGCCGGGAAGTCGAACGGATCACGGTCCCCAAGCCTACAGCGCATGCTCCTCACATTCCCGGGCGAAATGGCTTCATGCCAATCGGAGATATCCGCTGAAAGCGCCGCACTGGCATTGTCGAGCTCCTGTTGACGACCACGATGCTGTCATGTAAACGAAATGTGGTGCGTTGCAATACGTGTGTCCCCATCCCCCAGGCGAGGATCCAATCGTGAACTTCAAGCCAGCCAGCCTTCCGCTAGCCATTGCATCGCTGCTCTCCGCATCCGGCGCATTCGCGCAGACGCCGCCGAGCGACACCAGCGAACTCGACCTGATCGTCGTCACCGGAACCCGCACGACCGATCGCACAGCCGCGGAGTCGGTGTCGCCAATCGACATCATCACGCCCGAACTGCTCGCCTCGACCGGCACGTCGGAACTTGCGACTGCGTTGTCGCGTGCCTTGCCATCGCTCAACTTCCCGCGCCCCGCCATCACCGATGGCACCGACGCGGTACGTCCGGCGCAATTGCGTGGACTCTCGCCCGACCAGGCGCTCGTGCTGGTCAACGGCAAGCGCCGTCATGTTGGCGCCTTGATCAATCTCAACGGCAGTCAGGGTCGCGGCTCGGCGCCGGTGGACATCAACGCGATTCCAGTCGCCGCAGTCGAGCGCGTCGAAGTGCTGCGCGATGGCGCGTCGGCGTTGTACGGATCCGATGCGATCGCCGGCGTGATCAACATCGTGCTCAAGGGCAGCGGTAGTGGCGGCAGCATCGAGGGTCGCTACGGACAGTTCAGTGCCGGTGACGGCGAGCAGTACCAGGTCGCCGGCGATGGCGGCCTGGCGTTCGGCGAAAGCGGCTGGCTGCACCTGGCCGGCCAGGTCGGCAGCAGCGACCAGACCGATCGCGCGCGGCCGTTCCTCGGCACGCCGACCGCGACCTCGGCGCCTCAAGGACGCGTGGTGCAGCGTTACGGCGATCCCGAGATCGACCTCGGCGCGCTGTCGTTGAACGGTGCCTACCAGTTCAGCGACGCGCTCGAGTTCTACACCTTCGGCATCATCAGCAATCGCGACGTCACCTCGAACGGTTTCTTCCGTCCCGCCGGAGACGCGCGCAACATTCCGTCGATCTATCCGGACGGATTCCTGCCGCAGATCCTCAACTACACCAAGGATCGTTCACTTGTGGCAGGTCTGCGCGGCCAGACCGCTGGCGGCTGGCGCTGGGATGCGAGCTACAACTACGGCTACAACCATCTCGATTTCAACGTCAACAACAGCCTCAACCGCAGTATCGGGCCGACTTCGCAGACGTCGTTCTACGCCGGCTCGCTCGAGTACACGCAGAACCTCGTCAATCTCGATTTCAGCAAGCAGTTCGACATCGGCTTCGCCTATCCGCTCAATGTCGCCTTCGGTGGTGAATACCGCGAAGAGAAGTTCAACCAGTCGCCCGGTGAAGTGAATTCCTATATCGCCGGAGCGGTTGTCGGGGCGCCTCCCGGTGCACAGGTGTTTCCGGGTTTCCGACCCAGTGATGCGGGCGCCTACGATCGCGACAACGCATCGGTGTATGTCGATATCGAGCAGGATGTCACCGACAAGTTTTCGGTCGGGCTCGCCGCGCGCTTCGAGGACTACAGCGACTTCGGCAACGCGAGTTCAGGCAAGTTCTCGGCCCGCTATGCATTCACCGATGCGGTGGCATTGCGCGGCACGCTGTCGAACGGTTTCCGCGCGCCGTCGCTCGCACAGCAGTTCTTCCAGTCGACGGCGACCAATTTCATCGGCGGCATTCCGTTTGAAGTACGCACGTTCGCGGCAACCAATCCGATTGCGATCGCGCTCGGGTCGGAAGCGTTGCAGGCCGAGGAATCGACCAATATCGGCCTCGGACTCGTGTTGCAGCCTGCCGATGGCCTCTACATCACCATCGATGCCTATCAGATCGAGATTGATGATCGCGTCGTGCTGTCAGAGAACCTTACCGGCGCGGCAGTGACCAGCTTCCTGCAAGCGCGCGGCATCTTCGGCGTCACCGGCGGGCGTTACTTCACCAATGCCATCGACACCAAGACCAAGGGCATCGACCTGGTCGGCACCTACCGCTGGGATCTCGGCAGCAGCGCGCTCAACCTGACCGCCGGTTTCAACTACAACAAGACCGACATCACCGCGACGCAACCGAACCCGCCCGAACTCGAACAGGGCGGCCTCAACCTGCAGCGCATCGGCCGGGTCGAAACCGGTCGCATCACCAAGGGCGCGCCGAAGGACAAGCTGTTGCTCGGTGCCACCTGGGACGTCGGCAACTGGTCGGTGACCGGCGGCGTCACACGCTACGGCGAGTTCTCGGTGCTCAACGCCAACCCGACGCTCGACCAGACTTTTGGTTCCGAATGGGTGCTCGACATCGCCACGTCCTACACGCTCGACCAGTGGAAGTTCACGCTCGGTGCGGACAACGCGACCAATGCCTATCCCGACGAAGTGCTGTTCGCCAACTCGACCGCGGGACAGTTGCCCTACAGCGCCGCCTCCCCGTTCGGCTTCAACGGCTCATTCGTCTACGCAAAGATCGGCTACAGCTGGTAATCGTTCAAGCGCATGGCCGGCGACGACCGGCCGTGCGCTCGACTCTCAGACCGGTGCCGGTTGACGCGCAGCACGGAATGCGTCGACGTACGCGTCGAGCGTACCGTGCGCAATCGCATCACGCAGGCCAGCCATCAGCTGTTGGTAGTGATGCAGGTTGTGCATCGTCGCAAGCTGGCTCGCAAGGATTTCGCCGCAGCGGTCCAGATGGCGAAGATAGGCGCGACTGAAACCGTTGCGGCACGCGTAGCAGGCGCAGCCTTCCTCGATGACGCGCGTGTCGCGCGCGTACTTCGCATTGCGGATGCGCAGCGTGCCTTCGCGCGTGAACAAAAAACCGTTGCGCGCGTTGCGCGTCGGCATCACGCAGTCGAACATGTCGACGCCACGCACGACCGCATCGACGATGTCCTCGGGCCTGCCGACACCCATCAGATAGCGCGGCTTGTCGGTCGGCAGGAACGGCTCGACCGTTTCCAGCATCGCGTTGCGCTCGTGCTCGGTCTCGCCAACCGCCAGACCGCCGATCGCATAGCCGTCAAAACCGATCGCGATGAGACCATCGGCGGAACGCTTGCGCAGCTCGGGATAGACCGAACCCTGGACGATGCCGAACAACGCATTCGGATTGCCGTCACCGTCGAATGCTGCACGCGAACGCGATGCCCAGCGCAGGCTCAGCTCCATCGATTCGCGCGCAACCGGCTCGGTCGCCGGGTACGGCGTGCACTCGTCGAAGATCATCGCGACATCGGAATCGAGCACGCGCTGGATGCGCATCGACTCCTCGGGACTCAGGAAAACCTTCGCACCATCCACCGGCGAGGCGAATGTCACGCCCTGCTCGGTGATCTTGCGTTTGTGCGCCAGCGAGAATACCTGGAAGCCGCCGGAGTCGGTGAGGATGGGTTTTTCCCAGCCGATGAAGCGATGCAGACCGCCGAAGTCGCCGACGATGTCGAGACCGGGCCGCAGGAACAGATGAAACGTATTGCCGAGGATGATCTCGGCACCGGTCTCGACGATGTCGCGCGGCGTCATCGCCTTGACCGAGCCGTAGGTGCCGACCGGCATGAACGCGGGCGTCTCGATCGTGCCGCGCGCGAACGTGAGGCGACCGCGACGGGCGGCGCCGTGGGTGGCAAGTAGTGAAAACTGCATGGTCTTCGGGCAATCAGGCAGGGATTGGCTGCGTGCTGCAGCCAGGACCGCGCATTATGCCCGTGGCGACGCGCTCGCCACAGTCGGCAGGATCAGCATCGCATCGCCGTAGGAAAAAAACCGGTAGCGCTGATCGACCGCATGGCGATAGGCATCGAGCATGAACTCGCGCCCGGCGAAGGCGCAGACCAGCATCAACAGCGTCGATTCCGGCAGATGGAAATTGGTCAGCAAGGCATCGACGCTGGTGAAGCGATAACCGGGGAAGATGAAGATCTGCGTCTCGCCGGCCAAAGGTTCGAGCACGCCGTTTCGCGTTGCGCTCTCCAGCGCGCGCACGACCGTGGTGCCGACCGCCACGACACGGCCACCGCGCTCACGCGTGCGCCGGATCTTTTCGACCAGCGCAGCACCGACATTGAGCCACTCGCGGTGCATGACATGGTCTTCGAGCCGTTCGGCACGCATCGGCTGAAACGTTCCGGCACCGACGTGCAGCGTCACATGCCCTGACTCGACTCCTTTCGCGGCGAGCCGATCGAGCAGTGCCGTATCGAAATGCAGGCCCGCCGTCGGTGCGGCGACCGCGCCGGGCTCGCGTGCGAACACGGTCTGGTAGCGCTCGCTGTCGGTGCCATCGGCCGCGCGCGAGATGTACGGAGGCAACGGCATGCGGCCAAGCTTCGGCAACAGTTTCTCAAGCGGGTCATCGGATTCGAAGCGCAACCGGAAGAACTCGCCCTCGCGTCCGAGCACACGCGCAGTCGATGCGTCGGCCAGCGTGATCGCCGACCCGGGCTTCGGCTTCTTGCTGACGCCGAGCTGCACGACCGCCTCGTGCGCGCCGGTGATACGCTCGAGCATGATCTCGACCGCGCCGCCAGTTTCCTTGTGCCCGTGCAGCCGTGCAGGCAGCACACGCGTGTCGTTGAACACGAGCAAGTCACCCGCCTCGAGCAGGTCCGGCAGCTCACGCAACTGCCGATCCGCTCGCGTCTGCGCCGCCGCATCGAGCACAAGCAAACGACTTGCCGAGCGCTCGGGCAACGGCTGCTGCGCGATCAGTTCGCCTGGGAGTTCGAAATGGAAGTCTTTCTTGTTCATGCGAGGGGCTAGGGGCTAGGGGCTAGGGAATCCTGGAGGCGTGAGCGATCAGTGCAAGCATTTGCTGCTTATTCGTTGCCAACCCGCAGAAGGAATCCCTGCTCGCTGCTCGCTTCTCTCTTATCCCCTAGTCCCTGCGTCTCAAAGCCATCCCTTCTGCCGCGCCAGTCGATACGCTTCGATGCGGTTGGCGACGCCGAGTTTGCCGATCGCTTCGGACAGATAGTTGCGTACCGTGCCGTGCGAGAGGTTCAGTTGTGCGGCGATTTCGGCGGCGCCGATGCCTTCGCCGGCGAGACGCAAGACCTGTCGTTCGCGGTCGTTGAGCGGATCGGCTTCCGACCATGCCTCGACGGCAAGTTGCGGATCGATGGCGCGGCCGCCGCGATGCACCTTGCGCAAGGCGTCGGCGAGGTTCTCCGCGGGCGCGTCCTTGAGAAGATAGCCGCTGACGCCGGCGTCGAGTGCGCGACGCAGGAAGCCGGGGCGCGCGAAGGTGGTCACGATGACGACCTTGATCGGCAATTCCTGGCGCTGGATGCGTTGCGCGAGTTCGAGTCCGGTCAAACCCGGCATCTCGATGTCGGTGACCAGCACATCGGGTTTGAGGCGCTGCAATTCGCGCCACGCCGTCTCGCCATCGGCGGCGGCCCCGAGCACGTCGATGTCATCCTCGAGACCGAGCAGCGCGGACAACGCGCCGCGCACCATGGCCTGGTCCTCGGCGAGCAGGATGCGGATCATCGGTGGCGAGACGGGCGGCAGGTCATGGCCGCCAAAGTAGCAAATTCGGCTGCCTAGGGATGCTCTGATCACGTCTGCACAGGCGTCACCGCACTGCCTGCGTGCAGATCAAGGCGTGGCGACGAAGTCAGACTGGCCGTCTGTCGAGTCGCCAAAATGCCGAGCTGCGCGCAGGCAGTGCGGCCGCAACCTCTTGAATCCAAGGACGGGGTGATGTCCACAAGGCCCTCCCGCCGGCGCGCGCGGCTTGCCCAGGCCACCCCTCTCAAGCGACGCCACGCACACCAGCGGGCGAGCCTTGTGGACATCATGCCGCCTGCGCAGACGTGGTCAGAGTATCCCTTGCGCGTCAGCGCAGCGCCCAGCGTGATGACGGCGCAGTGTTACCGATCACGCCATCGTCCGCCTCGATCGGCACGCGCAGCTCGAGCCGAGTGCCACGTCCGGCCTGCGAGTCGACACGCAAACTGCCACCGAGCGCTTCGATGCGTTCGCGCATGCCGGTCAGCCCATTGCCGGGCATGACATCACTGCCGCGGCCGTCATCGCTGACCACGAGCACGGCTTCATCGCCGCGCACCTCCAGCGAGACATCAGCCGTGCCGGCGCGCGCGTGGCGCAGGATGTTGGTAATCGCCTCGCGCACCGCCAGTGCCAGCACGGTCTCCACTTCCGCCGACAGTGATGCATCACCGATCGCGTAGCGGAATGCGACGCCGTCCGATTCGAGCATGAGCCTGGCCGATGCGAGTTCCGCGCCGAGTCCCGCGGCACGGATACCGGTGACGGCACGCCGCACCTGAGCGAGCGCTTCACGCGACACGCGCGTGACTTCATCGATCTCGCGACGCGCCGCATGAACGTCGCGATCAATCAGCTTGCCGGCGAGTTCCGATTTCAGCGCCACCAGCGACAGCGTGTGCCCGAGCAGGTCGTGCAGGTCGCGACCAATGCGCTCGCGCTCGGCCAGTGCGGCGAGGCGGCGGACCTCGTCGTGCGAGAGTTTGAGTTCGGCACGCTTGCGCGTGCTCTCGCTGAAAAAGTGATTGCCGAAAAAAACCGCGACGACAATGATCGAGGTGATCGCGCCGATGAAGATCGGGTAGCCAAGAGCGACAATTTCGACCAGGAAAGCGGCAAGGATTCCCGCCATCCACGCCATCCGCTGCACCAGCGCCCGTCCGACATAGGCGGCGAATCCGGCCGCAAAGATGATGTAGGTGTTGGAGAACGGGTTGATCGGCAACAGTGCATAGCCGATCGCAGCAATGCCGAGCATGCAGACGATCACGCCAATGCCGGTGCTTCGATACGCCGCGAAGTACAGCGGCAGGAACACGACGATGCTGGCCAGCGTTGCCGGCCAGAACATTTCAGGCATCCCGCGTGGCGCGCCGCCGAATCCACTGGAGCCGGTGAACAGCGCTGGCATGAAGACGAAGACCAGATAGCCGAGCATGTAGAACGGCGTCCAGCCGAGTTCAAGCTCGTCCGGAAGCAGGCGATTGCGCCAGCGCAGCAATGTCTTGTTGAACGGTTTCATCGGCCAGGGATACTCTGTTCAAGTCTGCACAGGCGTCACCGCACTGCCTGCGCGCAGTTCAAGGCGTGGCTCCGACAAGCAGATTGGCCGTCTGCCGAGTCGCCACAACGCCGATCTGCGCGCAGGCAGGGCGGCCCCAACGTGTTGATTCAAATGACGCGGTGATGTCCACAAGGCCCACCCGCCGGCGCGCGCGGGCGAGCCTAGTGGACATCATGTCGCCTGCGCAGTTTTGAACAGAGCATCCCTAACTCCCGGTGCGCTCAGCGCAACTCTACCTGATCGATCTGGAAGCGGAACGCGCCCGCCGGATCGCCTGCACTGAACGCGACGGCACGCAGCAGCGACTGATCGGCGCCGGGGAAATCCGCGAGCTTCAGTCGCACTTCGCTCCACGCGGGGCCGGCAACGAAGTCCTGCATGCTCGGAATGGATTGCTCGGACGCGCCCGAGAAAAGCATCACTCGGTATTCGCGACCGTCGCCGCGAACCTGGAACACGAGTTCCGCACGCGACCCGTAGTCGACCGGCTGCATCGGTGTGGTCGACGTGAAGAACATCGCGCCGGCCCACGGATAGGCAAATCCGGCCTTGATCTCGCCGCTGATCTCGAGTGCACCGGCACTGCCGAGGGCGCCTTCGCCGACCAGCCGATGCTGCGCGATCGATACGCCACCGGCCATCTGGTCACTGGTGTCTTGCCACTGCGCGCCGAATGTCGTTTTCGTGTCGCCCTGATCAAAGCTGCTGACCAGCGTTTCAGCCGGCGCCTTCGCCAGCGCCGTCGGCGCCGCGGCAGCCGGGATCGAGCGATCGACCACGAATCCGTTTTTCCAGATCACCGCGATCGCGCGCGTCGCAGTGATGTCGCCGAGTGGATTGCCGTCGACCAGCATCAGGTCGGCGCGCATGCCGGTGGCGATGCGACCGCGATCGTGCATGCCGAAGCGCGCGGCCGGTGCCGAGGTTGCCGCGATCAGCGCGTCCTGCGTCGACAGTCCGGCGCGCACCAGCAGTTCCATCTCGCCGTGCATGCTGATGCCATGCGCGGTGCCCGGATTGCCGGCATCGGTGCCGGCGAGGATGCTCACGCCTGCAGCGTGCAGGGCGCGCACGCTCGCCATCGCATGGTCGCGCAGGGCCGGATTGTTCTCGATCGATGGGAACACGGCGGCGAGCGAGTCGGACTGCGCCCGTGTCAGATGCGGCTTGATACGTGCATCGGCGGCGAGGCTGCGTCCATCGCCGGGTCCGGAGCCAGCGGCCATCACCGACAGCGTCGGGATCACGAACACATCGCGCGCTTTCGCTGCTTCGACGAACGCGGCGCTGGCCGGCGCGTCGATGAAGATGTGCGCGAGACCGTCGACGCCAGCAGTGACGATGCGCTCCGCATCGATCTGCCGCGAGACGTGCGCCACCGCCATGCGACCGGCCGCATGGCTGGCAGCGACAACACCTGCAGCCTGTTCCGGCGATAACGTCGGCCAGCGCTGATCGGCGCTGTGCACGCTGAGGTCTTCGAGGATGAGCTTGATGAAATCGGCACCTTCGCCGATGCGGGCGTTGACGAACGCCGGGATGTCGGTCGTTGCATCGACGGTCGGAATCGGAAACCCGAACTGCGTGCCGTGGCCGCCGGGAACAGTGACCGCCGTGCCTGCAGCCCAAATGTCCGCGCGGTTTGTGCGTGCCATCGATTCACGTTCGGATTTCAACGTCGGCAAGCGGGCACTATCGCCATGCATGTCGATCTCGGTGGTGACGCCGAAGCGCAACGCGTCGCGTTGC
>JBBSOU010000136.1:0-9201 GCA_038259445.1 Lysobacterales bacterium | reverse complement strand
TCGGCAGGGCGACAACGGTCGGTCGACTCTCAGCGCATCGCTTCGGCGAGGGCCATGAACAGTGCGGCGACACCTTTCGGATCATTCGGTGTGATTGGTTCGGACACGTAGTACGCCACCGAGCCATCGCGATAGGGCTCGTTGCCGAGTCCGGCGACACCGCAGATCGCATGCAACTGGGTATCGTCGAGAAAGCGCTCGACGCAGGTCGCGAATGCATGGCGGCCGGCGGCGCCGGCATCGCTGCCGAGCACGCCGAGGCGCGCGCCCTTCATCAAGGCGTAAGCGATCATCAGCGAAGCCGATGCTTCCTCGTAGTTGCCACGCACATCGGCGCGATCGAGGACCTGATACCAGAGCCCCGACGGGCTGCGCACGCGCAGCAGTGCATCGGCGACATCAAGAAGCATGGGCGACAATGCCGCCAGCGCGCGCGACGCGGCCGGCGACGATGGCGCATCGCGCAGCACGTCGATGCAATCGACCAGCGCCATCGCATACCAGCCCATTGCGCGACCCCAGAAATTCGCCGAGCAGCCGGTTTCCGGATTGCTCCAGCGCTCGAGTCGGCTTTCGTCCCAGCCGTGGTAGAGCAAGCCGCTGACGCCATCACGCAGCGTGGCGTGGACGAAGGTGAACTGGCGTTCGACATCGCCGAGGGTCGCCTCGTCGCCGTCGAGCAGCGCGAGCACGCAACGCATCGGCTGGGCCATGTACACGCCGTCGAGCCAGACCTGCTGCGGGTAGATGCGCTTGTGCCAGAAGTTGCCGGACCGTGTGCGCGGGTGGCGTTCAAGCTGGGCGCCCTGTGCATCGAGCGCCTTGCGAAAGCGCGCTTCGCCGCTGCTCGCCAGCAGCGCCGCGAGCACCTTGCCCGGGTTGACGTTGTCGATGTTGAACTCATCGGGCGTGTACGCACGGATGGTACCGTCGGCAGCGATGCGCGCCGATACTTCGCGATAGACGAAATCGGCAAGGAAGCGCTGTCCGCTGACCTCCGCAAGATCAAGGCAGGCTTTCCAGATGCAGCCGTCCTCGTAGTTCCATGCCGGTTTGTAGCTCTTCCAGGTCTGCACATAGCGCTGCACAAAGGCGCCCACATGGCTGCCGTGGGCCGCGGTCTGCGCGGCGAAGGAAACGTATGGCGCAGCGTGGTCTATCGCATTCATTCGGCGTTTTCCGTGGTCAGCAGCGGGCCCTGCATGCCCTCGATATCGAGGCCGTGCAGCGTGAAGCCGCGCACATTGAGCAGGTCGATGCCGCGATGGATGACCGCCTCGATGCCCTCGGCCATGTCCGGGAATCCGGGCACCGCTTCGGCGTCGTAGCGCACGCGGAAATCCTCGATCGTGATGTTCTCGACTGGCGCTTCCGGCAGTCCGAGGATCGTCATCGCGCTGTGCGCGACATTCTCGCAATGCACGTGGCGAAGAGACAGGTTGCGGATCGTCGGCGTGCCGTCATCGACCGCGCGCGCGCGGCGATCACCGACGTGCGGCTCGCGTCCGTCCGCATCGCACCAGTAGAAGCTGTTGACCACGAACGGGGTGCCGACGTTGCGCATGCGCACGTTCTCGAGGCGCGCGCCGTCGACGATCGCGGCGCGCCCGCGCCCGCGCCGGGTCTTGATGCGCAAGCCGCGATCGGTGCCGACGAACAGGCAATCCCGAGCGAGCACGTTGTACACGCCGCCGGCCATTTCCGAACCGATCACGACCGCACCGTGGCCGTCCTGCATGAGGCAGTTGGAGACCGTGATGTCGCGACTCGGCGGCGGCGCCGGACCGTCCGGATTGCGCTTGCCGGACTTGATGCCGACGCAGTCGTCACCGGTCGACACCTGCGCGCCGATGATGCGCACGCGCTCGCACGATTCCGGATTGATGCCGTCGGTGTTCGGCGAATCGGCTGGCGCCTGCACGCTGACCGCGGTGATGTCGAGGTCGCTGCTGCGCAGCGCGTGCAGCGTCCATGAGGGCGAGTTGCGCAAGCCGATGCCATCGACCGCGACGCCGCGCGCGTGCGCGATGAACAGCGTGCGCGGACGCCAGCCGGCGAACGGTGTCTTTGGCCGGCTCCACCACGTATCGAATCCGGCGTTGCCGTCGAGCGTGCCTTGGCCGTGGATCAGCACGTCGTGCACGCCGATCGCATTGAGCAGGCTCGCATGGCACGTGGCGGGGACGCCCTCCCAGGTGCCAAGCACCAGGTCGGCCGCACCGTTCTCGGCCATCAGCGTGGCCGGCAGCAGCGGCCAGCGCGTGATATCGCGGTGGCCGAGCAGGGTCGCGCCGCGCGCGAGCTCGAAGCGCATGCGCGACTTCAGGAACAGCGGCGCACTGAGCCAGTTGCCGGCCGGCACGTGCACGCTGCCGTGGTCGGGACAGCATGCGATGGCCGCCTGCAGCGCCGCGGTGTCATCATGCACGCCGTCGCCGACGGCGCCGAACGCGCGCACATCGACGCGGTAACTCTCTTCGAGCGTGGTCGCCGCCACGCGCACGTGCTCACCGTTCGATCGGATCTCGAAGAGAT
The DNA here is from genome assembly GCA_038259445.1 of Lysobacterales bacterium. Taxonomy (GTDB): domain Bacteria; phylum Pseudomonadota; class Gammaproteobacteria; order Xanthomonadales; family Rhodanobacteraceae; genus Dokdonella. The sequence continues at coordinate 6,666 of JBBSOU010000136.1, read as the reverse complement.
AGTCGGTGGCCGGCTCGAGTCCGCGCAGCACGAACACGTTGTCGTGCGCGTTGTGCACCTCGCGGCCGTCGACATTGACCTGATGCGACCACGGCGAGCGGAATGACTCACCGTTGCGGATTTCCAGCGTGACGCTGCGCGGCGTCGTGGCGACGATCGTCGCGTGCATCAACGGATCGTCCGCGCGAGGATGCGGTTGATGTTGTCGTGCAGGCGCTGGCCCATCTGGTCGGCGTCGATGCGCCCGTAGGCGAACAGTTCGAACGCGTCGATGAACGCATCACGCACGCGGGCGTGCTCGAAGTACGCGCTTTCGATCACCGCGTGCGGCAGGGTGGCGATCTGTTCGAAGCCGTCGACCGACAGCCCCTGCATGGTGCCATTGGCGGTGAGGCGTTCGACCGCCTTGCGGCTGACCGGCACGCCGCGCTTGAGTTCCATCGCCTCGATCGCGGCGGCGTCATTGAGCAGGAACTCGAGCAGCAGTGCGGATTCGTGCGGGTGCGGCGTTTTCGCATTGATCGCGAACATCATCGCCGGGCGATACAGCAGGCCGGCGTCGAGCGCACCCTCGCGCATCGGATACGGCGCGAGCACAACGCTCTGTCCGGGCGCGAGCGTGTCGATGAACTTGCCAATCGCGCTGATCCACTGGTAGGTGCCGGCGAAGCGGCCGTCGATCCACGGCCGCATCTCGTGCGGCGCGACATGCCCGTACGAGGCACGGGTGCGCACATCGGGTGTCACGTGCGCGTCGACCAGGCTCTGGTAGAAATGCGCCATGTCGGCCAGCTGCTGCGGCGTCGCATTGATGCGCTTGGCATCCTCGTCGATCAGCGGCTTGCCACTGCGCTGCACGAACCACGAGCGCGTCAGCGCGATCACATCCTGCAGATGCAGGTCGATCGGGTAGTACTCGGGACCGAGCCGGTCGCGGAACACCGGACCGGCGGCGAGCAGTTCGTCCCACGTGGTCGGCGGCGAAAGACCGGCCTTGGCGAAGGTGGTCGCATTGAAATAGAACAGGCGCGCTGCCATCGATGTCGACAGCGCGTTGAGCTTGCCGTCGATCGTGCCCATCGCCAGCGCCTCGCGATCGAACTGCTCGATGTCGATGTCCTGACCGACTGTATTGAGGTCGAGGAAGCCATCGCCATCGCGTGAGAACAGCACGAGCCAGTTCCAGTTGATCTGCATGACATCGGGCCCGGTACCACCGGCGATCTGCGTGGTCAGCCGTTCGAGATGGCCGACCCAGCCGGTGTACTCGGTGCGCACGGTGATGTTCGGATTCTGCGCCTCGAACCGGCGTACCGATTCGATCAGCGTGCGATGGATGTCGTTGCCGCCCCACCACGACATGCGCAGCTGCACCTCGTCGGCGTGCGCGGTGGGGCCAAGTGCCAGAGCGAGCAACAGCAGCAGCGTGCGCATGTGCTTCATCCCTTCACCGCGCCGGTCGTGGTGCCTTCGACGAAGTAGCGCTGGGCAACGAAGAACAGCAGCAGCGATGGCAGCAGCGCGATGGTCGACATCGCGAGTATCTGGTTCCACGAGGTCGCCTCGGTCACGTCGATCGACATTTTCAGTGCCAGAGAAACCGGGTAATGCTCGACGCTCGACAGATACACGAGCGGCCCGAGGAAGTCATTCATGCTCCACATGAACTGGAACAGCGCGACCGAGATCAGTGCCGGCATCAGCAGCGGCACGAGCACGTACATGAGGATCTGCAGGCTGTTGCAGCCATCGATGACGGCGGCCTCCTCGAGTTCGGGCGGCAGGCTGCGCATGAACTGGATGATCATGAACACGAAGAAGCCCTCGGTGGCGAATGCCGACGGCACGTACAGCGGCAGGAATGTATCGAGCCAGCCGAGTTCGCGGAACATCAGGTACTGCGGAATCAGCAGCACGCTCTTCGGCAGCAGGATTGTCGCGATCAGCAGGGCGAACAGCAGTTTCTTGCCCGGAATCGCGAAACGCGCGAACGCGTACGCCACCAGCAACGACGAGATCACCGTCAGTATCACCTTGGGGATGACGATCTGGAAACTGTTGAGCAGGTAGGTGGCGAACGTGTATTCGGTGCTGGTCTTCCAGCCCTGCACGACGCCGTCGAGGGTCGGCTCATTCGGAATGAAGCCGATCGATCCGAAGATCTCGTGGTTCGGCTTGAATGCGCCGCCGATCATCCACAGCAATGGATACAGCATCAGGAAGCCGACGCCGATCAGGATCGCGTAGCGCACGACCGCATTGATCCGTCCACTGCGCGGCATGCGTCGCGTGGGTGCTGCGGGCGTCATTTCGCGGCATCCTTTTCGTTGGCGTAGAACACCCAGTATTTCGATGAGCGGAACGCGATCGCGGTCATCACCGCGATGATCAGGAACAGCACCCACGACAGCGCGCTGGCGTAACCAACGTCGAAATACTTGAAGGTTTCCTCATAGATCATGAGCGGCAGCAGGTAGGTTGACTTCAGCGGGCCGCCGCCGGTGATCACATACGGTCCGTTGAATTCCTGGAACGCCTGCACGACCTGCATGACGAAGTTGAAGAAGATCACCGGCGTCAGCAACGGCAGCGTGATGCGGCGGAAGATTGTCCACTTGCGCGCGCCGTCCAGCGTCGCCGCTTCATACAGATCGTTCGGGATCGCCTGCAGGCCGGCCAGGAAGATCACCATCGCCGAACCGAACTGCCACAGGCGCAGCAGGATTACCGTCGCCATCGCATAGCCCGGTTCGCCGAGCCAGTTGATGCCTTCGATGCCGATCACCTGCAGCGTCTGGTTGATCAGGCCGTCGTTGGCGAACACGTAGCGCCAGACCACTGCGATGGCGACGCTGCCACCAAGGATCGATGGCAGGTAGTAGGCAGTGCGAAACGCTCCGATCGCACGCAGCTTGAAATTGAGCACGAACGCGATCAGCAACGCGAACGCGAGCTTGAGCGGCACCGTCACGAACACGTAGATCAGGGTCACCCACAACGACTGGCGGAAGGTCGGGTCGGCGGCCATCGCGGTGTAGTTGTCGACACCGACGAAACCGGCGCGCGATATCGGATCCTGCAGCTGGTAATCCGACAGGCTCAGCAGCATCGAGGCGACGAACGGAAACAGCGTGAACACGAGGATTCCGATCAGGAACGGCATCGCATACGCGAGTCCGAGTCGACGATCCGAATAAATCACGGCGGCGCTCCGATCGCCACATCGTGATGGTCGAACAGATGGCAGGCCGATGCGCGTACCGCGAGGCGAACAGCATCGTTGCGCAAGACGTCGGTGTCACCGGGCAGCTTGACCACGATCGGCTCGTCGGGCGATGCATCGCTGCGCACATAAGCCAGTGCTTCGCCACCGAGACGCTCGACCAGGGTCAGTTCGCCGGCGATGCTGTCGACTGTCGATGTGGTCAGGATGAAATCCTCGGGACGCACACCGATCGTCGCCGCCGCCGGCGCCACGCTGATGCCCGGTCGCGGCAGCGCGAGACGCATGCCACTGCATTGGACCGTGATGGTCTCGCCCTCGCTGCCGCTGATGTGGGCCGGCAGGAAATTCATGCGTGGCGCGCCGAGAAAGCCGGCAACGAATCGGTTGGCAGGCTTGCGGTAAAGGTCGAGTGGCGAGCCGACCTGTTCGACGCGCCCGCCATTGAGCACGACGATCTTGCTGGCCAGGGTCATTGCCTCTACCTGGTCGTGGGTGACGTAGATCATCGTCGCGCCGATCTGCGCATGCAGGCGCGCGATCTCGATGCGCATCTGGCCGCGCAACGCGGCGTCGAGATTAGACAGCGGTTCGTCGAACAGGAACACTTCCGGTTCGCGCACGATCGCGCGACCGATCGCGACGCGCTGGCGCTGGCCGCCCGACAAGGCCTTGGGCTTGCGCTCGAGCAGATGGCCGAGCTGCAGGATATCGGCGGCCCTGGCCACGCGCGTGGCGATATCGGCCTTGGCCAGCCCGCGAATGCGCAAGCCGAAGCCCATGTTCTCGGCCACGCTCATGTGTGGATACAGCGCGTAGGACTGGAACACCATGGCGATGCCGCGCTCGGCCGGATGCACGTCGGTGACATCGCGCTCGCCGATCACGATATTGCCGCTGTCGGGGCTTTCCAGGCCAGCGACCAGACGCAGCAAGGTCGACTTGCCGCAACCGGACGGTCCGACGAAGACGACGAACTCGCCCGGATCGACCTCGAGGCTGACGCCATCGATCACGTGCGTGCCGGCAAACGACTTGTGCACATGGTTGAGTTGCACTGCACTACGCGCCACGATACCTCCGCCGTTCCTGATGCTGTGGGCCGGAAAGGGTCCGGACGTGCACCGTCTGGCGCTATGGTAGGGTCATTGGGAAACCGGTGTCATTGTGCAATGCAGCTCAAATCCTGCGTGTTCGTGAAAGCCTTCGCTGTCGTCTGTGGCTGCATCGTTGTCGTCACCAGCGTCGCCGCCCGGCATCCACTCGTGTCCGTTGGATCCGCGCATGCGACAGAGCTCGCACCATCCCTGGAGCTGGCTCAGCCGCGATGCTCTTGCCCGATTGCACAGGGAAAATCGGTACTGAAGTCCCTCCCACAAAACCGCGAGGAACCGCAATCCCGTACCCAGAAGCGCGACGGACCGGAATTCGTCCTTCAGAAGCGCGATGAATCGGAGTTCCTCCCTCAGAAGCACGATGGGCTGAAGTCCTTCCCACACTGCAGCCGCGTCGAAGGCAAGCATTCGTGGGAAGCGGCGCAGCCGCGATGCTCTTGCCCGATTGCACAGGGAAAATCGGGACTGAAGTCCCTCCCAAAAAAGCGCGCTGAACTGCAGTCGCTTCCGCATAGCCCTGATGCGCTGCAGAGCAGTGCCGCGCTGCAGATCGCTGGTGTGGGAGCGGCTTCAGCCGCGATGCCCTTGCTGGCCTTCGCCAGCGCAGCAGTTCGTCCGCCAACGCCGCCGCTCACCGAAGCCTCGAAACCTCTTGACGCCTTCCCGGGCGCCGAAGGCTTCGGCCGAACGTCACGCGGCGGACGCGGCGGGAGTGTCTACACCGTCGACACACTCGAAGACGACGGGCCAGGCAGCCTGCGTGAGGCGGTCGAGGCGACTGGCCCGCGCACGGTGGTGTTTGCGGTCGCCGGCACGATCCGCCTGCGCAGCCCGCTGCGCATCGAGCACGACTTCATTACCATCGCCGGCCAGAGCGCACCGGGGCAGGGCATCACGCTGCGCGACCAGTCTCTGATCATCGCCGCCAACGATGTCGTTGTCCGCTACCTGCGCGCGCGCCTCGGCAACGAAGGCGCCAGCGAAGAGGCCGATGCGATCTGGATCGCCGGCGGCACGCGCGTGATCCTCGACCACGTCTCCGCGAGCTGGTCGACCGACGAGACGCTGTCGATCGCGCCACGTCGCAGTGGCGTCGATGCGCCGCTCGGCGACCTCACCGTGCAGTGGTCGTTCATCACCGAATCGCTCAACCAGTCGACCCATCCGAAAGGTGCGCACGGCTACGGCAGCCTCGTGCGCGGCTGGCGCGGCTCGCGGTACTCGCTGCACCACAATCTGTGGGCACACCATCGCGCGCGCATGCCGCGACCCGGCAACTACCTTGAGCGCAAGGACGACGCCGTCGGCGCGCTGATGGATTTCCGCAACAACGTCTTCTACAACTGGGGCGCCAGTCCGCGTGCGGCCGACGGCTCGCCGGCGGTCGATGCGGCCGGTTACGACATCGACCGCGACTCGGTCATCGCCTACAACTTCATCAACAACGCCTACCGTCGTGGCCCCGATTCGCAAGCGGCGCTCGCGTTCTTCGAGACCAACCCTGGCGCGCGTGCGTTTTTCTCAGGCAATTCGATGGACGGCAATGTGGCTGCCGATCCGTGGAAACTTGTTCGCGGCGGCACTCATTCCGGCTATCGACTCGACGCACCGTTGACCGTCATGCAGGTGCGTACGCACAGCGCGGACAGGGCATACAAGCTGGTGCTGCGCGATGCCGGCGCATCCTTCGCGCGCGACGCGGTCGACGAGCGCATCGTTGCCGATGTCCACGACGGCCTCGGCCGTCTGATCGATGCGCAGTCGGATGTCGGCGGCTGGCCGCGCCTGCGCACCGGCAGCGCGCCGATCGACAGCGATCGTGACGGCATGCCCGATGCGTGGGAGATCCGTCACGGCTCGGATCCGCAAACCGACGACAGCGCGCACGTTCAAGCCAATGGTTTCACGCGGCTCGAAAACCATCTCAACGCGCGCGTCGAGCGCAGTGTGCCGCGCGAGCCGGACTGATTCACCGTGTGTTGAAGTGCCTGTTCAGCGGCGCACATCGAAGCGCCTGCTGTCGACGAACGCGCTGACGTCCTCGACGCTGACGCGATTGAAGTCGCCCGGGATCGAGTGCTTGAGGCACGCCGCGGCCAGTCCGAAATGCAGGCTCACGTCGTCGGCCATGCCGCTTCGCATGCCATGCAGCACGCCGGCGGCAAATGCATCGCCGCCGCCGATGCGCCAGCGGATTCGCGGTGATGCCGCTGAAGCCATCCGAACCGCCGCACTTCAGACCGAGTGTCAGTGCCGACAACGGACACGATTCGCGCCGGTCGGCGCTCGCAACCTCGACCAGTTGCGCGACCGCGGCAATGCCGTCTT
>JBBSOU010000135.1:0-9256 GCA_038259445.1 Lysobacterales bacterium | reverse complement strand
CACTGACGAAACAGCGAAGAGCGCGGCGATGGCACTGACGCGACCATGCATGGACTTCCCCCCATTTGGCAGATCGGCAAGTCTGCAGCGGATCGGCAGGCGAAGCCAGTGGCGAAAGCGGGGCGTGCGGCTCGATGCCGTAGCGCGCAAGCGGCGCTGCAGCGGCGCGGCGATCATGCAGGCGGCGATGCAGCACGCGCTCACGCGCTGCGCCGGCAACGTGTCGGCTGCAGTGGGGCAGCTCGGTATCAGCCGCGGCATGCGGTACCGGCGGCCGCAGCGCTGGGCGCCGCGCCGCCCACTCCCGAGCGTTGCTAACCTACGCAAGCGCATGCTGCGGTGGATTCCGGAGGGGGTGGAGCGTATCCTCCGCGCCCATCGAATTGACCCCAGAAATCCGCAATGAATGCACCGACTGCAGCATCGGACGCGAGCCGACTTGATGCGATCCTGAAACACATCACCGCACAACCGGGTTCGTCGCGCCAGCGCGAGACGCAGGCCTTCGCCGATCATTTCTTCCGCCACGTTCCGGCCGAAGACATCGAAGGTCGCAACCCGGCCGAATGGGCGCGCATCGCGCTGTACATGTTCGAGTTCGTGCGCCAGCGCAAGGCCGGCGGGACGAAGATCCGCGTGTTCAATCCTCTCGGCGCGCAGGACGGGTTCGACAGCGGCCACACGATCATCGCAATCGTCACTGACGACATGCCGTTTCTGGTCGACTCGGTGTCGATCGTGATCAACCAGGCCGGCCTCGAAACGCATGCCGTGATCCATCCGATCTTCCGCGTCGAACGCGATCCCGGCGGCCACGTGCTGGCATTCGCCGACGAGCAGGGCACGGTCGGCCAGGCGGAGTCGGTAATGTTCTTCGAGATCGAGCGCGTCGGTGATGCCGATGATCTCGAGCGCATGCGCCGCAACATCGTCGCCGCGGTCGACGACGTTCGCGCCTCCGTCCACGACTGGCCGGCGATGCAGGCGAAGATGCTCGAGATTGCCGCCGAGCTGCCGACGCTGAACCTGCCTTTCGATGCCGATACGCTCGAGGAGGCGACCGCGTTCCTGCGCTGGGTCGCCGACGATCATTTCTCGTACTTCGGCTACCGCGAATATCGCGTGATCAGGGATGGCGACGACGAGGTGCTCAAGGCGGTCGACGGGTCCGGACTCGGCATCATGCGCGGCAAGGAACTCGGGGTCGCACCGCGTTCCCTGAAGACGCTGGTTGCCACCGATCTCGACAAGTCCGGTTCGGTCGGTGCGCTCATCCTGACCAAGACCAATGCGCGTTCGCGCGTGCACCGTTCCGGCCATATGGACTATCTCTCCGTGCTCGGCTTCGACAGCGACGGACGTCCGGTGGTCGAGCGTCGCTTCCTCGGCATGTTCACCTCGTCGGCCTACATGACCCAGCCGCGCGAGGTACCGCTGGTGCGGCGCAACTACGAGTCGATCATCCGTCGGTCGGGTCTCAAGCGCGACTCGCATTCGGGCAAGGCACTGCGCCACATCCTCGACACGCTTCCGCGCGACGAGCTGTTCCAGTGCTCGGCCGACGAGCTCTACGACATCGCCATGGCCGTGCTCGACCTGCGCGAACGCGCACGTACGCGCCTGTTCGTGCGCAGGGATCGCTACGGGCGGTTCTTCTCGGTACTTGCCTACGTGCCGCGCGACCGCTTCAACACCGATGTGCGCGAGCGCATCGAGGCGCTGCTGCGCGAAACCTTCCGCGGCGAACGCATCGATTCGACCGTGCTGCTTGACGAATCGCCGCTCGCCCGCGTGCATTCGATCGTGCGTCCGAAACCCGGCGATCACCCGGTCTACGACAGTGCCGAACTCGAAGCACGCATCGCGCAGATCGTGCGCAACTGGCAGGACGACCTGCGCGAGATCCTCGTCGCGCGGCACGGCGAAGAGCGCGGCCTGAAGCTGTCGGTGCGCTTCGGCAAGGCGCTGCCGGCCGGCTACATCGAGCGCGTGACACCACAGAATGCCGCCTCGGATGTCGAACTGGCGGCCGCGCTGGTTGATGCCGACGACATCCAGCTCAACCTGTACCGCTCGCAGCGGCATGCCGACGCGCTGCACTTCAAGGTGTTCCGCCTCGGTGGCGACATCACGCTGTCGGAGGTCATTCCGCTGCTCGAGAATCTCGGTGTCAGCGTGCTCACCGAGAACCTCTATGAAATCGCGCGGCAGCAGTCGCCGATCACCATCCAGGACATCCTCGTGCGCCCGCTGCGTCTCGATTTCGATCTCGAGAACGTACGCCTGCCGTTCCAGCATGCCTTCGAACGCATCTGGCGAGGGGACGCCGAGAACGACGGTTTCAACCGACTCGTGCTCGCCGCGCAACTGGACTGGCGTCAGGTCAGCGTGTTGCGCGGCTACGGCAAATACCTGCTGCAGACCGGCGTGCCGTTTTCGCAGGCCTACATGGAACAGACCCTGATCAGCTACCCGGACATCTGCGGGCTGCTGGTCGAGTTGTTCGAGGCCAAGTTCGACCCTGATCGCAAGAGCAGCGGCAAGGCCGCGATCGAGCAGGCGCGCGCGCGTCTGCGTGCAGAAATGGTCGCGTTGATGCCGGCTGACGTGCAGGCGGCCAACCCGGCACTGATCGATACGCTGCTGGCCAGCCGCGAGGCCGATCGGGACGTGCAGATCGAGACGATCGTGGCGAGCATCCGCATCCTCCTCGAGCGCGTCGCCAGCATCGACGAGGACCGCATCCTGCGCGGCTTCATGGCGGTCATCCGCGCCACCTTGCGCACCAACCATTACCAGATGCGCGACGGCCGTCGGCACGCCTACACGAGCTTCAAGTTCGATCCGGCGCAGCTCTCGGAGCTGCCGAAACCGCGTCCGTACCGCGAGATCTTCGTCTACTCGCCACGTGTCGAAGGCGTGCACCTGCGCTTCGGTCCGGTTGCGCGCGGCGGCCTGCGCTGGTCGGATCGACGCGAGGATTTCCGCACCGAAGTGCTCGGCCTGGTCAAGGCGCAGATGGTCAAGAACACGGTCATCGTGCCGGTCGGCTCGAAGGGCGGATTCTTCGTCAAGCGTCCGCCGATCAATGGCGACCGCGACGCCGTGCTGGCCGAGGGCGTGGCGTGCTACCGCATGTTCATCAACGGCCTGCTCGACGTCACCGACAACCTCGTTGATGGCAAGGTCGTGCATCCCGAAGGCGTCGTTCGCCATGACGCCGATGATCCCTACCTCGTGGTCGCCGCAGACAAGGGTACGGCGACGTTCTCCGACATTGCCAACGCCGTCAGTGCCGAGCACGATTACTGGCTCGGCGATGCATTCGCGTCGGGCGGTTCGGTCGGCTACGACCACAAGGGCATGGGCATCACCGCCAAGGGCGCATGGGAGTCGGTCAAGCGCCATTTCCGCGCGCTCGGCCGCGACAGCCAGAGCGAGGATTTCACCTGCGCCGGCATCGGCGACATGTCCGGTGACGTATTCGGCAATGGCATGCTGCTGTCGCGCCACATCCGACTGGTCGCCGCGTTCGACCACCGCCACATCTTCATCGATCCGAACCCCGATGCCGCGCGCACCTTCGTCGAGCGCGAGCGCATGTTCGCGATCCCGCGCTCGTCATGGGCCGACTACGACGCCGCGCTGATTTCCGCCGGTGGCGGCATCTATCCGCGTTCGCTCAAGAGCATTCCACTGTCGGCTGAAGCAGCCGAGGCGCTGGGAATCATCGGCGGCGCGCAGTCGATGACGCCAAACGAGTTGCTGACCGCAATCCTCAAGGCGCCGGTCGACCTGCTCTGGAACGGCGGCATCGGTACCTACGTCAAGGCCGAGATCGAGACCAACGCGGACGCCGGCGACCGCGCCAACAACGCGATCCGTGTCAACGGCAACGACTTGCGCGCCAAGGTGATCGGCGAGGGCGGCAACCTCGGCATCACCCAGCGTGGCCGCATCGAGGCCGCGCTCAACGGCGCGCTGCTCAACACCGACTTCATCGACAACTCGGCGGGTGTCGACACCTCCGATCACGAAGTCAACATAAAGATCCTGCTCAACGATGCCGTGCAGCGCGGCGAGATGACGGTTGGCGAACGCAATCAGCTGCTGCGCGAGATGACCGATGAGGTTGAGCGTCTCGTACTGTTCGACAACTACCGGCAGAACGACGCGATCAGCATCATGGAGCGCATGTCGGTGGCGCGGCTCGGCTCCAAGCAGCACTTCATCCGCACGCTGGAGTCGCAGGGTCTGCTCGATCGCCAGATCGAGTTCCTGCCGAGCGACGCCGAGATCGCGCAGCGCAAGGCGCGCGGGCTCGGTCTCACACGTCCGGAGCTGTCGATCCTGCTGTCGTACTCGAAGATCGTGATCTTCCAGCAGTTGCTAGATTCCGACGTGCCGGAAGATCCGTATCTGTCGCGCGAATTGCGCCGCTATTTCCCGGAACCTTTGCGCGAGCGCTTCGCCGAGCACATGGAGCGGCATCGCCTCAAGCGCGAGATCATCGCCACCGCCGTAACCAACTCGATGGTCAACCGCATGGGCGCGACGTTCCTGCTGCGCATGCACGAAGACACCGGGCAGTCACCATCGGCAATCGCCAAGGCCTTCAACATCGCGCGCGAGGTGCTCGACGCGCGTGCGCTGTGGGCCGACATCGAGGCGCTCGACGGGCGTGTCAACGGCAATGCGCAGATCGACGCAACGCTGGTGATCTGGTCGCTGCTGCGCAACATGACGCGCTGGCTGCTCAACCAGCCCGACCATGTGCAGGACATCGCCGCCTCCGTGGCCCGCTTCATGCCGGCAATGGTGGAGCTCAAGGCCAGGCTCGACTCGGTGATCACCGAATCAGACCGTCAGGCCTTGCTCGCCCTGCAGGCGCGCTGGCTCGAAGCCGGTTTTCCGGCGGAACTCTCCGGCCAACTCGCCGCGTTGCCGGCGCTCGGCGCTGCACTCGACATCGCGCGCGTCGCCGATGCCAGTGCCCAGCCGATCACCGCCGTGGCGAGCGTGTACTTCGCGCTGGGCGACGCCTTGAATCTGCGCTGGCTGATGGAAAAGATCGAGGAATTGCCGGTCGAGACGCGCTGGCACGCACTCGCACGCGGTGCACTTCGCGATGAACTCAATACGCAACAGCGCGCGCTGGCATTGCAGATCCTCGAGGGCAATGCGGGCAGCGACGGCGGAGAACGTGTCGCCGCATGGCTCGAACGTGACGACCAGGCGCTGCGCTACACGCTGACGATGTTCGCCGACATGCGTCAGCAGCTCACGATCGATTATCCGATCGTCTCGGTAGCGGTACGGCGTCTGGCCTGCCTGAGCTGAGATTGGTGGCCGCGCAGGGCGACAGCGGATTTCCGCGAAGCCGGGCGTGTTCGATGCAGTCGGTCTGCTAAAGTCCGGCTCGTCGTCGCCATCGGGGAGTCATCCATCGTGAGTCAGCGCATCGCCTTTGTGGCGAGTACGACGGACGACGCACAGGCGGCACTGGTCGAGCTCAAGCAGCGCTATGGCGAGACGCCGGTTGACCAGGCCGATGTCATCGTCGCCCTTGGCGGTGACGGCTTCATGCTGCGTACCCTGCATCGCCACCTCGCGCTCGGCAAGCCGGTGTTCGGCATGAAGCTCGGCACGGTCGGATTCCTGCTCAATGCGTATCGTCCCGACGACCTGCCCGAGCGCATCGCGCGCGGCCAGGAGACGCTGATGCGGCCCTTGCACATGCATGCCAGTTCGGAATCCGGTTCGAGCGTGGATGCCCTCGCGTTCAACGAGGTTTCCCTGTTGCGCCAGACCAAGCAGGCTGCGCACATCCGCGTTTCGCTCGATGGTGCAGTCAAGATCGAAGAACTCATGTGCGATGGCGTGCTGGTGGCAACGCCGGCCGGCTCGACCGCCTACAACCTGTCCGCACATGGCCCGATCCTGCCGTTCGGATCACAACTGCTGGCGATGACACCGATCAGCCCGTTTCGCCCGCGTCGCTGGCGCGGCGCCGTGGTGCCCGCGCGCATCGAGATCAAGTTCGAGATTCTCGATCCGTACAAGCGCCCGGTCAGCGCCACCGCCGATTCCAACGAAGTGCGCGATGTCGTCGAAGTGATCATCCGCGAGTCCGCCGACCAGACCATGACCCTGCTGTTCGATCCCGAGCACAATCTCGAAGAGCGCATCATCAACGAGCAGTTCACGTTCTGAGCGCGACGCATCGCGCGAGCATTCAAGCATGCCTTTTACCTCGACCCCGGAACTCGAAAACATGCGCAATTCGTTTCTCGCCTGCTCACCTACCGGCCTGCACGTTGCCATCGCACTGGCCCTCGGTTGTTCCAGCGCCGCGGCGCTCGCAGGGGACGTTGCGCCCGAACTGCGCGAACAGGCCGTGCGCGAAGGGAAGGTCGATGCGCTGATCGTGCTCGCCGCAAAGGCGCCCAAGCACCTGCTGCGTGACGACGACAATTATCTCGCGCGGCGACGCGCGCTGGTCGAGACCTTGCGCGCGACGGCCGAGGTTTCGCAGGCGCCGCTGCGCGGATGGCTCGATGCCAACGGTGTCAGCCATCGTCCATACTGGATCGTCAACATGATCCAGGCCGAGCTGACGCCGGCACAGCTCGACGTGCTCGGCCAACGCACGGACATCGCCGGCATCAGCGCCAACGCGCAGACGCGGCGTGTGCCGGATACGCGTGTTGAACCGCTGCCGCCGCGCGAAGTGCTGGCTGCCGAGTGGGGCATCAACAAAATCGGCGCGCCGGCCGTATGGGCGGCCGGCATCACCGGCGCAGGCGTGATCGTTTCGGGCCAGGACACCGGCATCCGCTGGACGCACAACGCGATTCGCGCCAAGTACCGCGGCTGGAACGGTACCAGCGCGGACCACAACTACAACTGGCATGACGCCATCCATGGTGATGGCAACGCCGCATGTCCCGGTGACCAGGTCGCGCCGTGCGACGACAACGGCCACGGCACGCACACGATCGGGACGATGGTCGGTGACGATGGCAGCACCAACCAGATTGGTGTCGCGCCCGGCGCGAAGTTCATCGGCTGCCGCAACATGAATGGCGGCGATGGGCGGCCGTCCTATTACAACGAATGCGCGCAGTGGTTTCTTGCCCCGACCGATCTCGAAGGCGAGAACCCGAACCCCGACCTCGCCCCTGACGTCATCGGCAATTCGTGGGGCTGTCCACCGGCAGAGACCTGCACTACGGGCGATGAAGTGCGCGAAGCAATCGAGAACCTCGTCGACGGCGGCATCTTCTTCGCCGCGGCGGCCGGCAATGGCGGCAGTGGCTGCAGCACGATCGTCGATCCGCCGGGGATCTACGATGCCTCGTTCGTGGTCGGCTCGACCACGTCGACCGATGCGTTGTCGAGTTTTTCCGCGCGTGGACCGGTTGCCGGTGCGGCACGCATACGTCCGGATATCTCCGCTCCCGGCAGCAGCGTGCGCTCGTCGACAAGCGGCAGCGATTCCGCCTATGGCAACAGCAGCGGCACGAGCATGGCGACCCCGCACGTCGCCGGAGCCGCGGCCCTGCTCATGCAGGCCAATCCGAACCTCAAGGGCAATCCCGCAGCGGTCGCCGAGATCCTGCGATCCACTGCAGCGACAGTCGGCATCGCCACGGCCAACACGCAAACCTGTGGCGCCACCGCCGTGACGACATGGCCCAACTACATGGCCGGCCACGGTCGTCTTGATGTGTGGCAGGCATTCCGCAAGGCCGAATCGATCTTCGACGACGCGTTCGGCGGCGATTGACCGGCTTCGCGTGCTGATCGCCGCACCGTGCGCGAGCGTCGCGTAAACTGCCCGCGCAATGAATTCGAACAACGACATCGTCCCGCAACCAACCTCCGCGACCAACGACAAGCTCGTCGTCGCGATCTCTTCGCGCGCGCTGTTCGATCTCGGCGGCAGCCACGAACTGTTCGAGCGCGAAGGCCTCGATTCGTACGCGCGCTACCAGATCGCCCACGAGGACGAGCTTCTCGCACCGGGCATCGCGTTTCCGCTCGTGCAGAAGCTGCTGCGTCTCAATGCGCTCGCCCCCGAAGCGCCGCGCGTCGAGGTGATCCTGCTGTCGCGCAATTCAGCCGATACCGGGCTGCGCATTTTCAATGCGATCGAACACTACGGCCTCGACATCATCCGCGCGGCGTTCACCAATGGCGCGCCGACCGCGGCCTATGCCCATCCGTTCGGCGCCAACCTGTTCCTGTCGGCGAATGTCGACGATGTGCGCCGCGCGCTGACCGCCGGCATCGCCGCGGCGACGATCCTGCCATCGAAGGCGCCCGAACTTCCCTCAGAACAGTTGCGCATCGCCTTCGACGGTGACGCGGTGATCTTCGGCGACGACTCCGAGCAGGTCTCGCACCACGAAGGCCTGGCCGCGTTCCACCGCAACGAAACCGAACGCGTCAACGAACCGCTTGCGGTCGGTCCGTTCCGCACGTTCCTCGAAGCGCTGCATCGCATCCAGGCGGCGTTTCCGATCGGCGCCTCGCCAATCCGCACGGCGCTGGTCACCGCGCGTTCGGCACCGGCGCACAAGCGCGTGATCCTGACCCTGCGCAACTGGGGCATCCGCCTCGACGAAGCGCTGTTCCTCGGCGGCCGCAGCAAAGGCCCGTTTCTCGAAGCCTTCGGCGCCGACATCTTCTTCGACGACTCGATGCTCAACATCGAATCCGCGCGCCAGCACGTCGCCAGCGGGCACGTGCCGCATGGCGTGCACAACCGGGTCGAGTGAGCGGGTGGCTCGACGGCAAGGAGGCTGCATGTCATGAAATGGCTTTCGATTGGACTGTTCGTGGTGTTGCTGGTGATCATGGTGGGTTATCGATTTGTCGGGACGCCGGCCCCCGATGACTTGGAACCGCCCGCGCCTGCGGTGAACGAGGCACCTGACGAGCCGATCGATCCATGGCGACAGTCGGTGGCGGTGCTCGAAGCGGAAAGCGTGATCACACGCACTGACTCCTCAGCGGCGGCGCCGATCGCGTTTCCGGCCAAGGGCTTCTGGTCGGACGTCGATGCGCTTCGCGCACGCGCGAATGCCGGCGATCGCGCTGCCGCCGACACCGTGCTGGCGGCCATGCGTCGCTGCGTCGGCTACCGTGTGCCCGCCGATGCGGCGCAGATCGAACAGCGCGTCGAGTCGCGCACTGTTTTCCAGCTCGGCATCGCTGACGCTTTTCTCGCTCAGACGCGTGAGCGGATCAT
>JBBSOU010000134.1:0-9389 GCA_038259445.1 Lysobacterales bacterium | reverse complement strand
TACAGCTTCTCCATCTCCTGTGGCGTGCTGTAGCCTGCCGTCAGTTCGTCCAACTGCGCCTTCGTCAATGACATCACACTGCTCCTCGCGGCTTCGCCGCAGTGTCTCAGAGGGCAGTTACACAGTTCAATTTACAGACTCTCGCATCCGGGACACCCACTATTCGCCGCTCAGGCGACGCATCCGGGACACCGGCGACGCATCCGGGACACCGACGCATCCGGCGACGCATCCGGGACACCCACTATTGGGACGACAACCGGGACACCCATAATCCCCTCGATGCTCCAAGCCGGCAGCCAAGCGTCGTCTGGCCATCAACAACCAGGACATCCAGCATCTCCACGCCCACAGGAGCCATCCTGAAGTTGATTCGTCGTCAAGCACCTGTCCTGCAGGCATGCGCATGATGTGCACACCCGTCGTTTCAACGGCAGGCAAGCGCGACGTGCCGTCGGTGCACTCATCGGTGCGTGGGTAAGTCGCCGACGGCGGGTCTGCGCGATGAACACGTCAAAAGATCCGTTCTGATACTGCCAACATCTGGGCGTTTGCTGCCCGAGCCGCTGTGCGGTTCCGAGTCCCTTCTGCAGGCACTGTGCCCGCATCTTTACCTTCTCGATCCGTGCATCGGTGCAGACAAACGCGCCGAGGTGGTGGCGTTCCCTGCCGATTGGGAAAGCGCTTATGGCGCGTGCGCAGTCCTCGGCAGAAACCGGAAACCCAATATGCATGACGAGCGGGCAGGCATAGCCCGCATAGCACAAGCCCCGCCCGTCGCAGTGTAGGATCAGGGCTTCATCCACTCGCGGACGTCCGAATGATGCGCAATCTGATCGCTTTCATGCTCTCGCTGCTAGCTGGCGCTGCCCATGGTGCCGAAGCCAACATCGATGAACGCATTGAGGCGGTGGTGGCGCCGATATCGCAGGCGATCTCGAACTTCATCTTCTACGCGGTGCCGGTCAACGGTGCCAACCTTCCGCTGATCGTGGTCTGGCTGATCGCCGCGGGTGTCGTCTTCACGGTGTTCTTCAAGTTCGTCAACATCCGCGGGTTCGCGCATGGCGTTCGGCTGGTTCGCGGCGATTACGCCGATCCGCACGGCCCCGGTGAGGTCAGCCATTTCCAGGCACTGACGTCGGCGGTTTCGGGCACGGTCGGTCTCGGCAACATCGCCGGCGTGGCGGTGGCGATCTCGATCGGCGGGCCAGGCGCGACGTTCTGGATGATCGTTGCCGGTCTGCTCGGCATGTCGACCAAGTTTGCCGAATGCACGCTTGGCGTGATGTACCGTCGCGAGAAACCCGACGGCACGATTTCGGGTGGCCCGATGTACTACCTCAGTCGCGGCATCGGCGAAAACTATCCACGTCTGAAAAGTTTTGGCTGGGCATTGGCGATCATGTTTGCCATCTGCGCGATGTTCGGTGCGATCGGCGCAGGGTCGATGTTCCAGGCCAATCAGGCCTATGCCCAGTTCCTCAACATCACTGGGGGGGAAGCCGGGCCGCTGGCCGGGCGCGGCTGGCTGTTCGGCGTGGTCATCGCGACGCTCGCCGGCATCGTCGTCATCGGTGGCATCACGCGCATCGGCGCGGTCACAGCCAAACTGGTTCCGTCGATGGCGATCATCTACATCGCTGCGTGCCTCGTCGTGCTCGGGTATCACGTCGCCGATATTCCGGCGGCGATCAGTGCGATCCTCGGCGGCGCATTCAGTGGCGAAGGCGTGGTCGGTGGCGTGATCGGCGCGTTGATCGTCGGTTTCCGCCGCGCGGCATTCTCGAACGAGGCAGGGCTCGGCTCGTCTGCGATCGCGCATTCCGCGGTGAAAACCCGCGAACCGGTCACCGAAGGCTATGTTGCGCTGCTGGAGCCGTTCATTGACACGGTGGTGATCTGCAGCATGACTGCGCTGGTCATCGTCATCACCGGCCAGTACGCGGTGCCCGGCGCCTCCGATGGCGTTCGTCTCACCTCCGACGCGTTCGCCAGCGTGATCAGCTGGTTCCCGTATGTGTTGACCGTGGTGGTGTTCCTGTTCGCGTTCTCGACCATGATCACGTGGGCCTACTACGGAGCCAAGGCGGCCAGCTTCCTCGCCAACGAGTCGAAGGCCGTGCTGTACGGGTTCAAGATCTTCTATCTGGCAATGGCCGTGGTCGGCTGCACGATGAACCTGTCGAGCATCGTCGATATCTCGGATGCGCTGTTGTTCATCATGGCGATTCCCAACCTGATCGGTGTCTACCTGCTGTTGCCGGTACTGCGGCGCACCGTGGATGATTACGACCGTCGTCTCGCCAGTGGGCAGATTGCTTCGACGCGCGGTGCGTGACTCGGCGTGCGCGACGTGGCCAGAGCGCGCCGGAGTAAGCCTTGAAGCTTTCGGGATAGCATCATGCGTACGCGTGATCGCAGCGACTGAACAGAGATTGGGAGCCAAAGCGCCCCTTCCGCCCTACGGGCACCTTCCCGCGCTGCGCAGGGGAAGGACAGAAACGGCGTCCGGGCGCGTTCCCCCGCTGTGCGCGGTGGAAGGCAGAGCGGTCGCCCGCGAGACTGAAATTTCGCCGGAGTTACTCCCTTCCCCTGCGCAGCGGGCAAACATCGGTAGGATTGCCGATGTCTGCAGCGACAGCTGCCCTGAGGGCGAGCCACAAGGATGTGGCGAGTACAAGGTGCCCCGACAGGGGCGGATGGCGGCAGCTCCGCGTGGGGTTGGCGAAATCCTCCTCGACCGATAAAGTCGGGTAGCGCGCAGTCGATGCGCCAACGGCACACGGAACAGGGACGCTCGATGGTGTGATGCCCCTAGCTTCCGCAATGGATTTCGAACGCCGCGTGCTTGCGCGGCCGCTGCGAGGGAGGCGTCATGATCATGATTCGACGGGTTGCATTCGCTGCATTGCTTTTGTCGTCATCGGTGATGGCTGCGCCGCCGCCGATCACCGATTTCATCAAGCGCGCCGAGGCGGGTGATATCCGCATCTCTCCGGGTGGCGAGTACCTGGCGACCACGGTGCCGCTGTCGTCCGGCAAGACCGGCCTCGTCATCATCGACCGCAACAACATGAAGATAACGGCCAGTCTGCGTGGTCGAGATCAGGACGACATCGGCGATTTCGTCTGGGTCAACGACACGCGTGTCGTCGCCAGCATGGCCATTCGGCTCGGTGGACGCGACCGGCCGGTTCCGACCGGCGAGTTGTACGGCATCGATGTCGACGGCAAGCGTTCGACGATCCTGTACGGCTTGCGTGCCGGCGAGATGGGAACCGGTTCGAACATCAAGAAGCGCGAAGGCAAGCGCGCATCGGCGCGTCTGGTCAGTGCGCTGCCCGGTGATGACAAACGCATCCTGATCTCGTCCTACGACTGGGGTTCGACTGACGGTGACATGCCCGAGTACGGCCTGCTCGATGTCTACACGGGGCGCTTCACGCGACAGGGCACGGTACCGCTACTGAACGCGCTGGTCATCGCCGATCACACCGGCACAGCACGCATCGCCTACAGCAACGACGTCGAGCCGAAACGCAAGGTCGTTGTTCGCGATACGGAGTCGAGCGACTGGAACGCGTTTGTCGTCAACGACGCCGGTGATGCGATCCTCACGCCGATCGCGTTTGCGCGCGATAACCGGCATTTCTACGCGACGCTGTCCGAGCCGAAGGGACCCGATGGCCTGTACCGCATCGATCTGCAAACCGGCACGCGCGAACTGCTGTACCGCGGCGCCGCAGATCCGATGGGCCTGATCGGTACGCGCGATCGCGAGGATTTCTTTGCAGTCATCACGGCAGAGGGCGTCGACGACACGCACGTGTTCGATGCGCAGTCGCCCGATGCGCGCCTGTTGCGCGCGCTCAAGGCCAGCTTCAAGGGCCAGCAGGTGCTGATCTCGAACTTCACGCGAGACGGCAAGACGGCGCTGGTGACCGTTTCCAGTGATCGCAACCCGGGCGACATCTATCTGTTCGACATCGAGAAGATGGCAGCCAACTACGTCTCGAGTCCACGCCGCTGGATCGAACCCGAGCAGATGTCGGCGACTACGCCGGTCCAGTTCAAGGCGCGCGATGGTGTCGAGCTGAATGGCTATCTGACCATTCCGAACGGCAGCGACGGCAAGAATCTGCCGCTTGTGGTCAACCCGCACGGCGGGCCGTTTGGTGTTCGCGATAGCTGGGGCTTCGATCACGAAGTGCAGTTGCTGGCGAGTCGTGGCTATGCAGTATTGCGCGTGAACTTTCGTGGTTCGGGTGGCTACGGCCAGGCGTTCCTTGAATCCGGCTATCGACAGTGGGGCGGCACGATGCAGGACGACGTGACCGACGCCACGCGCTGGGCGATCGCGCAGGGCCATGCCGATGCGAAACGCATCTGCATCTACGGCGCGAGCTACGGGGCGTACGCCGCGCTACGCGGTGCGGTCAAGGAGCCGGATCTCTACCAGTGCGCGATCGGCTATGTCGGCGTCTACGATCTGCGCCTGATGCTGACGCGCGGCGACATTCCGGACTCAACGTGGGGAAAGAACCTCCTCGCCCAGACCCTCGGCAGTAACGGCGATGTGTTGTGGGCCAATTCGCCGGCGAGCCAGCTCGATCGTCTGAAGGCGAAGGTGATGCTGGTCGCTGGAGGCAAGGACGAACGCGCGCCGCCGATTCACAGCGAACGTCTGCGCAGCGAACTGCAGAAGCGCAAGATCGAGCCCGTGTGGATCTACAAACCGAACGAAGGCCACGGGTTCTATGCGGAAGAGAACAAGGTAGAACTGTACACGCAGATGCTCGCGCTGCTCGACGAGACGATCGGTGCGAAGCGTGTGGTGCAGTAGCGATGCGCGGCAACGCCTGATTCGTGGCGTTGCATCACGCTTCGCCGTCAGCGAATTCCGGCGCCGGAACGACGTCCGAATCGGCGAATCGAAGCCCGGACAGGTTTTGACGTCACCATGAGTCAGGCTTGCCAGAGGTCTTGCGCGTGCGATTCTGCGTCGTTGCTGTCGCATTCCTACGCACCATCTGATGTGCGTTACTCCTTTGGTAGGGGACAACAACCATTGCTTCGGAGGCGCGAATGAAATGGGTCAACCTCATCCACGTCGTCGCGGTCCTGGGCCCAGGGATATGGCTTTATCTGAGGCACGGTTGGCGAGCGGGTTACAAGGCAGATCCGAGCGCCAAGGTGCTCATCGACCACCACGGAACGCCGCTAGCGGTTCGCGAGATGCGCAGCAAGTTTGGCTGGCCGATCATGGCCTTGATCGAAATACCGCTGAAGAGGCGTTCGCGTTTCAGCGTACGACTGCAGCCACGCACTCGCCTGAGCGCCGACATTGCAGTCGGACATGCCGGATTCGACGAGATGTTCCTCATCGGTGGCGAATCGCTTCGGCTCGCCGAGCAGTTGCGCGTGCGGGGCGATCTGCGTAGCCACCTTGTCACCCTGCCTGCACGCCTCGCGCGCGATCAGGCCAAGCTGTCGCGAGTGATTGGCGAGAACGGCAAGCTCGAACTGGAGGTCAACGTTCGATGGACGTCGGACCGCCCGCGCCTGTATCGGGCACTGTTGGTTTGGCTGGTCGAGTTCGAGCGATTGCTTTCTTTGCAGTCAGCGGACAGTGCACGCAAACCCGAACGCGATCCGGAACATGGCGTATCGCCGCCTAGCGATCATCCTGTCGACGTTCGCGCAAGCGCAGCGCCAGACGATAGAACGGCGCCAGCCACGGTCGGCGCGCGCAGGCTTCCTCGCAGCGCACGCGGCGAACCGCCTGTTTGCGCGTGGCAAAGCGTGCGAGCAGTCGTCGGTGAGCAATGAATCCATGGTTGCGGTCGTGGTTCTGCAAGGCGGCATAATCGGTCGCGTTGCCTGTTTCGAGTCCGAGTTCGACGAGCAGTGATGGACGCGCATGGCCAAGCGTGACTTCTTCGCGAATCGCAGCCTCATTGATCGAGCCGTCGGCGAGCATCGCGCGCACTGCATCGACCCACAGGGGTCCATTCGGATGACCGGCGAATACCCACGGCTGCGTACGGATTTCGGTGAAGTGGAGGTTGCGCGTGCGTGCCGGGTCGTAGTGGTCGAGATCGTTCCAGCCGCTGGCAATCAGTTCGCGCATGTCGCCCGCCTCGAGTAGCGGATCAATCGCCATCAGCGCGTTGTAGTCATAGCGCGTACCGAGGTTGGCGACGATCGTGTCGACCTGCCAGTCGAGTTTCGCGCAATCGAGCAGCATCACTGCGGCATGCTTGCCGCGATCGGTCTGGTTGCGCGAGCCGACCTCGATCGCAATATGCGCGCCATCCATCGGCGTTTGCCACAGCTCGGCGATGTCGCCGAACACGAGCATGTCCGAATCCATGTACACGGCACGGCCCTGAAAACCGCACAGGGCCGGAATCGCGAATCGGGCGAAACTGAACTCGGTGTACGCGAAGTGCCGCGGATCGGTCGGCGTCGGCGCGCTGCCGTTGTCGAACATGCGGATCTCGACCGGCAATGAGGCGTGTCGGCGGATTGACCACGACAGCACCGCGAACGGCAGTTGCTGGCTGCGATCGGCGCCACAGAAGATGCGGGCGGGTAAATCGTTCATTGGTCGAAATTGTGGCGGGAGTTCGGTGTTCAGTTTAGCAATCCAGTTGACCGCCACGGGCAATGGCGGAAAATGCCGCGATGCCCACCGCGACCACGTCCGTTGTCATCAGCACCTACAACCATCCCGAATGGCTCGCCAAGTGCCTGATCGGCTACGCCCATCAGGATCGGTGCGATTTCGAATTGATCGTCGCCGATGACGGCTCGCGCGACGACACGCGCGCGCTGGTCGATGCGATGCGTCCTCAACTGCCGTTCGCGCTCGAGCATGTCTGGCAGGACGACGACGGCTTTCGCAAATGCCGCATCCTCAATCGCGCGATCGAAGTGACGCGCAGCGACTACCTGATCTTCTCCGATGGTGACTGCATCCCGCGCGCCGACTTCGTCAGCCAGCACCTGCGACTGCGCGAACCACGCCGGTTCCTCGGCGGCGGTTACTGCAAACTGCCGCTGGATCTCAGCGAACGCATCGACGAACGCGCGATCGCGAGCGGAGACTTCGCGCGGCTCGACTGGCTTGCGGCCAGCGGATTGCCGCGAAACAGGCGCACATTGAAACTGTGGTCACGACCCGGTTGGCGCGAGCGCGTACTCAATGCAATCACGCCGACGCAACCACGCTGGGCCGGCAACAACGCGTCCGGCTGGAGAGCGGACCTCATCGCGGTCAATGGTTTCGACGAGCGCATGGGTTACGGCGGTGAGGATCTCGAACTCGGCGAGCGGCTCGAGCACGCCGGGACGCGCGGCAAGCAGATCCGATTCTCGGCGATCTGCGTGCATCTCGATCATCAACGTGGCTATGTGCGCGACGAGGTACGTCGGGTCAATGACGGCATACGCGCCGATGTCCGCGCGCGCCGCGCGACGTGGACCGACCACGGCATCCGCCAATGAATGCCGACACGAACGGCGGCAACATGCGCGCCGTGTTCCTCGCCTCGACACCACTGATCGCGCTCGAAGCGGCGGCACATGCGTTGGCCATCCGTGGTCGGCACCGGCTGGTGTTGATCGAGGATTTTGAAGGCGTGGAATCGCTCGCCGCATTGCTGCGCGAATGGCGCGACAATCCGTTCGAGGCCATCGAACGCTTGGCCGGTCGCTACACCGAACACCAGCATGGCAGCGGCGACCATCCGCGCGGTCTCGTCAAGGCCTGGCGTCGCGTGCGCATCAAGCGTGCGCTGCGTGTGCAGACGCTCGCGCGCATCGCCGCGCTGGATCGCGAATTCCTGCCGCAGCAAGTCTGGGTCGGCAACGACCGCAAGGTCGAAACGCAGTACGCACTGCATCTTGCATCGACACGCCAGGGTCAGCCGGTTGGCCAATACATGGATGACGGTCTGTACACGTATCTCGGCGACGTGCGCACGCGACCGCTCGTGCGCCAGATCGACTGGCTGGTCAAGCAACTGACCTACGGACGCTGGTGGCATAACGCGGCGCAGGCCGGCACCAGCCCGTGGATCAGGGAATCGTGGCTGGCGTATCCCGAGCGTGCGCGTGATCCGTCGCCGCGTCGCGTGCGTCGCAGCCTCTCTCCGGCGCTGTTTTCGACGCCGGCATTTGTACGCCTCGGCGTTCTGGCGGCACGCACGTTCGGCCTCGATCGCCGGGCACTCGCACGCACCAGACTCGTGCTGATCCTGCCGCATTCGAACCAGTTCGCCTTGAATGCCGGACTGGTCGAAGGACTGCGATCGATGGTCGCGCAGACGGCGGCACTCGGCATGCAGGTCGCGCTCAAGTATCACCCGCGCGAACGCTCGGCCGATCCTGGCGGATTGCGCCGCAATGGCACGACCGTCGATCTGCCGGCGTTGCTGCCGATGGAACTGCTGCTGCCGATGCTGCGGCCCGGCACCGTGCTGGTCGGCGAGGGATCGACCGCCTTGATGGCAGCCTCATGGTTGCGCCCCGATCTGCACGTGCACGATCTCGGCTTCAGTCGCGATGGCTATGCCGTCGCCGCGCGCACGCTGTTCGAGGAGCTCGGCATACACAGTCTTGACGGCAACCCGGCGGCGATGCTCGCTGCCCTGGCCGACGCGCGGCGCAGCGAATCCGCTTGACCGTATTCCGCCTCGCATCACCGCCACTGGCGCGGCGTAGACCCAGTTCACGGAACCGCGGGTCTGGTTTGAACGACCATACCGTGCGGCTGGCCGTGGGCAGCCCGCGGGCTCGACCGTGGTGACCGCGTGTCGCCCGGTTCGATCGTTCGTTCGTGACGGTAGCTGCGGCAACGCGCGCTGGATCGGCGGGATACCTGGCAGCACACGTGATCGCCACTCAGGGGAATGACATGGGAATCCGTTTCGCGATCATCGCGATCGTGCTGCTGGCCGCGGTAGCGGCGAGCCATTCGTCGGCACAGGGACTGCCAACGCAGACCTGGCCGGCCGGCACGCAGTTGTCCAGCTGGAACCACGGTGGTCGCATCACCACCTTTCATCGCGGATACCTGTATCTCGGCGGCATCGAGAACCAGGGCACGTGGACCTATGACATTTCCAACGCGCAGTCACCGCAGCTCGTGCGCACGTTCGCGACCGGCGTCAATGGCCACGTCTGGGGCAAGGTTGGCGATGCGTTCTGGCGTTCGTACTGGATTCCCGAGATCGGCGACAGCAGTCCGCGACCTTTCCAGAACCTTGCCAATCCACTGGCGCCGACCCAGCAGACCAGCAACATCGGCACATTCTCCGCGCAGCCGCCGCTCGGTTGGCCCGGCAACTGGCTCGACACCTACCCGTACTTCTTTGGCGATT
>JBBSOU010000133.1:0-9423 GCA_038259445.1 Lysobacterales bacterium | reverse complement strand
TCGAAGACAAGCTCGACGCGATCGCCGTGCATTTTCGCGGTGCGCCGCACGCCGCCGACGACGCACTCGCGATTGGCCAGAAGCTGCTCGACATCGCAGGTACAGGCTTCACCTTGCAGCATGGAAACCATGTCGTCGAGGTGCGCCCGCGAGGCAGCGACAAGGGCAGCGCGCTCGAACGCTTGCTGCGCGAACGCGCGTTCCTTGGCCGCACGCCGTGGATGCTCGGCGACGACTTCACCGACGAAGCCGCGTTCACGGTGGCGAACCGACTTGCGGGAACCAGCGTCATTGTCGGCCCGCGCCGACCCACCGACGCGCGATACGCACTGCGCGATCCCGACGCCGTACGACGCTGGCTGGCGATGGCCGCCGCCCATTTTGGACATTGAGGAATCGGACCCATGCAACCCGCACAGCGATCGCTCGAACTCGGCATCATCGGCAACGGCAGCGTCAGTGCCCTGCTCGACCGCAACGGTCGCATGGTCTGGACCTGCCTGCCCACCTTCGATGGCGATCCGGTGTTCTGCGACCTGCTTGCCCCGACCACGCATGAGGCCGGCTTTTTCGAAATCGTCCTTGAGGGCCAGGTGTCGTCGAGCCAGCACTATCTGCGCAACAGCGCGATCCTGCTGACGCGCCTCGAGGCGGATGACGGCAGCGCAATCGAAATCACCGATTTCGCGCCACGCTACAAGCAATACGGCCGTCTGTTCCATCCGACCGGTTTCGTGCGCAGCATTCGCCCGGTCGCCGGCGCCCCGCGCATCCGCGTACGCCTGCGCCCGCTCGCTGACTACGGTGCGCGCGTGCCGGAACGCACCAGCGGATCGAACCATGTGCGCTACGTGCTCGACGCGATGGTCCTGCGCGTGACCACCGATGCACCATTGCCGATGCTGCTTGATGATCTGCCATTTTTCCTCGATGGCGACATCCACTTCGTGCTCGGCAGCGACGAGACACTGGCCGATGCACCATCGAGACACGCCGCCGCCGCCTTCGAAGCCACCCTCGGCTACTGGCATGAGTGGGTCAGGTATCTTTCGATTCCGGCCGAATGGCAGGACGCGGTCATTCGTGCCGCGATCACGCTCAAGCTGTGCCAGTACGAAGGCACCGGCGCAATCGTCGCGGCCATGACCACCTCGATTCCGGAAGCACCGGACACCGTGCGCAACTGGGATTACCGCTACTGCTGGCTGCGCGACGCCGCCTTCGTCGTGCGTGCACTCAATCGCCTCGGCGCGACGCGCAGCATGGAGGAATACCTGCGCTACCTGTTCAACCTGGCCGCCACCAACGGCGACCTCGCGCCGGTCTACGGCATGCATTTTGAACGCGAACTGATCGAGGGTGAAGCCGAGCATCTCGGCGGCTACCGCAACATGGGCCCGGTGCGCATCGGCAACGATGCATGGCGCCAGATCCAGCATGATGTCCATGGCAGTGTCGTGCTGGCTGCGGCGCAACTGTTCTTCGATCGTCGCCTGCGCGCCAACGGCGATGCCGCCGCCTTCGAGCGGCTCGAACCCGCGGGTGAGGCCGCGTGGCGGCTCTACGACCAGCCCGATGCGGGTCTCTGGGAGTTCCGCGGGCGCGCATCGGTACACACCTACTCCAGCGTGATGTGCTGGGCCGGCTGCGATCGACTCGCGCGCATTGCCGCGCACCTTGGCATCGATGATCGCGCACGCCTTTGGCGCGAACGCGCCGACACCATGCATGCCACGATCTGCACGCGCGCGGTGCATGCACAACACGCGCATTTCGTCGACGCCTTCGATGGCGACGGACTCGATGCCAGCCTGCTGCTGCTCGCCGAACTCGGCTTCGTCGCCGCCAGTGATCCGCGCTACGTGGCCACGGTCGATGCCATCGGTCGCGATCTGGCCCGCGGTCATCACATGTTCCGCTACATTGCAGCGGACGATTTCGGCACGCCGGAAACGAGCTTCACGATCTGCAGCTTCTGGTATATCGATGCACTCGCCGCGACCGGTCGCATCGAGCAGGCACGCGCAATGTTCGAAAAGCTGCTGGCTCAACGCAATGCTCTCGGCCTGCTCTCGGAGGACATCGCGCCGGAGAGTGGCGAGCTATGGGGCAACTTCCCGCAGACCTACTCGATGGTCGGACTGATCAACTCGGCGATGCGCCTGTCCTGCAGCTGGGACGAACTGACGTGATCGGGATCGCCTGCGCGCCGTCTGCGGAGCGGCCGCAGTGAGCCGGCTCGTGGTGGTTTCCAACCGCGTGGCGCTGCCACGCGACGTGCGTGCCGGCGGACTCGCCTCGGCAATGGGCGCCGCGATGTCCGCCAATGGCGGTCTCTGGTTCGGATGGAGCGGCGAAATCGGCGGCGACGCGCAGGCACCCGCACGGGTCGAGCGCAGTGGCAACATCGATTACGCGATCATCGATCTCGAACCCGCCGATTACGAAGCGTACTACCTCGGGTTTTCCAACCGCACGCTGTGGCCGCTGCTGCACTTCCGCCCGGGTCTGCTCGACTTCCGTCGCAGCGATTTCGAGGGTTACCTGCGCGTCAATCACCAGTTCGCCCGCCAGCTTGCGCCGCTGCTGAGTGACGACGACACGGTGTGGGTACACGACTACCATCTCATACCGCTGGCGCGCGAACTGCGTGCGCTGGGAGTCGGCGCGCGCATCGGCTTTTTCCTGCATATTCCGTTGCCACCGCCGGAGTTGCTGACCACCCTGCCCGACCACCGTCGACTGATCGCCGCATTTGGCGACTACGATCTGGTCGGCGTGCAGACCGACCGCGACCTCCGCGCATTGCGCGCCTACTTTGCCGACGAGACGGGCGCTGCGATCGCCGACGACGGCGGCATCGTCACGGACGACGGCAGGAGCTTCCGCGCCGGCGTGTTCCCGATCAGCATCGATACGGCACTGCTTGCGCGACAGGCCGAATCGGCGGCAACCACTGGCGCGACGCGCGGCCTGACCACGAGCCTGCAGGGC
Organism: Lysobacterales bacterium; assembly: GCA_038259445.1. Classification (GTDB taxonomy): domain Bacteria; phylum Pseudomonadota; class Gammaproteobacteria; order Xanthomonadales; family Rhodanobacteraceae; genus Dokdonella. The sequence continues at coordinate 6,429 of JBBSOU010000133.1, read as the reverse complement.
CGCGCGCTCGCGATCGGCGTGGACCGACTCGATTACTCGAAAGGCCTGCCCGAGCGCTTCGAGGCGTTCGGGCGATTTCTCGAATGCCACCCCGAACGACGACGCCAGGTATCGATGATGCAGGTCGCGCCACTGTCGCGCATCGACGTGCCCGAGTACCGCGAACTGCGCGCGCGACTCGAACAACTGGCTGGCTCGATCAATGGCCAGTATGCCGAGCCCGATTGGGTACCGATCCGCTACATCAATCGCAGCTTCCATCACGCCACGCTGGCCGGTTACTTGCGAATCGCCCAGATCGGCCTGGTGACGCCGCTGCGCGATGGCATGAATCTGGTAGCCAAGGAGTTCATCGCCGCGCAGGACGCCAACGACCCCGGCGTGCTGATCCTTTCGCGATTCGCCGGCGCCGCCAATGAGCTCGCGCAGGCACTGGTTGTCAATCCGTTCGATGCGGATGACACCGCCGAAGCCATCGAGTGCGCACTCGGCATGACCATCGGCGAACGCCGCCAGCGTTGGCGGGCAATGATGGACCATCTCGAAACGCATGACATCGGTCGCTGGCGCGATGATTTCCTCGCCGCACTGGCGGGCGCGCCAATGCGCCAGGCGCAGGCGCTTTCCTCTTCGGCTGCTGCCTGAATACTGGCCGACGTCGTAGCGGCATTGCGCGATCACGGCAACGTCCGGACACGGCGCTGGGCTATGCTTGGCGCAGGGGAATCGCCCGCCCGGGCGACATACGCGCTTCACGCGCAGCCATTGCAGATATCCGGTCATGCAGACGATCGATCGCGAACCATCTGCGGAATCTTCATCTGCCGCCCGTGCATTGCCACGCATTGCCGGCTACCGCATCGTTCGCCGGCTCGGTCTCGGCGGCATGGCCATGGTGTATCTCGCCGTGCAGGAATCGCTCGATCGCGAAGTCGCCGTCAAGGTCATGCGACGCATGCGCGAGCTCGACGAGGCGCAGTCGCAGCGCTTCGAGCACGAGGCGCGCATCATCGCCAAGCTCGAGCATCCCGGCATCGTTGGCATCCACGAGGTCGGACGCACGCTCGATGGTGATCTGTACTACGTCATGCCCTACCTCGCGCGCGGCGATCTGAGCGAACGCGATTTCCGCGATGATGAGGATGGTCTGGTCGCACTGCTGCGGGTGATGCTCGATGCGCTCGGCTACGCGCATGCGCGCGGCATTGTGCATCGCGACGTCAAACCCGAGAACGTCCTATTCGACAATGCCAATCGCCCGCAGCTCGCCGATTTCGGCATCGCCCTCGCCCAGACCGAGGGCGACATCCGCGTCACCGGCGATGGCCTGGCGATCGGCAGCAGTGCCTACATGAGCCCCGAGCAGGCGCGAGCCAGTGCCATCGATGGTCGCTCCGACCTCTACAGTCTCGGTGTGCTTACCTACGAGCAGCTGACCGGATCGCTGCCGTATCGCGCGCCCGATTCGCTGTCGGTCGCACTGATGCATGCGCAGGACCCGATCCCGCACCTGCCACCGGAGAAAGCGCACTGGCAGGATTTCATCGACTGTGCGATGGCAAAGTCGCCCGACGTGCGCCACCGCAACGCGCAGGCGATGCAGCGCGCGCTCGATCCGATTGATGAGCATCTTCGTCGTCGTCACAGTCCGCAGTGGAAGGCTTACGCAAGGCTGCGCGCAAGTCCGGCATTCTTGACGGCACTCGGTGCGCTGATGTCGCTCACATTGCTGACTGCCTGGCTGCAGCCGTGGCGAGAGAACTCGCAACCGATGGATGCAGCGATCGCAGCGGTCGTCGACGAAACACAGGATGCCCCCGTGAATGCCTAGCAGGTCATCGCGACCATGCAGCTGCTTGCTGACGCACGCGCACAGCGCACAATCGGCAGCCTCGTTTCACCGCCTGGCGCGAACGCGGCGGAGAGCTATTTCAACTTGCTGCAGCGCGAAAGCGACAACCGTGACGCGTTGGCCGGGCTCGATGAAGTCCTTGGCAGTGCGGCTGACAGTCTCGTCGGCGAGGTGCCGTCGGCAAAACGCGGAGAGATCGAAGCACGATTCGCGGCGATCGACGATTACGCGCGGCGCACCGCGCTCGCCGACGATTCGGCTTTCGGCCAGCAGCGTATCCGCCTGGCACAGGCATCGCTCGAACGTGCGCGCGAATCGATCGATGCCTACCAGCGCGACGAGGCCATCGCCTGGCTTGCTTTTGCGGCGACAGTCAGCGCGCGCGATGCGGCCTGGAGTGCCACGGACGACGCTGCCCGTGCGCTCGTGCAGGCCGGTGCGGCCATCAGTGATGCGGGCGGCCCACCGCTGCGTGCGGTGCCACCGAGGGTCGGCGGTTCGCGCATTGCCACAGCATTGTTCGTCATGCGCGACGAAGTCACACGCGGCGACTATGCGCGATTCGCCGAGTCGACCGGACGTGCCGCCACACGCTGCCGCAACCGCCTTTCGCCACTGCGCATGTTCGATCGCCGCGACTGGCGCAACCCGGGCTTTCAGCAAGGTGCGAGCGAGCCCGTGGTCTGCGTGAGCTACGACGACGCACAGGCCTACGCGCGCTGGCTCGGTACGCGCACCGGTCAACGTTACACGTTGCCGACGCTCGCACAATGGCGGCATTCCGCGCAGATCGGCAGTTCGCGCGCAACGTGTGCACGCGGCAATGTCCTCGATGCATCCGCCTCCGGCACATCGCGCCACGCCTGCAACGATGGCGCAGCGCACACCGCAGCCGCCGGACGGTTCGTCGCCAATGCGTTCGGCATCAACGACCTGCTCGGCAACGTCAGCGAATGGACTCTCGATTGCTCGGCGAGCACCGGTGCCAACGCACAGCAACGCTGCGCGCGACGCAACGTGATCGGATATTCGTGGCGCGACGGACCCTCGGCAGACATGCAGGGATTGCTCGATGCCGATCGCGGTTACGACGACGTCGGTTTCCGTCTCGTCCGCGAGCCCTGAACGACGGCGACGCGCAACCGGCATGGCATAATTTCACCGACTGGCGCAGCGCCGCGCAACGGCGCATTCGTCCGTGTTCCTTTGCCTTCCCGACCGGATTACCTCACGCATGAGCCGTTTGCGCGTCGCCCTTGCACAGTTCGATTTTCCGGTTGGCGCGGTCGCGCGCAACGGCGAGCGCATCATCTCGATGATCAGTGAGGCACGCGATCGTCACGCCGCAGATCTCGTGGTCTTCCCGGAACTCGCGTTGAGTGGCTATCCGCCCGAAGACCTTCTGCTGCGACCGAGTTTCCTCGTCGAATGCGAAGAGGCGATGGCGCGCATTGCGGCAGCAACCACCGGCATTGTCGCGGTCGTCGGCTGGCCGCAGTCGGCCGGACCGATCGTCTACAACGCGGCCAGCGTACTGCGCGACGGCGCCATCGAGACCACCTATCGCAAGCGCGAGTTGCCCAACTACGCCGTGTTCGACGAGCGGCGCTATTTCGATGTCGATCCGGATGGCGGCGCCTGCGTGATCGACGTGCTCGGTGTGCCGGTCGGGGTCGTCATCTGCGAGGACCTGTGGTTCGCCGAGCCGCTGGCCGATACCGCCGAAGCGGGTGCACAACTGGTCGTCGTGCCGAATGCATCACCGTTCGAGCGCGACAAGCATGTGCAGCGCGATGGCCTGCTTTCCACGCGCGTCGGCGAAACCGGCGTCGCACTGGCCTATCTGAATGTTGTCGGTGGCCAGGATGCTGTGGTCTTCGACGGCGCCTCGGTGCTCGCCGACGGCAACGGCTTCATCCATCCGCAGGCGCGCGCGTTCGAGGATCACTGGCTGGTCACCGACTACGATGCCACCACGCGCCGCTTCTCGCCGATCGACTGGCCGGTCGAAACCGACGAAGGACGCGATGCCCTGGCCTGGCGCGCGGTCGTGCGCGGCACGCGTGACTACTGCCTCAAGAACGGCTTCGATCGCGTCTGGATCGGCCTGTCGGGCGGAATCGATTCGGCACTCGTGCTGGCCATCGCAGTCGACGCACTTGGCGCGGAAAACGTGCGCGCCGTGCGCTTGCCGTCGCGCTACACCTCCATCGCCAGCAACGATCTCGCCCAAGCGCAGGCGCGCATGCAGGGCGTGCGCCTCGACACCGTGCCGATCGCCGCACCGTTCGAAGGATTCCTCACGGCACTCGATCCGCTGTTCGCCGGCAGCGAATCCGGAACGGCCGAGGAAAATCTTCAATCACGCTGTCGCGGCGCGATTCTGATGGGCCTGTCGAACAAGTTCGGCGGCCTGTTGCTGACCACCGGCAACAAGAGCGAGTACGCGGTCGGCTATGCGACCATCTACGGCGACATGTGCGGTGGCTATGCGCCGATAAAGGATCTCTACAAGACCGAGGTCTACGCGCTGGCGCGCTGGCGCAATGCCTTCGCCGCCGACCCGGTGATTCCGCAGGCGGTCATCGATCGCGCGCCATCGGCCGAACTGCGCGACAACCAGACCGACCAGGATTCGCTGCCTGCATACGACGTGCTCGACGCCATCCTGATGCGCACGATCGATCAGGAACAGTCGCGCGTCGACATCGTCGCCGAAGGCTTCGATGCCGAGGTCGTCGACCACGTGCTGCGTCTCGTGCGCATCAACGAATGGAAGCGCCACCAGTCGGCACCCGGACCGAAGATCTCCCGACGTGCGTTCGGTCGTGAACGACGCTACCCGATCACCTCGGGATGGCGCTGATCACGCGCGCCCGCGCGCTCAGCTCGCCGGGAACCGCTCGACCACGGCGCGCACCACCGAAGGACGCTGCTGCGCCGGCCAGTCGGCATGGATGCCGACCTGCGCGTCACGCTTGAAGCGGTCCAGCGCATCGAGATCGAGCTCGGCAATGGCCCACGCGTCGGTGCCGCGTACCTGCACGCCGTCAGACGGAAAGCCCCGATCAACTGGCGTGTAGATGCCGGCCTCGCCGGTGTTGGTGTCGAGCGCAGGACTCCAGGCAAGCTCGCCCGCTGTCACCGAACAGGTCACATAGACCTGATTTTCCATCGCCCGCGACTGGCACCCGTAGCGCACGCGATTGGCGCCGGCTTCGGTATCGGTACAACTGGGCACGAGGATCATGCGCGCGCCGGCCTCGACCTGGGCGCGTGCGTGCAGCGGAAACTCGATGTCGTAGCAGATTTCGATGGCGACACGACCGTGGTCGGTGTCGAACACCTTGAGCGCGTCGCCGGGCTCGATCATTCCTGCCGCGCGCTCGAAGCCGGTCAGGCACAGCTTGTCCTGCCACGTGATGGCACCGTTCGGCGCAGCAAAATACGCACGATTGCGATAGCGCCCGGCGCCGACATCGAGCAGGAAACTGCCGGCGACGAGGTAGGCACGGTGCCTGCGAGCGAGCGAGCGGAACAACTCCACGTAGTCCCGGTGGATCGATTGCAGGGCAGCAAGCGAGCGAGCAAAGTCCATGCGCACCGCAGGATCCAGCGCTGCCGCCGGCTCGACGCCGAGGTACTCGGGAAAGACAATGATGCCCGCACCGCGACCAGCCGCCTGCGCCACCTGGGCGAAAACGCGCTCGGCAAACGCGTCGAAATCCGATGGCTCGCCGACCGCATACCGCGCTGCCGCAACGACGACACTCATGGGCTTGCCTCCAGTGGTCGCGTCCAGAACGCCAGTTCGTGCAGCGACGACGCATCGGCACCAATCTCCTTCCAGGCCACGTGGCAAGACATGTCGTCGTGACGACGGTAACCGCGCTTGCGCCAGAACACGTCATTGGCGCGATACGTCGGGGGTCTGCGCGGATCGTCTTGTTCGCGCACGATGGCGCAAAATGCTGTCATCGAGAAACCGCCGAGCCGGCGCGCATGTCCTTCACGCTCATCGAAGAAGCGATGGCCGATGCGCTGGCCGCGATACTCCGGCAGCAACACCGACTCGCCGCAGTAGAAGACCCCGTCGAGCGCCATGCCGCGATCGACGAACGGCTGCTGGAACTCATCGGTTTCATCGACCAGTGGAATCCCGGTCGAAGCACCGATCACGCGATCTGCATCGAAGGCGAGCACGACCACACTGTCCACGGAGCGCATGTAGGTCGAGAGATAGCGCGACTCATAGTCGACATCGCCGTCATACAGATACGGAAACGCACGGAACACAGTGATGCGGAGTTGCGCCACGGCATCGAGATACGGTGAAGCTGCCACCCCGATAAATGTCTGGATAAGCATGCTGTGAGTGTACAGCGCTCGGCGGAAACGCCATGTGCCGATAGCAGCGGAGAGGCGCGATTTCCTGCGACGCGAACCGCGAAAAGCCGCCCCCTTCCGCCCTCCGGGCACCTTCCCCCGCTACGCAGGGGAAGGAAAAGAACGAGTCTCGCGAACAATCGGATTGCGACCATTTCCCCCTTCCCCTGCGCAGCGGGGGAAGGTGCCCG
>JBBSOU010000132.1:0-9541 GCA_038259445.1 Lysobacterales bacterium | reverse complement strand
TGGTGCCCGAGCTGCGTCTGGGCATCTTCGTTTCACAGAGCAGCACCTTCACCAGCGCTCTGATCATCAACTTGCCGGAACTGGTGATCGATCACCTGCGCGGAGACGCGTTTCAGCCAGCCCTCAAGGAAGAAGCGGGCGAAGCGGGTGGCGTCGACGAGTTCGCCGGTACCTACCTGCAGAACCGCCGCGTGTTTTCCAGCTTCGCCGCACTGTTCGGCAGCGCGTCGACGACAACCGTCGCGCAGATTTCGGCCGACGTTCTGGTCCTGGAAGGTAGTTCCGGCAGCAGGCAGTACCGACGTGTCGGCGCGGAGCGCGATGTGTTCGAGGCTGCCAACGGTGGCCGCATCGGCTTCGTGCGTGCCGATGGTCAGGTGGTGGCGATGGCCGACAGCAGCGGCGTGCATACGTCGGAGAAGGTCGGGCCGATGCAGGCGCCCATGACCTTGTTCATTGTCGTCGGCGCGGCGCTGCTGCTGGCCTTGAGCAGCCTGCTCGGCTTCTGGTGGCGCCTCAATCGACCGTCCCGGCACAGCTTTGCCTCCAGCACGGCCGCCTTCATCGGTCTTGTGTCCTCGCTGAGCGTGCTGTTGTTCGCCGTGTCGGCGGCGGTGATGGCGCAGCAAATGTCCGACCTGGACATCAGCAAACTGGCTGGCAATTATCCCAGTGCAGCCATGCTCTACACCCACTACGCCGGCTGGCTGGTAGCCGGCTGCGGCGCCGCGATGCTGTTCGCGCTATGGCCGGTCTGGTGGGGTTCCGGCTGGGGCCTGTGGCGGCGCCTGCACTTCAGTGTGTTCGCCGTTGTGCTGGCACTGCTCGGATTCCTGTTGTGGCAGTGGCGCGTGATTGGCGCGCCGGTGTACTGAGGCTGCTTACGCCAGAATTGAGCCGCGTGCGTTAGCACGTCGGCTCGTATGAAAAGCAAGAGGCTACTTTGTACGCTCAAAGCCGACGATGCTAAGTGCACCGGACTTAACTGGGGCAAAGCGAAAAAGGTAGCGAACTTTATTGCCGCAATGATTGGCCTGCCAAACCTCCCAGATTTCGCCGGAAACTAGGACGCCGGATTCAAACGTTGCATCCGCCTGGACTTCGCTTGAGCGCACTTTTGGTAAAGTTGGCTTTGGGCATGTCTTCGTTGGGCCAAAGCCAAGAATTCGGAAGATACTTTCCTGAAGTTCTGGAGTGGCGACGGTCTTTGCTTTGGCTGCGAACACCGGACTGGCTGACAGCAGGAAAAAGAGAACAGCGAGCAATGACGTATACCAACGAATTACATACATATCTTTTGCCTCTAACGCCTGAATTAAGCCGACTTGCGAAGCAAGTTCGGCTTGAATGAATTGTTAGGCCGCACCTAGGCGAGCCTCGTGGGAGATCAGCAGGGCTTGAAGTTGCGCCGCAAGTTGGGGGTCCAGTGTGGTGTAGGAAAGCGCACAGGCGATAGCTCTGTGCTTCTTCTCGTTACGGACTTTACCCCTGGCAATGATCTTTGCAAGCCTCAATAGATCGCTCTTGATAAAGTAATCGAAGCCAAAACCGTGTTTTGAGAGCAAGAACTCTTGGGCGGCGGATCTCTCATCTGCCGGGAGGTCATTCAATCCTTCTGCTAGGTCTTTGGCGATCTCGACGATCGCAGGCCTACCAGCATGTTGGACTATCAGTTCTAGGCGTAGCGCCGCAATTCGCTCGGGGAGCTCAGGCGCAGTAATGCTATGCGCGTCGATGCACCAGTGGCCAATGGTTCCGTAATCGCGACTCATTTTGGTGTGCGGCCTAACTACAAATATCCCCCGGAAGCGGGGTGTATGCAGGGATAGTCGGAGTTCGCCTGCGCCTCGTCAAGCCAATTTCTTGTACAAATTCACGGGTTTGGCCTCTGGCAGAAGGCGCGGGCGCGCTTCCGTCACGCCATGCATATCGTCCAATGCGAGCTTGTATCGCTTATCCGGGTCGGAAGCGGGGGATAAATGCCGAGTCCCCCGCCGCGGATGATCGGCGGTGATCACGCACTTTCTGCAGCGAGACTCTTTCCGAAACGCTTTCGCACGATGGACTATGCGTTCATGATCGGATCCAGGTGGGTTCTCAAACACCGGTTGGAATTGTGCGGGCGCAGCGAGGTCAAGGCCCCCATTTGCTGCATGCTGTGCAAGGTCTCCGGGAATGAGGGTCTGGCGCGAGGTTTTCCGAGCGCGGGATCCACGCCGGGTTGTCACAATCGGCCTTTGCCGAAGGAGTGCAAGCATGTTCAACAGTGCGGCATGCGACCTGCCTGCAGACGTGCTGTTGCGGCGCTATGCCTTTGCCGGCACGTACGTCGATTGCTTTTCGACGACGGTGCCGATGGTGGTGACGCTGGCCGACTACGTGCAGGCGTTCTACACGACGCCGGTTTTCAAGCTTGAGCGCGCGATCCTTGCGCGTGTCGTTGCAAAGCCTTCCACCGATGCGCAGGCCAGGCAGCTCGCGCACAGCGAGATCGATGCGTTCGCGGCGTGGCGGGTCGAGGATCGCAATGCGCGCGAACTGTTGATGTGCGACTTCCGTGCGCATACGCGCTCGTGGTTGATGGCTGTTCCGTCTGCCGATGGCGCAGCGTCGACGCGCCTGCTGTTCGGTTCGGCGATCGTTCCGACGCGCAAGTCGGATGGCACGCAGGCGATCGGAGTCGGATACCGCGCCTTGCTCGGTTTCCATGTGCTGTATTCGAAGATCCTGCTCGATGCCGCACGGCGTCGATTGATGGCAGGCGCCGCGCACGCGCGCGACTGATTCGCGCACGCGGCGATCGATCAGTGCCAGCGTTGGCGACGCGCCCGTGATCGGTGATGTCGACAGAGTCGATCGTTCTAAGCCATGTCGTGCGCGATCGATACACTGCGAGTGAAGACACGCCCGCCGCGCGTCGCGAGGTGCATGCCATGTCCCAGGTACTCGATGAGGTCCACTCCGCAAACCGCAGTTACGTCGACGCGTTCGGCGACAAGGGCAGTCTAGCGCTGCCGCCGGCGCGGCGCTTCGCGATCCTGACCTGCATGGACGCACGACTCGATCCGGCGAAGTACGCGGGACTTGCCGAAGGCGACGCGCACGTGATCCGCAATGCCGGCGGTCGCGCCAGTGACGACGCGATCCGTTCGCTGGTGATCTCCTACAAGCTGCTCGGCACGCGCGAGTGGTTCGTCATCCACCATACCGATTGCGGCATGGAGTTGTTCACCGACGACATCATTGCCGGCCTGCTCGAGCAGAGTCTCGAGACGGCGACGATCGACGCCAACGGCTGGCATGACATCGGCAAACGCATCGCCGGCTCGCCGGTCGGCCACACCATCAAGTGGCACACGATCCGCGACCTCGCCGGCAGCGTGGTCGACGACGTGCGCCGCATCCGCAGTCATCCGCTGGTGCCGCACGACATTCCGGTCTACGGCTACATCTATGACGTGCGCAGCGGACGTCTCGATGAAGTGCCAGCGGCGACCGAGGCCGGCAAGGCGCATTGAGCGGATCCGTCATCAGAATCCCCGCGCAAACGACGCGCAAAGCCCACTATTGCCGAGCTTGCCTTGCGGGCCGTCACCCATATTGGCAAGCGAAACCAGCATGACATTGCATTCCTGATCGAGTGCCTCGCCACGCTCGGCCAGTGGCTTCAGGCAGCGCGCGTCGATGCGCTCGATCAGTGCGCTGCATGACTCGGGCATGGCAAAAGGCGCTGCGCCGGTCGGAGCGCGTTTCTCCACCAGGCGTCGGTTCTCGAAGCTGCAGTCGTAGTCGAGACGCGACTTTCCGGGTTCGAGTTCGCTGAGCACGGCGGTCGAGTTGCGTGTGGCATGCGCGATCAGCGAGCCTTTCTCGCTGCCGCGCAGGATGCCGAGGATGACTTCACGCACCAGCGCATAGTGAACATCGCAACCGACCTTGGCGGGGCGGGCGCGCTCGCGCTTCGGTTCGGCGTTTGCCGATGTCCCGGTGTCGGTCGCAACGGGCTGGGTATCGCCGCAGGCAACGAGCATTGCGGCGACGAGGGCCGTACTAAGGAAGCGAACGATCATTGGTCTGGGTTCCCGGCAGGTGGCGATGCACGATTGCAGCGCGCTTTCGATGTGATCCATACGGCCCAGCGGGAAAAATGCGGACATCGATCGAGGCGGTGATGCGTGGTCGGGCGCTCCAGTGGCTGCGATTGATCGATGCGAAAGGGAATCGGCGCCAGCACGATCAGGGCTACGCGCGAGCGCTTTACCGGCGACTCCGTTCGCATGCCGCGATCTGGCCAGAACCGATATCCACCGTTCCACAGGTGAATCGACGCGTCTTGAACAGGGTGCAACCACAGGCACCACTGCCTGTATCCACATCCGCGAAGCGTCGCGATGTCGCGGTGCAACCAGGAGCGAACGATGGGCAGAATTGTTGGACAACATCTCGACGTCAACGTCCCCTTGATGGGGATTCAGGGTTCCGCCAGGAGTGCATCATGATGGGATATGCCATGGTGTGGATCCGCACAGCCATGATCGCGCTGGCGCTGCTGCAGGTCAGCGCCTTCGCGCAACCGCCGCCACCACCCGAGCCGGAATCGGTCAGCATCAGCGCCAGCGAGAATCGGGCCGTTGTGCTGGCCCTCGCCGAGGTGCTGCGTGAACGCTTTGCCTTCCGCGAGCGCGGCGTCGCCGCAGCGCGCGAGATCGAAGCGATGGAGCGGCGCGGAATTTTCCGCGAGGCGCGCACCGCTGCGGAATTGCTGGCGTTGATCGACACGCAGATCGCGCCGATCGTCAACGACCGCCATTTCCGCGCTCGCTACATGGGCCCCGAGATGGTCGCCGGGTTCAGCGAAGCGCCGCCATCAGCGCAGGACATTGCCGCGTATGAGGAAGAGGTTCGACTTCGCGGCGGCGAGATTCCGGAGGTGCGCTGGCTGGCCGGCAATGTCGGGTATCTGCGCATCAACATGTTCCTGGATGCCGAGCCCAGCAAGAAAACGCTGGCCGCAGCCATCGGCTTGCTCGTCGATACCGGCGCACTGATCATTGACGTCCGTGGATCGCCCGGTGGGGAGCCCGCCGGTGTGGCGAACGCGATTGGCCATCTCGTGAGCGAACGTGTGGCCACCGTGCGCATGCAGGATCCAGGCACCCCGGCCTCAAGCAGCACCGTTTATGCAGAGCCCAGAAACCCGAGGTTCACGGGAAAACCCGTCTACGTTCTGATCGATCGAAAGACCGGCTCGGGCGCGGAGGAGTTTGCCTATGATCTGCAAGCGATGCGTCGCGCGACGCTGGTCGGCGAGACCTCGGCCGGCGCGGCGACACCGGGTGGCTTTCGTCCGCTGGCGCACGGCTTCGTCGCCTTCATCCCCATGCGGATCGTGGTGAACACCATCACAGGCACGAACTGGGAGGGCGTCGGCGTCATCCCGGACATCCATGTTGCCGCCGGCGAGTCGCTGGCGCGCGCGCACCGTCTCGCCCTGCAAGCCATCCTGAAGGATGCACAAGGCCTGCACCGCGACATCGCCGAAGAGGGAATGGCGTCGCTTGCGCCTTCATCGGAGCGATAACGCGCAGGGGCGAGTGATGCGCGAATCGCTGCTCGACGTTTCCTGCACAGCTTCAGCGGGCAATGGTCCGTTCATGCCGGAAGCGTCACCACGCCGAAGCGGGTCATCCAGTGACTCATCGGAGGCACTGGATGACAGGACGTGGTCGAGGGCGGCTTGCGGTGAGTGCTCGCATTCAATGTGAAATGTTCTGACCACATCACCGAGCAGGGATCCTGCCGCAGCGGACGATGCAACCGCAGTCGTCCGCCCGCGTCCGACGCATCACCTGCGATCACGAACCATGAGTGACCGAGGGCGTCTGTCATGCACGGTCGCGCAGCCGACCGGCTACCATCGGCTATCGCGCAACGGGATCGGGGAGCATCGGATGACAGTGCAACCGGGCGCGAGCACGGACAAGACCCCGCGCATGCCCGATACGCTCGTGCTGCTGTTCGGCCTGGCCATCGGGCTCGCCTTGCTGAGCTGGATCGTACCGACCGGGCGCTTCGACGTGGTCGAGGTCGATGGACACGCGCGCATCGCGCTCGACAGTTTCCGCTACGAGCCGTCAGCGACGCCGCCGGTGACCTTGTTCTCGGGCAGCAAGGATCGTCTGGGCCTGCTGAACCTTCCGTTCGAGGGTCTGGTATCGGGCAGTCGCACGAGTTCGGCAGTCGGCATTGTCGCGTTCCTGCTCGTCGTCGGCGGCGCCTTCGGAATCATCCTCAAGACCGGCAGCATCGATCGCGGCCTGCGCGCGTTGATCGAGTCGACGCGCGCGAGCCCGCTGATGTTGCTGCCGCTGCTGTTCTTCCTTTTCTCGCTCGGCGGCGCGGTGTTCGGCATGGGTGAAGAGGCGGTGCCATTCATCCTGCTGCTGGCGCCGCTGCTGGTGCGCCTGGGCTTCGACGCAATCACCGCCGTGTTGGTCACGCTGGCGGCGACCCAGATCGGCTTCGGCACCAGCTGGATGAATCCGTTCTCGGTGGCGATTGCGCAAGGCATCGCTGGCGTGCCGCCGCTGTCCGGCGCCGGATTCCGCATTGTCATGTGGCTCGTGTTCACCTCGGTAGGCGCGCTGTTCACGGTCTGGTATGCGCGGCGCGTGCGAGCCAATCCGCAGAGCTCGCTCAGCTACACGAGCGACGCGTATTTCCGAAGCGCACAGGCGCAGCAGTCACAGCAGGTGGAGACGCGCTTCGGTCGCGTCGATGCGCTCAACACGCTGCTGTTGTTGGCCGGGCTCGTCTGGGTGATCTGGGGCGTGACGGTGCGCGAGTACTACATCGCCGAGATCGCTGCGCAGTTCTTTGCGATCGGACTCGCCATTGGTCTGCTCAGCGTGGTGACGCGCACGCATGGCATGAGCCTCGACGCGCTCGCCGACGCGTTCCGCGAAGGTGCGGCCGGCATGCTGCCGGCGGCGCTGGTGGTCGGGCTGGCCAAGGGCCTCGTGCTGCTGCTCGGCGGCACCGACGCACAGACGCCGACGGTCATGAACACGATCCTCTACACGCTGGCGATGGCGGTCGGCGACCTGCCCGAGATGCTCTCTGCGCTGCTCATGCTGGTGGTGCAGGCAATACTCAACTTCTTCGTGCCGTCCGGCTCCGGACAGGCCGCACTGACGATGCCGATCATGGCCCCGCTCGGTGACCTGGTCGGCGTCTCGCGACAGGTCACGGTGCTTGCGTTCCAGCTTGGCGATGGGCTGGCCAACCTCGTTGTGCCGACCAGTGCGGTGCTGATGGGCGCCCTCGGTGCGGCACGCCTCGAGTGGGGTGTGTGGATGCGCTTCCTGCTGCCGCTGGCGGCGATCCTTGCCGTCATGGCGCTGTGCGCGGTCGGCATCGCGGTGGCGATTGAATTCCGGTGAGGGCGTGCGCAACACACGCACCTCGCGCACTCAGGCGATCAGGTAAACCACGTAGCCGGCGTACAACGCGACCAGAATCGCGCCCTCGACGCGGCTGATGCGGGCACCAGTGCGGGCGACCAGCATGAGCAGGATCGCGCTGCCGACCAGCACCGCCCAGTCGACCAGGCTGACATCGGCAGGGATCGTGATCGGCTGTACGAGCGCGGTGATGCCGAGGATGCCGAACACGTTGTAGATGTTCGAGCCGACGATATTTCCGAAGGCGACATCGGCGCGTCCACGCAATGCGGCGGTCAAGGTCGCGACCAGTTCCGGCAACGAGGTGCCCACTGCCACGATGGTCAGGCCGATGACCGTTTCGGACATGCCGGCAAGACGCGCCAGCGTGACCGCGCCACGCACGAGCAGATCGGCACCAAACAGCAGCATGCCAAGACCTGCCACGGTGAACACGATCAACATCGCGACCGGCCGCGGCGCCGGATCGTGGGTGTGCGATTCCTCGACATGCAGCTCGGCAGCGGCGCCACCGTTGCGCTCGAGTCGCCAGACCACGGCGATGTAGATCAGCAGCAGCATGGTCAACGCGACACCGGTCACACGCGACAACTCGCCGAGCGTCAGTGCGATGGCGGCGAGCAATGCGGCGGCCACGATCGCCACGGTGCCATCGCGTCCGACCGCAGCCGGATTGACCCTGATTGGCCGGATCAGCACGACCACGCCGAGCACCAGCAGCACGTTGCTGATGTTCGATCCGAGCACATTGCCGATGGCGATACCGGCAGCGCCGCTGCGCGCGGCGTTGATGCTCGTGATCAGCTCCGGCGCCGAGGTGCCGAAGCCGACCAGCACGAGACCGATCAGCATTTCCGAAAGTCCGAAGCGCCGCGCCATGCCGACCGCACCACGAATCAGTGCTTCGCCACCGAATGCGAGGAGCAACAACCCGCCGAGAATCTGTAGTCCTGTTTCCATCGCTTTGTTTCCTGTTCCGACACGGCCATTGTCGCCTGATTCGGACGATATCGGTTTGCGCGAAATGGACGAGCTGCCGCAGGCGGCGCTCCGGAAAACCTGGGCACGGGCCAAACGAGTATTGGCCCGAGCATTCGATGTTTGCGTGGACTACGCAACAGCGCGCCATCTATCGTTCCCTTCTCACTACAGGGGAAGAAGAGGTGCGGATAGAGCGCTTTGCCCGTGATGACGAATGTTGTCGTGCCGTCGAACGGACGAAAAGAATTCGCTTGCCGCGAATCGTGATCGTCGATTCTAGGATCCCAAGCCGCCCCCATCCGCCCTCCGGGCACCTTCCCCCGCTGCGCAGGGCAAGGAAGAGCCGCTCCGGGCAGCGAGTATTCGCCACATCCCTATAGCTCCCCGCATCAAGTACGGGACAGGCCGTGAGGGCAGCTCAAGCTGCCAACATCGGCAATCCTGCCGATTTTTCCCCGCTACGCGTGGAAAGGCAAAAAATACGCGAGCCGAGTGTTCGCGGGAACCCATGCTTGTCCTTCCCCTGCGCAGCGGGGGAAGGTGCCCGGAGGGCGGATGGGGGCGGCTTGTGATGCTTGAATACGGAGACTCACCACCAGAGTACGCGATTTTCTTGCGCCCACTCGACGACTCGACAAGATTCGTCACCACGCGCAGAAGCACCCCCTTCCGCCCGCTCAGTCAGCCGGTGCAGCTCGCATCAGTTCGTCGTAGCGCCGCTGCATTTCCTCGGGCGTGACCTCTTCGATGCTGTGCCCGATCAGCCAGCGATGGCCGAACGGATCGATCACGCTGCCGCTGCGCTCGCCGTAGAACGCATCGCTCGGGGCACGCTCGAGTGTGGCACCGGCAGCAACCGCAGCGGCGATGCAGGCATCGGCATCGTCGACATGCAGGTGGATCGACAGTGGCACTCCGGCGCCGGCGACCGGCGCGCGGATTCCGAACTCTGGATATTCATCGCAGAGCATGATCGTGGTGCCGCCGAAAAGCAGCTCGGCATGGCCGATACGCCCTTTCGGCTCGACCAGGCGGAACTTCTCGGTTGCGCCGAAGGCGCGCTGGTAGAAGTCGATGGCGGCGCCGGTATCGGCGAC
>JBBSOU010000131.1:0-9781 GCA_038259445.1 Lysobacterales bacterium | reverse complement strand
TCCCCAGCCTCGCGAATCACAGCAACGTCACGACAATGCCCCTCCCTTCCCCTGCGCAGCGGGGGAAGGTGCCCGGAGGGCGGAAGGGGGCGCTCCTGATTTCTGTCATGCGCATCGGTAAAAAATCCCCAGCCTCGCGAATCACAGCAACGTCACGACAATGCCCCTCCCTTCCCCTGCGCAGCGGGGGAAGGTGCCCGGAGGGCGGAAGGGGGCGCTCCTGATTTCTGTCATGCGCATCGGAATCACCAAACACCCATGCCTTCGATCAGAAAAAGAACCGCGAGAACGGCAGCGTGAACATGTCGAAGACGCCAGGCGCCCAGAACCATACCCAGAAAAACCCGAATGCTATCCGCAGCGCACTCCTGATGCCTCTGGCGACCCACCAGATGCCGAGGATCGCGAGGATCAGCGGCAACCACTTCTGCATCGTTTCGCGTTGTTCGGACGAAAGGACCATGGCGTTCTCCATTGCACCGTCATTGGTGCGGGGAAAGCATCTCCGATCGCCGGATTTCCCGGTATTCGTGTTCGTCAGCGATCGCGAATGACGTCTGTCATGCGCGATCGCATCGAGGGCACGCGTCTCAGCTGCCCCTGGTCCGCGCGATCCACTCGTCGACGACCCGCTCGACCAGCGACAACGGCAACGCGCCATTCGTCAGCACGACATCGTGGAAGTCGGCCAGCGTGAACCTGTCACCGAGCTCGAGCTTCGCCTTTTCGCGCAGCGCCAGGATCTTGATCATGCCGGCCTTGTAGGCGAGTGCCTGCCCGGGATAGACGAAGTAACGTTCGATCTCGGCGGTGACGTCGCCCTCGCCCATGCCGGTGTTGTCGAGCATGTAGGCAATCGCCTGTTCGCGCGTCCACTGCTTGTAGTGGATGCCGCTGTCGACGACCAAACGCACCGCACGCATCATCTCGTCGCGCAGGCGACCTAGGTTGTCGAGAGGCGCACTCTGGAAACCCATTTCCCACGCGAGTTGCTCGCTGTAGAGCGCCCAGCCTTCCGCATAGGCGGTGAACGGCAGCACGCGGCGAAAAAACGGCACGCCCTTCAGTTCCTGCGCGATCGCGATCTGGAAATGATGCCCGGGAATGCCTTCGTGGTACGCCAGCGTGCGCATCGCGAACTTCGGCGTTTCGCCGGGATCCCGAAGGTTCGCGTAGAACACGCCTGGCCGCGACCCGTCGAAGGCACCAGCCTGGTAGTACGCACCGGGCGCGGTCTTCTCGGAGAACTCCGGCACTGCCCGCACTTCGACGCCGAGTTTCGGGCGGGCACGGAAGGTGTCGCCAAGCTTGCCGTTGATCTCATCGAGAATGGCCTGATACTGCGCGATCATCGCGGTCTTGCCTTCCGGCGTGTTCGGATACATCTGTTCGGGCCGCCGCGCGAGTTCCTGCACGCGCACGCCGACACTGCCATCGGCAAGTCCCTGGTCACGCAGGATCGCGTCCATTTCGCTGCCGATGCGGGCGACCTCGGCAAGACCGAGGTCGTGGATCTGCTGTGGCGTCATGTCGGTGGTGGTGTGATTGCGCACGCACCACGCGTAGTAGGCCTCGCCGTCGGGCATCTTCCACGCACCGAAATTGCCTTGCGTCTTTGGCTGCAACGTCTCGAAATAGGCAATCAGCGACTGGTACGCCGGAAAAACGCGCGCCTCGATCGACGTCGCTGCTCGCGCAAGCAGCGCTTCGCGCTCGGACGCATCGATCGTTCCTGCCGGCAGTGCATCGAGCTTTCCGACCAAACCGGTGTAGAGCATGTGCTCGCGCGCCGGCACGGCGATGAATGCGCGCATCTGCGCCAACACTTTCTCGACCGTGAACTGCGGCGGGAACAGGTTCTTCTGCTCGCGCACGCGCAAGCCTTCGAGCACCTGGTCGAACATGACCGCAAACGCGTCGAGGCGTGTGATGTAGTTGGCGGCGTCACCGCTGTCGGAGACCGGGTGCTGGTCAACCATGAAGTTCGGTAGTCCCGACTGCACGCCGAACATCTGGTTGACCGGAAAATCGTGGTAACGAAAGCGATCGCCTTCAACCTGGTTGGCCAGGAAGAACTCGAGTGAGTCAAACGAAAGTCGTTCGCTGGCAGACAACGCCTCACGATCGTAACTGCGCAGCGTGTCGAGATCGGTCTTGATCTTCTGCGCCATCGCTTCGCCGCGCGCGATCGAGGCGTCATCGAGCTTGTCACTGTAGAAGTCGAGCCACGGCGGCAGCACGCGCATGCTGCTCAGCATCTGCGGACTTTCCAGCGCGAACTGACCGAACACGCGCGCGTAGAACCAGTCGACCTTGGCCGGCTTGAAGTACCAGACATGCACGAACGCGAGACTCGCGAGCACGATCACCACGAGCACGCCCATCGACAACCACTTGAACAGCTTTTTCACACACGATCCCCTGAAGATTTCGTGTCGAAGAGGATACGCGAGCGGCGGGCACGTTGGAGGTCCGATGCAGAAATGTGGCATGCGTCACCGCATGACGTTGGACACGCTTGCGGCGAACGATCGCCGGCGGGTACGGTGGTCGTCCAGCAGCTGAGGTCTCGCCGATCCGACATGAATTATCGCCACGCCTTCCATGCGGGCAACTTCGCCGATGTGTTCAAGCACGCTATCGTGGTCGGCCTGATCGAAGCGCTGAAGTCAAAGCAGACTGCGTTTGCCTATGTCGATACGCACGCCGGTCGCGGGCGCTACGACCTCAACAGCGTGCAAGCCGGACGCACCGGTGAGGCAGCCGATGGCGTGCAGCGCCTGCTGGCGTCGACGCGGGTGCCGACGCTGCTGCATGTCTACCTCAATCTCGTACGCGCGCTCAATGCCGACAGCTCGAATCTGTCGGTCTATCCCGGCTCACCACTGCTTGCCAGCCTGTTGATGCGCGACATCGATCGTGCCGTACTCTGCGAGCTGCAGCCGGAAGAAGCCGACGCACTCAAGGCCGTGTTCCGCGGCGAAGCGCGCGTCTCGGTCCACGAGCGCGACGGCTATGCCGCGCTCAAGGCACTGCTGCCACCCAAGGAGCGTCGTGGACTCGTCCTCATCGATCCGCCATTCGAGGCACAGGAAGACGAGTACCGCATCATCGAGGCAGCGCTGGCGGATGCGCTCAAGCGCTGGCCGACCGGCATCTACGCGATCTGGTATCCAATCAAGCTGCGCCGGCAGGTGCAGGCCTTCCATCGCTGGCTCGCGCACTGCGGCGCAGGCAAGGTGCTGGTGGCCGAACTGCTGCTGCATCCCGACAACTCGGCCTTGCGCCTGAATGGCTGCGGCATGGCGATCATCAATCCACCGTGGAAGTTCGAGCGCCAACTTGAAGAACTGCTTCCCCTGCTCCAGTCACTGCTCGCGCAAGGGCGCTACGGTCAACAGCGCATCGAGTGGCTCAAGAGCGAGACACCTGCCGCGCGCTGAACGCCGAATCGAACGGGCGTGACGCGCCGTCGACAACACCGCACAATCGGGTCACGTCTCCAGACCTTGGGCTTCGATTCTCGCCATGACGCGACCGCTCTTCAGCATCTCGATGCTCGCCTTGGCACTCCTCGTCGGGTGTGCGGCACCCGTGATCCGCGATGCGCCACAGGTCGTCGACGTCGCCCCGATCGACGTGCAACAGACACCGGGCCGCCACGATGGTGCCAGCGTCTTGTGGGCAGGCCGCATCGTTGCGTTTCGCAACCTGGCCGACACCAGCGAAGTCGAAGTGGTGTCCTATCCGATCGATCGCGACCAGCGTCCGTTGACGGAAGCACCCTCGCAGGGTCGCTTCCTGCTCGTGCTTCCCGGTTATGTCGAAGCACTCGACTACGAGGTCGGCCGACACCTGACCGTGCACGGCTCACTGGCCGGCATGCAACAAGGTCAGGTGCAGGAACAGAACTATCTCTATCCGGTCGTGAACGGCATTTCGGTGCACGTCTGGCCGTGGGGCTTCATGCTCGACAGCAAGCCGCGCATCAGCATCGGTATCGGCGTCGGCATTCGTTAGCGAAATTCGGATCAAGCCATCATCGCGGCGGATTGCCCATGCCGCTCTGCGCTCGGCGGTCGAGTCCGCGTGATGACCTCAAGACGCCGCGTCGAGTGCCGCCCTCGCCTTCTTTGGCAAGGCGGCGCGCACCAGATCGTAGGACTGGCGCACATAGCCGGAAAGATCAGCCTCACGAAAATTCTGCGGCTCGCTGACACTGATCCAGAACGCATGCGCCATATGCGCCGCCGGCATGAAACCGGACTGTTCACTCAGTTCCAGAAAGCGCTCCGGCTCAACCCGGAAACTGACGCGCCCGCGCTCGGGTCCCAGCATGCACATCACGGCAAAGCTCTTGCCGGAGACGCTCCACACCAGATCGACTTCCCACTTGATCGAACGCGCGGCGCCCGGCCATTGCGCACACAGGGCATCCAGCTGCTCGATGCTCAAGCCCATCGGATCGGTCATCAGGGTTCCTTCACTGGAGACTGCATGCGCGCAGCGAGGACGCGGGATCCAACCGGAAACCACACATGTCAGCGGTAATTCTCGTAGGACTTCTCCTCGACCAGCAACGAGCCGAGCTTCTCGTTGATCTCACGCTTGAAGGCGGCACGCTCGTCATTGCGGAAATACACCGCGCGCGCCAGCTCGATGAACTCGGCATCGAACGATCTGGCCTTCTCCTTCACGCGTATATGGTCTTCGATATCCCACAGGGTCTCGTTGACCGCACGCAACTTCGCACGTTCCGCGGTGATGTCGGTGTGCGATGCCGGATCGGCCTGCCAGGTTGAGTTGAGCAGATCAAGCTCGGTGCGCACGTTCGCGAGCTTGGCCGGATCGCCGATACGCTCCGATTTGATCTCGAGGATCGTGATCTTGTCGATCAGTTCTCCGTGCGAGACGGGGACGGAAATCTGGCTCATGCGCGCGCACCTCGGTGTGAAAGGCGCAATGGTAGGACGCGGCAGGCTCCGTTGGCGAATCAGCGCCCTATTTTGCGATCTGTATCCGGTACGGCGCGAACTCGCGCGCGGTAAGGCCCTTGTCCTTGAGCAGGTCGACCTGCTTGCCGCGGATCGTCGCCGTCGCTTTCTCGACGACGATCGTGAGTCCGCCCGCACACATTTCGCTGCCCTCAAGCAACGCATCCGCGTAGCGCCCGACCGACGATCCGCCAAGCTCGGCGATTTCCAGTGTGCCACCCGAGACGCGTTGGCCTGCCTGGTCGTTGGCTGCCACTGCCACGCGGAGATTCTGCACGGATTCGAAACCGCTATCGAATGTGAAGACAGCCGAACACTGGCCCTGGTTCGCGAACACCGTATTCGAGTGCCAGAACTCGATCGCCTGCACCGGCGCAGCGAAAAAGGCAGCGATCACCAGCAACGCAGATGCGGAATGTTTCATGGAACGTCTCCTCTCGGTTGCCTACAAGTGCCAACGACCGGCACCTTGCCATGGCCTTGCTGAACTACGCGTGCGTGTCTGCGCGCGACGGCGAAATCCCCAGCGAACTCGAGATCACAGCGTCCATCCGCTGATCCTTAATCGGCGAAGTCCAGCGTCGTGGCGAAATCACGCGTTCTCGGAGATTCCTCGGTGGGGCGACGCGCCGGCACTTCCACCGACCACGCGCCTACCGATCCGGATCGCCAGCCACGCCATCGGCAGATACGCGACCAGCAGGTCGAGCGCAATGAACCACGCCGGCGCCGGAATCAGCACACTCGCCGCAATGCCGCCAAAGAGGAAAACCACGCCGATCGCAATTGCGAACCGCGTCCTGTGTGTAGCGGCGATCAGGAACGCCACCAACGCACCCGCCAGCGTGCCCAGGGCATGAGCAAGAAACGGCATGAGGAAATGCCGCGGCTCGAACAGATGCATGGACCTGGCCATGCTCTCGGCGCTGCCCACATCGACACCGGCCGGCGGTGCGATCAGCGCGGGACCGATCGTCACGATCGCCATGTTGACGACGCTTCCCGTCACGATTCCGACCACCACGGCGAGGATGTTGCGCAACATTTTCGGCATGTTCGTATCCCCTAGAATCGATATCCGTTGCACAGCGACAACTTCGCGCGATTGAACCTCGAAATCTTGTTGCGCGATTGCCTCGCTAGTGCCTCTCTTACATGAGCCCGACGAGGTTGCCGTCGGCGTCGCGCAAAAAGCCGCCCACATGTCATTGTCCGGCATCTTCGCAGCCAACTGGGGCGCGCGATCGCTGAATTGAACGGCCCTATTCCCAGCGCGGCGCGTCAGCCACCAGCGTCGGCACGCACTGCTGGCGGAGATGCAGTCAACGACGGCAGCCAGACCGTGTGTGTGTACCTCTTCGATGGCGAACGTTCAACGAATCCGGGCGTTTCTGGCGCACCTTTCACAGCCTTCACGTCACGCATTCCGCAAGCCGGCATGCAAGCCCAGATGGTTCCCGCAGGGTACGCCATGAAGACTGACGTCGGCTGCAGGTCCCGGAGCAGGCTGCCGCTCGGGATCAACGCCAGATCGTTGCCGGGTCAACCCCGCAGGGCTCATGCGACAGTGTGCTCGAGGTCACCCCGGCGTGCCACGTTGTGCGCCATTGCCTCGCCGCTGCGGCGGATAGCGCCACCACGTCAGCACCACCGCAGCGGCGAACGCCGAATAGAGCACCGTGAAAACCCACATTGGCGCCTCGTAAAAAAGCACGCGCTGAACCCAGTGCTCGATGAAGCTCGACGTGTAGCCGGCAGAACCGCCCTGAACGCGAAGCCAGGACTCCAGCGTGGTCAGCGGACAGACCATGCCGGCCCATGCCTGGGCGGTCACGAAGGCGATCGCAACGAGGTGCATGAGGCGAAACCAGATCGTGTTGACCCAATGCCATCCCCTGGCATTGCCAACGAGCACGACGGCCAGACCGCCGACAACGAACAGCACAATGGCAGCGTGCAGCACGAGTACAAGATCGGCGAGCAATCGGTACATGCAGAATCGCAGTCCTCTGACCTTGAACAGCAATAGCGACGCGCCGTGAAACGTATCGTAACGAAGATACGTTCACCTCAGCGCAGACCGCGACCTCGACAAACGGGAACCTTTTTTTCGCCGCAACGCAAGCGTGACGACGAGCCGGCAGAGGACCGCTCGCCAATCCCCGATAGACACGCCAGCGCGCACTGCGCGTACGTGCTCAATCTGCGCCAGAGAAATGCACCATCCGATCGGCATGGGCCTTGGTGAAACTCGATCATCGACGCACCGGCACGCGGAACCACCCTAACGAAGTAATCCATCCGCTTCACTACCGCGCAACCGGACACCGTTTCGTACAGCGCGGCGCTGCTTTCCAGGTCAACCATTCTCAGAACCGGATGGTCGATGTGTCGCACGGAGACTGCCATTCGGCCGCGCGAACCCGATGCCACTCGTGTGCTGAAATCGACCCCTGGAACGAACCGTACCTACGTTGTCATGAAACGCTTTCGACACGCGCGCCGACCACGCGCCGACGCCGTACCGCCGAAACCAGCATGCGAAGCAGGTAGCGCACCACAAACGATGGCGTCACGAATATCACGGATATCAACGCCGGCAGCACGCCACCAAACGTGACGGTCATCCCCATGACAAAGCCGAGGATATACTCGGCGCGGTAGATCGGCAGCACGACTGCAACCACGAACAGCGCGAAGAAGAGGCTCGACGTAACGGTCGACGCATCGCGCTCGAACGAGATCGCGAGTGCCGCGCCATACAGCAACGCCGCGGCGAATCCGAGACAGATGACACGCGTCGACGTTCGTTCTCCGACGGCGTTCAGTTGATTGCGCAGTCGAATACCAAGGGCCCATCCGAGCAGCGGCAGCACCAGCACTCCCAGCCAGTTGGAGATGAGCGGCATATCCGCACGATTCAACACGTGATGCCCGCGAACGCCGCCGTTGAGGTACTCGTATCCAAGGTGCGCTGCCGTAAACAGCAGCGCGGCGAGCGCAACCAAAACGGGCAATCGATAGCGATGCTGTTGCTTCATGGGTTTTCATCCGCACGGTGACCGACGATTCGCGGCATCCCACCTGTTCGCCTTCACTTGCGCCAGCGACCCGATGTGCAGCGAGATGCATGATTGCCGCGAATCCACGACAGCACGCGTGCCAGTCGGCATGCTCCGCGAGCATGACCAATGGCGGCGTCCATCGCCAGGCCCGCTTATGCAGCCTCTAACGCGCCGAAAGATTCCACCACTCGAGCCACCGGACGCGAGATCGCCAGGAATCGGGGACCGGTGGATACTCCCCGCGAACCGATTGGACACCGAGCGATGCGCGCCAAACGACAGGGCATCGCGTGCGCAGCCGCACTTACACAAAGCCCTGTTCTTCATAGCTCTGGTAGCCCGACTTCGTCAGTGTCGCCAGTTCCTTGAACAGCGGCTTGTCGATCACGGTGAAGTTGAAGCACGACTTGCCCTGCATCCGCGCCTTCAGTGCCGGCGAAATACCGTCCAGCAGGTCGGGCCTGAAATACACGGGCATCAGGTGAAAACTGACATACGATTTCTTGGTCTGCACCGCACCGAAGAACAACGGCTTCTTGTTCTTCTGGATGTGCCTGGTATCCACATACAGTTCGACCGCGTCGTCCTTCTTCGGATCGAGTTTTGCGGCGTAAGGCTGCATCACAGCTTTCAACTGTGCGAAAACCGCGTCAAGGCCTGTCATCGGCATTCTCCTTTGCGACACGAAAAGTCATCAGCATTCTCGATCGTCTGAGCGTTCGATGCGAGAGTCGCTTCTGGATCACGCGACGAGCGCGTCCTGTGCTTTGTTCTGGACACTTGAAGCGCCCGCCTTGCGCCCTTCGTCCACCTTCCCCCGCTCAGCAGGGCGAGGAGTCGCAAGGATTCAGTGAGCAAGACTGCTATGGGAATGTCGCGATCTTGCATTTTGCCGCCTAACGAGGTTGTAGAAAAAGTCTCCCCACATCTTGCTCCGGTCGCGCCATCTCGGCAACATCTCCACAACGCTGCGTGGCAGGAGATTTCGCCTTGGCTCGCCACAAGTTCATCGATACCTCGCCGCGATTCATCGCACTCGATCTGCAGCGGCAGTTGCTGCCGGGCACCTTCGAGCATGCGCTCAATCATCTGCTCGATCACGAGATCGACCTGTCCGCGCTCGATGCGCGGTATCGCAATGACCTGACCGGCGCGACGGCGTATCCGCCGGCGACCCTGCTCAAGCTCGCGCTGTTCGCGTACTCGCAAGGTGTCGTCAGCAGTCGCGGCATCGAGCGCCTGTGTCGCGAGCATGCGGTCTTCATTGCCCTCTCCGGCGACAGCCAGCCGCACTTCACCACCATCGCAGGCTTCATCCGTTCGCTCGGCGACGAGATCGCCAAGGTGTTCGCGCAGGTGCTGCTGATCTGTGATCGCCAGGGCATGATCGGACGCGAGATGTTTGCCATCGATGGGGTCAAGCTGCCGAGCCATGCCTCCAAGCAGCGCAGTGGCACGCGAGCCGATTTCCAGCGTCAGGCTGTGAAGCTCGAAGCGGCCGCCAGCACGATGCTCGCGCGTCATCGCGCCGAAGACGACGCGCCGCCCGAGCCGGATTCCGATGCGAAGGCCACGGCTCGAATCGAGCGACTTCAGCGCGATGCCGCCGAACTGCGCCAGTGGCTTGCCGATCACCCGAACGATCGACGCGGCCCGAACGGGTCGATCCGCAAGAGCAACCGCACCGATCCCGACAGCGCCAAGATGGCGACATCGAAAGGC
>JBBSOU010000130.1:0-9925 GCA_038259445.1 Lysobacterales bacterium | reverse complement strand
TTCCATTCCAACCCCCCACCCCGCCCCCCCCCCCCCCCCGGCCCCCTGCCCCCGCGGGGCTGGGGAAGCACCCCCCCCCCCGCGCGCAGACCCTGGGGTGGCGATTTTGTGCCCGCCCCCTCCGCAGCGGGGGAAGGGGCCCGGCGGGCGGAAGGGGGCGCTTTTCAGCGCCTCCGTTCGCGCCACTTTCGGGATGGTCGACGCTCAACGAGATCGCCAACGGCCGGCTCCAGCATACTGAAGCACACTGGCGCCACTACAATCGTGTCATTTGACACGTGCCGAGATCACCGCTGCCTTCCGGCCATCCAGCGCTTGTCTAAGCCGCGATCGTGCCCACTTGTGTGGGCATCCTGCCTGTGTATGCTGCGAAGCAATGACATCGACCAGCCCTCATTCGCTCGATCCACGCTCGCGCAGCCTGCTGCGCACGTTGATTGCGCGTTATATCGCCGAGGGTCAGCCGGTCGGTTCGCGCACGCTGGCGAAGTCGTCCGGGCTGGATGTCAGTCCGGCAACCATCCGCAACATCCTCGCCGATCTCGAAGACGCAGGGCTGGTCGCGGCGCCGCATACGTCGGCCGGTCGCATTCCGACCGCCCAGGGATATCGCGTGTTCGTCGACAGCCTGCTCGAGGTGCGTCCGCTCGGCGAGCCGCAGGTCGAACAGTTGCGCCGCGAACTGCCAACCTCGGCGGCGACCCCGGCGCTGCTCGGCAGTGCCAGTACCCTGCTGTCGGAGATGACGCGATTCGTCGGTGTGGTCAGTGTGCCGCGACACGACGAGTTTCCGTTCCGGCATATCGATTTCGTCGCGCTCGATGCCAACCGCGTGCTGGTCATCCTCGTCTTCACCGACGGCCAGGTACAGAACCGCGTGATCGAAACCCAGCAGGTGCATTCGACGAGCGAGCTCGAGCAGACCGCCAATTTCCTCAATGCCCATTACGCGGGGATGCGGCTCGACGAGATCCGTGCGCGCCTGTTGCGGGAAATGCGTGACGAGGGCGCGCGACTGAACACGCTGCTGGCCAATGCGGTCGAAGTCGCCCAGGCGGCATTCCAGTCGCCGGTCGACAACGACATGCTGGTGTCCGGACAGACCAACCTGATGGGCGTGCACGAAGTCGCCGACGTCGATCGCCTGCGCGATCTGTTCGATGCCTTCCAGCGCAAGCGCGACCTGCTGCAATTGCTCGAGCGCTGTTCGCGGGCGGAGGGTGTGCGGCTTTTCATCGGCGAGGAGTCGGGATTTGCCGCACTCGGAGGGTACTCACTGGTCACCGCACCGTATGGAGTCGACGGCCGCATCCTCGGCGTGCTGGGCGTCATCGGGCCGACGCGCATGGCCTATGAACGCGTGATTCCGGTGGTTGCCGCGACCGCACAGTTGATTTCCGGCGCCTTGAACCGCACCTCCACGCCCCAATAGCGGAGTCCGGAGGGCGGACGGAGCGCGATGTTGCGTTCGCGCATTACGATGCAGTCGACCCGCGAGTTGGCTGACGGACAATCTGAACAGGGCTCCAGGCGGCTTGCCGTCGGCCCGATCTATTGCTTGTGGAGGCGACATGGAGAACACCAACCCGATGCGTGAAGACGGTGCTGACGCGCAGGGCAGCGACGAATCCGTGGTCAGCGGCGACGAGGCGATCGCGCAGTTGATTGGCGAGTACGAGGGCAAGCTCGGCGAGATGCGCGATGCGATGCTGCGTGAACGCGCCGAGCTCGACAACCAGCGCAAGCGGCTGCAGCGCGATCTCGAGCAGGCGCGCAAGTTCGCCAACGAACGCCTTCTGTCGGACCTGCTGCCGGTCATCGACAACCTGCAGCGCGCGCTGTCGGCCGACAAGGGCGAGTCTTCGCCGCTGAAGGTCGGCGTCGAGCTGACGCTCAAGGAGTTGACACGGGTTGCGTCGAGTCATGGGCTGGTGCCGATCGACGGTGTCGGCGTGGCCTTCGACCCCGAACGCCATCAGGCGATGACCATGGTGCAAACCACCGAGCACGCGCCGGACACGGTCGTTTCGGTCCACCAGGCCGGCTATGTACTCAATGATCGGCTGTTGCGCCCGGCGCTGGTCAGCGTCGCGCAGGCGCAATGACACGGGACATTCGGGGTACGTGAAGAAAACGCACTACAGATGCACCGTGGCGCTTGAAAGATCGGCGTAACCGCCCCATTTTTTGCGCCAGTGGTCATCGCGACCAGAACACTTTTCCGGAGAGCTAAGCAAATGGGCAAGATCATCGGTATCGACCTCGGCACGACGAACTCGTGTGTGGCGGTCATGGAAGGCGGCGTGGCGCGTGTCATCGAGAACTCCGAAGGTGATCGCACGACGCCATCGGTGGTCGCGTTCAAGGATGGTGAAGTGCTCGTCGGTGCGACTGCGCGCCGCGGTGCGGTGACCAATCCGCAGAACACGTTCTCGGCGGTCAAGCGCCTGATCGGACGCAAGTTCGCCGATGCCGAGGTCAAGAAGGACCTCGACCTCGTGCCGTACAAGATCATCGGCCATGACAACGGCGATGCCTGGGTCGAGACCGCCGACGGCAAGAAAATGGCGCCGCCGGAAGTTTCTGCGCAGATCCTCATGAAGATGAAGAAGACCGCCGAGGATTATCTCGGCGAAGCGGTCACCGAAGCGGTCATCACGGTGCCCGCCTACTTCAACGACAGCCAGCGCCAGGCAACGAAGGACGCCGGCCGCATCGCCGGTCTCGAGGTCAAGCGCATCATCAACGAGCCGACCGCGGCCGCGCTCGCCTATGGGCTCGACAAGAAGGGGGGTGATCGCAAGATCGCCGTCTATGACCTCGGCGGCGGCACGTTCGACATCTCGATCATCGAGATCGCCGAAGTCGATGGCGAGAAGCAGTTCGAAGTGCTGGCGACCAATGGCGACACGTTCCTTGGTGGCGAGGATTTCGACAAGCGCATCATCGACTACATCATCGACGAGTTCGAGAAGCAGCACGGTGTGGATCTGCGCAAGAACGCGATCCCGCTGCAGCGCGTGCGTTCGGCTGCCGAGCGCGCCAAGATCGAACTGAGCTCGCGCCAGCAGACCGACATCAACGAGCCGTTCATCACCCAGGTCAACAACGAGGGCGTGCATCTCGAGTTGCGCCTGACGCGGGCCAAGCTCGAGTCGCTGGTCGAGGACCTGATCAAGCGCACGATCGAGCCATGTCGCACGGCCATCAAGGATGCCGGGCTGAAGGTTTCCGACATCGCCGAGGTGATCCTTGTCGGTGGCCAGACGCGCATGCCGAAGGTGCAGGAAGCCGTCAAGGAGTTCTTCGGCAAGGATCCGCGCAAGGACGTCAATCCCGACGAGGCCGTCGCTATCGGTGCCGCCGTGCAGGGTGGTGTTCTGTCCGGAACGGTCAAGGACGTGCTGCTGCTCGACGTCACGCCGCTGTCGCTCGGCATCGAGACGCTCGGTGGCGTGTTCACCAAGCTGATCGAGAAGAACACGACGATCCCGACCAAGAACACGCAGGTGTTCTCGACCGCCGAAGACAACCAGAATGCGGTCACCGTGCACGTGCTGCAGGGTGAGCGTGACCAGGCACGCTTCAACAAGTCGTTGGCCAAGTTCGATCTGGCCGGCATCGATGCGGCTCCGCGCGGCATGCCGCAGGTCGAGGTCACCTTCGACATCGACGCCAACGGCATCCTGCATGTGTCGGCCAAGGACAAGAAGACCAACAAGGAACAGCGCATCGAGATCAAGGCCGGTTCGGGTCTGTCCGATGACGAGATCCAGCGCATGGTCAACGACGCCGAGGCCAACCGAGAGGAAGACAAGCGCTTCCAGGAACTGGTGACCACGCGCAACAAGGCCGACCAGCTGGTGCACGCCACGCGCGGCGCGCTCAAGGAGCATGGCAACAAGTTGCCGGGCGAGCAGCTCGGTGCGATCGAGGAAGCGCTGGCCGATCTCGACAAGGCCATGAAGGGCGACGACAAGGCGCAGATCGAGTCGCGGATTGCGCGCGTCGAGGAAGCGACGCAGGCGCTGCACGCGGCATCGTCTGCCGGTGCGCAGCCGGGCGCTGACGGTGGTCCGCAGGCCGGACCGGCACAACCGGACGACGTCGTCGATGCCGAGTTCACCGAAGTCAAGGACGACAAGAAGTAAAGCGGGTCAGCGCTTGCCCGATCCCGGTTTGCGGGCGACGCGAAGGTTTCGCGTCGCCCGTGCGATTGCCGGGCGGCGCTGACGAGCTGACCGGATTCCGAACGACCGCTCCCTTCCGCCGAATGTCGACACGCCAATGACCAAACGTTGCTACTACGAAGTCCTCGGCGCCGAGCGCTCGGCCACGGAAGACGATCTCAAGAAGTCGTTCCGACGCCTCGCGATGAAGTTCCACCCGGACCGCTGTCCGGATGATCCGCAGGCGCAGGAAAAGTTCAAGGAAGCCAAGGAAGCCTACGAAATACTCGCCGACGCGCAGAAGCGCGCGGCCTACGACCGGCATGGACATGCCGCGTTCGAGAATGGTGCGGGTGGACGCGGTGGTGGCGGCGGATTCAACGGCGACGTCGGCGACATCTTCGGTGACATCTTCAGCGACATTTTCGGCATGGGCGGTGCCGCACGCGGACGTCCGCGACGGGGCTCGGATCTTCGTTTCATGCTCGATCTCGATCTCGAGGAAGCCGTGTTCGGCGTCGACAAGCAGATCGAGGTGCCGACCCTGGTCGCCTGTGGCGACTGCGAGGGCAGCGGCTCGGAGGATGGCAAGACCTCGACCTGCACGACCTGCCGGGGTCATGGCCGTGTTCGCATGCAGAACGGCATTTTTTCCGTGCAGCAAACCTGCCCGCATTGCGCCGGCAGTGGCAAGGTCGTTGCCAATCCGTGCCGTAGCTGTCGCGGCGAGGGCCGCGTGAATGACGAGCGCACGCTTGAGGTGAAGATTCCTGCCGGTGTCGACTCGGGTGATCGGATTCGCCTGAGCGGGCAGGGCGAGGCTGGCCCCGCGGGAACCGTGCCGGGTGACCTCTATGTCGAGGTACGCGTGCGCGAGCACGAGATCTTCACGCGCGAGGGTGATGACCTGTTCTGTGAAGTGCCGATACGATTCGCCCAGGCGACGCTCGGCGCCGAGATTGCCGTGCCGACACTTGGCGGCGAGGCGAGCATGTCGGTACCGCCGGAGACGCAGACCGGCAAGCTTTTTCGCATGCGCGGCAAGGGCGTGAAGTCCGTGCGCAGTGGCCGTACCGGCGATTTGCTCTGCCGGGTCGTCGTCGAGACGCCGGTGAAACTCACCGCGCGCCAGCGCGAGCTGCTTGAAGAATTCGAATCGACGTTCAGCGGCGAGGACGCACAGGCGCATTCGCCGCGCAGCCGATCTTGGTTCGATGGCGTCAAGCAGTTCTGGGACCGCGTGACGTCCTGAGCGGTGATGTTCACGCGCTTTTCGCAGAAGCGGCTTGACGCGCGATGCCCCTCGTCAACGTCGAAGCATCGTGTCTGAAGTGTTCTTCACGGGGCTGCATTTGCCGGTTGGGCAGGCATGGCTCTTGTGGGAAGCGGCGACAGCCGTGATGCTCCGCACACCGTCATGCGCATACCGCTGACCGAAACACTTCTTCAGCGCGAGCAGAGGCCGCACATGCCGCAACCCGTTGCACTGGTGATCCATGGCGCGGCCGGTCGCATGGGCCGCTCACTTGTCCGACTCGCGCAAGACCGCGCCGACCTCGCGATCGTCTCGGCCATCGTCCGCAAAGGGAGCGACCAGGACGGCCAACCGGTATCGGGCGCCCACGGCTTGTGCGAGTCAACGCTTCGCTTTGAATCGACGCTGCCAGCGAACGCCCATGCCGACGTCATGATCGATTTCGCCGGCGCGTCGGCATTCGATGCGGCACTGCGCCTTTCACTCGAGCGGCGTATCGCGTTTGTCAGTGGATCGACCGGGCTGTCATCGTCGCAACACGATGCACTGCAGCGCGCGGGGCGTGACATCCCGGTGCTGTCGGCATCGAATTTCAGCCTCGGCGTCGCCGTGCTGGCGCGTCTCGTCGCGCAGGCTGCGCGAGGGCTGGCAGACTGGGAGTGCGAAATTCTGGAGACTCATCACAGCCGCAAGCGCGATGCCCCTTCCGGCACTGCCCTCCTGCTCGGCACGGTGGTGGACACTGCGCGCGGCAACGCGGACAGAGCCGTCGACACCGATCGCCGCGGACCACGCGCAAGCGGCAAAACCGGCTATGCCGTTGTCCGCGGTGGCGATGTGGTCGGCGAGCACACGGTCTTCCTGTTCGGCGACGGCGAACGGCTCGAGCTCGCGCATCGCGCGACCGATCGCGACATCTTCGCGCGCGGAGCATTGTCCGCTGCGCTCTGGATCACGCAACGTGCCGCCGGCGTGTATTCGCTTGATGACGTCGTCGGCGATGCGCTTGCGCGCTGACCTGCCGGTCGAACCCATGGCGCTGATCGTCGGAAAACGCGCTCAGCGTTGGCGACGCGTGCGCGGATCGAACGGCAAAGGTGGCGGCCGCAGGTAGTCAGGATTGGTGCGGTTGCCCGCTGCCATCCTTCGAGCCGCGATCGCCGTGGCCAGTTGACCGACCGGCGGGGTTGCCGCCCCTGCCTCGAGTCCAGCCACGCTGAGCGTGTTGGTCGACGCCGGATCGAGCCAGTCGCGCAGGCGCGAGGCCGCCGACGGTCCATCCCAGGCTGCAGAGACTTTGCCGTAGCAGTCAAAGCCATTGTCCGGAACATTCGGATTACTGATGCTGCACTGCGCATTGCCGCCCGAAAGCACGCCGATCAGGCGTTTGCCACGGCCGCCCGACTCACCGGCAGGAATCCACAAGCCCGAACCGGATGAGCCGCCTTCGGTCGTGCCTTCGTTGTAGGGGCCCGAATGCCAATGCGTATTTAGGCTGCTGCCACCGGTGCCGATGCAGTTGTCGATCGTGTACGGCGCCAGCGCGCTTCCCGTGACCTTGGCCACATCGCCGCGTGGATGATGCAGGCCGATGCTCGATCGCGGCGCTATGCCGCTGGCGTCCCAGCCGGCGAAATACACCTGCCACTCGGGCATCGGTGCGGCGTTCAATTCCACCAGAGTGAAGTCGGCGTCGGCTCGCGTGGCACGAAGGGCTGCGCCGGTCTGGTTCTGCGCGAGCGAAAAACCGCTGTTGGACGAACACGTGGTCGACCGGTAATTCCAGTAGACGCGAAGCGATTGGGCTTCGGTCGCCGACGAGAAGCAGTGCGCCGCGGTGAGCAGGTAGTTTTTTCTCGTGCCGGGAACGTCGGCGAGCATGGTGCCGGTGCAGATGTAGGTGTTGCCGTCATCATCGGCGCGAAACTCGAGATAGGCGAGCGCGCGCTGCTCGGCGGTGTAGGACTGACCGAGCGGGCAGACCACGTTGATGTTGCACGCTCCCGATGCGCCAGCACTGCGCGCAGCGATGCCGAACAGGTCGCGGAAGCCGGAACCTACGTGGGTCAAGACGAGATCATCGGCCCGCAGGGATGCACCGGCAGTCACACGGACCTCGACGATTGCGCTGTCTCCCGGCACCGCGGGAACCCAAAGCGGCCCGGCATCTTCTGCCGTGTAGGGGCCTTCGTACTGGTCGTTTGCGCCAATCACCCAGACGGAAATGCCATCCTCGACGGCAAAGTTGCCGAACGCGATACGCAGATCGGTCGCGCCCTGGGCGTGGATACGCAGGCGCACGATCGTCGAACCGTCACTCATCGACTCGCGCACACCGGCGACCAGTGGATCGATTGCAACGTCGTGCCCGGCGGCGACAGCCAGACGCTTGTCGCGCGTGGCTGCCGATGACGCGACCGCTGCGTCCGTCCGCTCGCGCCACGCAGTCGCATCGATTGCAGGTAGCGAGACCAGCGGCAGGGCGACGCCACGTTTTGCTGTTTCCGTGACGCTGTAGGGCGGCTCGCCCTGACGTGCCAGCGCCGCGCCGCTGGCCAGCACGAACGATGCGACGAAGATGGCAGTGGACCGCAGGCTTAGCATTCGAGCTTCCTATTCTTCAATCGAGATGGGCGGCATTGTCGCGCCGCCTGGCGCCGATCCGGCGATCGATTGCCGAGAACAGACGTTTGAACAATCGCGAAAACTTCCCGCGCCGGGTCTTGCGCAGCTTTTCCTCTTCGCTGGTCAACCACGCGACCTGGATCACACGCCGCTCGCCTTCGAACGGCAAGTGCCCATGATACGAGTTGTCGGCTCGCGCAAAGGCGACCAGGTTGCCGTAGGTGGGTCTCACTTCGGGCGCGACCAGTTCCTCGATCGAGTCTTCACGCTGCAGGAATCGCAGGCAGCCGGCACTGGTCTGCGGCCAATCGTCATTCAGATAGAGGAGTGCGGTGGCGATCTTCGAGCGGCTGTCGGTGTGGATCGTGCCGTGACGCCGGTTGAGAGAGCGGCAAATCGTCACCAGCGTAGGATGCGAGTCAAGTGCCTCGATACCGAGCGTCGAACCGATCGCGTTGGCAATGGAGGCAGAGGTCAGTTCGTCGATCAGGGCGTTCACGGACGGGCCGCAGTCGTCGGCCTCGTGGGGGAAGAAGCCGGCATTCGGGTAACGCGGAAAGTCGTCGCGGAGCGTGTTTCGCGCCGATTCCGGCAACTGGCCGTGCGCGATCAGAAATGCGAACGGCGTGCGTGTGGCGTGAATCGCTTGGGCATTCATCGCGGAACTGTCGAGAAAGCGCATTGGGACGGACATCCGGCAATCGTGTCGGTGCGATTGTACGGAAGCAGACCACTCGGGTATGCGCGAGGCTTCCGGTGGACAGCTTCGGTTCCGACGCCTATCATTCCGCTTCGCCTTGACCCCATTTTCACGCCCTCTCCACGGACCGGCAGTTGCTGGCCCGCGGGCTTCGCTGCACCTGCGCCGGCTGGCGCATGCAACGTGGGCCTTCACCCAGGCGAATGCATGACCATTCCAGCCCTACTGGCGCTTGCCGACGGCAGCCTCTTCGAAGGCCGCTCGATCGGCATCGACGGATCGACCACCGGCGAAGTCGTCTTCAATACGGCGATGAGCGGGTATCAGGAGATCCTGACCGATCCATCGTATTCACGACAGATCGTGACGCTGACCTATCCGCACATCGGCAACACCGGTTGCAACGCGGCCGACGCCGAATCCGACCGCGTGCATGCTGCCGGCCTGGTCATTCGCGATCTGCCATTGCTCGCGAGCAACTGGCGCAGCGAGGAATCCCTCGGTGACTATCTCGTCCGCAACGGTGTGGTTGCGATCTCCGACATCGATACGCGGAGGCTCACGCGCATCCTGCGCAATCACGGCGCCCAGGCCGGTTGCATTGTTGCCGGCAACGACATATCCGCCGACGTTGCGCTGGCCGCGGCAGCCGCGTTCCCCGGGCTTGCCGGACTCGACCTCGCCAAGGTGGTCTCGACCACGTCTGCGCAGGCGTGGACCGAAGGTACGCTCGATCTCGATTCCGGAAAACTTCGCCAGACCGAGGCGCGCTTCAAGGTCGTTGCGTTCGACTACGGGGCCAAGCGCAACATCCTGCGCATGCTCGTCGATCGCGGCTGCGAGCTGACCGTGGTACCCGCACAGACATCGATCAACGACGTGCTCGCGATGCATCCCGATGGCGTCTTCCTGTCCAACGGTCCCGGTGATCCGGAGCCGTGCGACTACGCGATCGCAGCGATTCGAGAATGCCTGCGCGTGCGAGTGCCGACCTTCGGCATCTGTCTCGGTCACCAGTTGCTCGGCCTCGCAGCGGGCGCGCGTACGATGAAGATGAAGTTCGGTCATCACGGCGCCAATCATCCGGTGATCGACATCGACAGCGGTCGCGTCATGATCTCGAGCCAGAACCACGGATTTGCCGTCGACGAGACGAGCCTTCCGGGCAACGTGCGG
>JBBSOU010000129.1:0-9957 GCA_038259445.1 Lysobacterales bacterium | reverse complement strand
GGTGCCGGCGGGGCGCAGCTCAAGGCGATCGGAACGGCCGCGCGCAAGCGCATGGAAAATCTGCTCGGCGGTCGCGTATTCCTCGAACTGTGGGTCAAGGTGCGCGAGAACTGGTCCGACGACGACGCATCGTTGCGCCAGTTCGGATACTCGGACTGAGATCCGGGCGGCCCGACGCCGATGCGTGTCGATGCGGAGCCGGCATTCATCCTGCACGCGCGTGCGTATCGTGAAACTTCGGCCCTGCTCGAATGCATTACCCCGGCGCATGGCCGCATAGGTCTTGTCGCGCGCGGCCTGCGTCGAGAACGGTCGCGATTTCCGCGTGGCCTTTTGCAGCCATTGCAGCCGTTGCTGCTGAGCTGGGCCGGCAGCGGCGAGCTGGTGACGCTGACCGGTGCCGAGTCGGCGAGTGCACCATTGATGTTGGCTGGCGAGCGTCTCTACTCGGCGATGTATCTCAACGAACTCGTGCTGCGAATCACGCCGCGCGGTGATCCGCAGGGCACGCTTTTCGACATCTATCGTCTCTGCCTGCAGCGCCTCGCCGACGGTGAGAGTGAGGGCTGGACGCTGCGCCGGTTCGAGCGCGACCTGCTCGAGCAGATCGGCTATGCACTCGTGCTCGCAACGGAATCTGACCTGTCCACGCCGATTGCCGGCGACATCGACTATGTGTTCGTGCCCGACGAAGGCCCGCGACCATGGGTCGGCCAGGACGGTGCCCTGCGCGTGCGTGGCGCGGCGTTGCTCGCACTTGTGCGCGACATCGAACCGGACAAGGCAGATGCCGAACCGTTGCGCCGGCTGATGCGCGTACTGTTGCGCCATCAACTCGGTGGCGCCGAGCTCAATGCATGGTCGATGACGCGCGTCAGCAAGCGCCCCTGAGCGGTGTCGGCACGGGCCTGCGATCAGGCTGCGCCGAGTGCCGCGCGCGTTGATGCGGCGACCTCGAGGCAGCATCGCAATTCCGGCAGATCGGTGGCATTGCCGCGATCATCGAGTGCCGCTTCGGCGCGCGTGATCGCGTCTGCCAACGCGCGCGCGCCACAGAATCCAGCTGAAGCGGCGAGCCGATGCAGACGATCACGCAAGCCGGCGACATCGTTGTCTGCGCACAATCGCGCGCACTGCGCCGCAAGCGCATCGAGTTCTTCGGCAAACAGCTGGCGCAGGGCGGCCACGATGCCCTGATCATTGCCGGCGCAAGCGAGGGCGACGGCGTCATCGAGCAACGGTTCCTGCGCGATGCCGTGCGGCGGCCGGGAGGACTGCCCAGCCGCAGCATGGTGCGCGATGATCCGTGCCAGGTCGTCAAGGCCGACCGGCTTGCCGATGACGGCGGAGAAACCGGCGTCATGCAGTCCGTCGTGCGCCGTGAGGTCAGCGGCGGTGGTGGCGAGGGCAGGGCAGTCGCGCGACGGTGATGCGCCGCGACGGATGCGCTGGAGCGTCTCGACACCCGAGCACCCGGGCATGCGCGCATCAATCAGCAGGAGATCGAATCGATCACCAGCCTCGACGCAGGCGATGGCGTTCTCACCATCTGGTGCAGTGACGCAACTGTGCCCTTGCGCCGTCAGCGCGGAACTGAGGAACAGCAGCGTCAATGCGTTGTCGTCGACGACGAGAATTCTCGACATGCAGGCATCCCTGATCCTGTTCCGGCCAAGAATGCGACCCGACAGGCGCCAGCGTCAATGCGGCGTGCGTCGCGGAGATCGCGCTACCATGCGCGCCCCTTGTCGCCGATGGTCATTGCCTGCATGCGTCGCACGTTCCGCGAAGAGCTGGTTGCGCCTTTCGAAGTCATGATCAGTGACCTGACCCACGACGGTCGCGGTGTCGCTCGCCCCGACGGCAAGGCGCTGTTCGTCACCGGCGCATTGCCCGGCGAACGCGTGATGGTGCAGCAGACGGCGCGCCATCGCAGCTATGACGAGGCGCGCGTGGTCTCGATCCTCCACAGTTCGCCCGATCGCGTGGAGCCGCGCTGTCCGCATTTCGGCGTGTGTGGCGGCTGCGCGATCCAGCATCTTGCCGCCGACAAGCAGATCCTCATCAAGCAGGGAGTGCTGGCCGACAATCTGGCGCGCATCGGCAAGGTCGAGCCGACGTCGTGGCTGGCGCCGCTGACCGACCAGCCGTGGGGCTACCGCCGCAAGGGCCGGCTGTCGGTCAAGTGGGTCGAGAAGAAGAACAAGGCGATGGTCGGATTCCGCGAGCAGAATCCGCGCTTCGTCGCCGATCTCACGCAGTGCCACACGCTGCTTCCCGCAGTTGGCCTGCGTATCGAGGCCTTGTCGGAACTCATCGGAACGCTTGATGCGCGGTGTGCGATCGCGCAGATCGAGATTGCCGCCGGCGACACCACGGTGGCCCTCGTGATTCGTCATCTCATCGACCTCGGTACCGAGGATCGCGCGCGTCTCGTCGCGTTTGGCCAGCAGCATGCGCTGGCCATCCTGTTGCAGCCGAAGGGTCCCGAAAGCGTCAACGTCCTGTGGCCGCAGGAGGTCGGGCTGATGTTCCGCATCGACGTCGCCGATGTCGACATCGCCTTCGAGCCGCTCGACTTCGTGCAGGTCAATGCCGGCATGAACCAGCGCATGATCGCGAGTGCGCTCGACCTGCTCGATCCGCAAGCAGGCGATGAGGTGCTCGACCTGTTCTGCGGCCTCGGCAATTTCACGCTGCCGATCGCGCGTCGCGTGGCGCGCGTCACCGGCGTCGAAGGCGACGCCGGCCTGCTGCTGCGCGCGGACGCGAATGCGGCGCGCAACGGTATCGAAAACGCCAGCTTCCATGCCGCCGACCTGGCCATGAACCAGGCCAGCGTGCCGTGGGCCCGGCACGGCTGGAGCAAGGTCCTGCTCGATCCGCCGCGGGTCGGCGCGTCCGCTGTGCTCGAATACCTGCCGCGCAAGGGTACCGATCACATCGTCTACGTGTCATGTCATCCGGGCTCGCTCGCACGTGACGCGGCAACGCTGGTCGAGCGACACGGCTTCACCCTGGTCAAGGCGGGCGTCATGGACATGTTCCCGCATACGGCCCATGTCGAATCGATTGCGTTGTTCCAGCGCTGATGCTTGCGTAGGATGGTCAACGGCATCGACGCTGCGTACCATCCGACCGCACACGACGGCCACGCGACCGCACGCGACAAACAGATGGAGCACGCATGCTGATCATCGGCATTCCCGGCAAGGTCCTCAGCGATGACGATCGTATCTGGCTGTCGGCACCACAGGTCAGTGGCGTCATCCTGTTCTCGCGCAATTTCGCCAATCGCGACCAGGTGACCAGCCTGATTGATGACATCCGCATGGAGCGTCCGGACGACCCGTTCCTGATCTGCGTCGACCAGGAAGGCGGACCCGTCCAGCGCTTCCGCGAAGGTTTCACGCGACTGCCGGCGCTCGCACGGCTCGGCGAGTTGTACGATCGCGATCCGAAACACGCGATCGCGCTGACCGAAGAACACGCGTGGCTGATGGCCAGCGAGATGCGCGCGATCGACATCGACCTGAGCTTCGCGCCGGTCGCCGACCTCGCGCGCGGCAACCTGGCCATCGGCGAGCGTGCGTTTCACGCCGATCCGGCGGTCGTCTCCGAACTCGTGCAGGCCTATGCGCGCGGCATGCATCTCGCCGGCATGGCAGTCACGCTCAAGCATTTTCCCGGGCATGGTTCGGTCAGCGCCGACACACATTTCGACTGCGCGCACGATCCACGCACACTCGACGATCTGCGCGCCACCGATCTTGTTCCATTCATTGACGGATTCGCCAGCGGTGCCGAAGCGGTCATGATGGCGCATGTGACCTATCCCGAGATCGACGTGTTCGCGGCCGGCTATTCACCGGCGTGGATAGACGGCATCCTGCGCAAGGAAGGCGGATTTCGCGGCATCGTCATCGGCGACGACATCGGCATGGCCGCGGCCGAATCGATCGGTGGCATTCCGGCGCGCATCGAGACGCACCTCGCCGCCGGCTGCGATCTGATCCTCGCCTGCAGTCCGGCTATCGTCGACGAGGCGGTCACGGCAAGTGCGCACCTCACGGCCTGTGCAGCCGAGCGCGTCGAGAGTCTGCGCGGCGCCGTCGCGCCTACCTGGGAAGCGCTGGTCGACAATCCTCGCCGCGATGAAGTCATCGCACGCCTTGCCGAGCTCGGCACCGACAAGCGGAGCTGACATGATCCGACCCGAACTTTCCAAGGCGCTCGAGAGTGCAACGCTCGTGCATGACGAGGCTGCGCTGACCGCCGCCATCACGCGCATCGGTGGCGAAATCACGGCCCAGCTCCAGCATGATGGCGCGGTGTTCCTGACCATCATGCAAGGTGGCTTGCCGTTCGCAGGTCAACTGGCAACCGCGATCGACGCGCCGCTCGAGTTCGACTACGTGCACGCATCGCGTTTCCGCGGCACGACGACCGGCGGTGACCTCAAGTGGATGAAGCGACCGGATATCGTGCTGCGCGATCGTACGGTTCTGCTGGTTGACGACATCCTCGATGAGGGCCACACCCTGCAGGCGATCCGCGAGTGGTGTTTTGACGAAGGTGCATCGCGCGTGCTGCTTGCGGTGCTGTGCGAGAAGCGGCATGGCCGGACCGTGCCGGGACTCAGCGCCGACTTTGTCGGGGTCGAGGTGCCCGACAGCTATGTGTTCGGTTACGGCATGGACTACCACGAGCAGGGTCGAAACCTTCCGGCCATCTATGCGCTTTGACGTCCGCACCAGGAACTTCGCGCCATGACGATTGCCCTCGCGCTGATCGGCGGCACCGGCCTGTACGACTTCCCGGGTCTCGCCGACATTTCACGTGAAACCGTCGATACGCCGTTCGGCGCACCGTCCGATACGCTCGTCTGTGGTCGCATCGGCACGCAGCGCGTCGCATTCCTGGCACGCCACGGAGGTACGCACACGATTGCGCCGCACCGGGTCAACTACCGCGCCAACCTGTGGGCGCTGCACGCGCTCGGCGCACGACGCGTGATCGGCATCAATGCGGTGGGCGGCATTCGCGACGACATGGGTCCTCGCGTCGTGGTCGTGCCTGACCAGATCATCGACTACACGCACGGACGCCTGACCAGCTTCAGTGACCACGAAGGCAGCAAGGTCGAGCACATCGATTTCAGTGAGCCGTATTCGTCGGTGCTGCGCAGCGAAATGCTCGCTGCGGCAGAGCAGGCCGGCGTCGCCGTCGTCGACGGCGGCTGCTATGGCGCCACGCAAGGCCCGCGTCTCGAAACACGCGCGGAAATCGCGCGCATGCGGCGAGACGGCTGCGATCTGGTCGGCATGACCGGCATGCCTGAAGCTGCACTCGCCCGCGAACTCGGCATCGACTACGCCTGCCTCGCCCTGGTCGCCAACTGGGCCGCCGGCTGCGGCGACAGCATCGAGATCTCGCTCGAGGAAATCTTCGAGAACCTCGAACACGCCACGGCGCAGGTGCCCGCAATCGTCGCGCGGATCATCGCCTTCGGGATTGGCAACCAGGGGGACCCCGATCCTTCTCAAGTCCGTCATTCCGGCACCCGTTGAAGGTCACCGGGATGACTTCGTGATCAGAGAATACGTTCGAGAATGGAGACAAGCGGGCCGCTCTTGCGAATCCCGAATCGCCGCTACACAGTGAACTGCAACCGTGCCAGTTCCGCGTACAGCCCGCCTTCGGCGAGCAGTTTCGCGTGCGTGCCCTGGGCGATGATGCGACCGGCGTCGAGCACGACGATGCGATCGGCTTGCTGCACGGTGGCCAGGCGATGCGCGATGACGATCGTCGTGCGGTCGCGCATCAGCGCATCGAGGGCGTGCTGAACGCTGCGTTCTGATTGCGCGTCGAGGCTTGAGGTGGCCTCGTCGAGCAGCAGGATCGGCGCATTGCGCAGCACCGCGCGCGCAATCGCCACGCGTTGCTGCTGACCGCCGGAGAGGCGTACGCCGCGCTCGCCGAGATAGGTGTCGTAGCGTTCGGGCAATGCCTCGAGAAACTCGTGTGCCTCGGCTGCGCGCGCGGCATCCTCGACGGCGCCCTGCGTCGCATCAATGTCGCCGAAACGGATGTTGTCGGCCGCGCTCGCGCCGAACAGGATCGGGTCCTGGGGCACCAGCGCGAAGCAGCGGCGAACAGCGGCGAGATCGAGTTCGCGCAGGTCGACGCCATCGAGCGTGATGCGGCCGGACTGCGGATCATGGAAGCGCAGCAGCAACTGGAACAGCGTGGTCTTGCCGGCACCGGATGGGCCGACCAGCGCCACCGTTTCGCCGGGTTCGACGACCAGCGAGAGGTCATCCATCGATGCGCGATCGGGGCGCGAGGGATAGTGGAACGTGACGTTCTCGAAACGCAGCGCACCTCGGAATGGCACCGAAAGCGCACGCGGCTCGGCCGGCGAACGGATCGAGGCCGGCGTGTCGAGCAGCTCGCCGATGCGGCC
The DNA here is from genome assembly GCA_038259445.1 of Lysobacterales bacterium. Taxonomy (GTDB): domain Bacteria; phylum Pseudomonadota; class Gammaproteobacteria; order Xanthomonadales; family Rhodanobacteraceae; genus Dokdonella. The sequence goes on along the minus strand of JBBSOU010000129.1, from coordinate 3,491 downwards.
GAGCGCACCGGCGCAGCGCAGCAGTTCACCCCAGACTTCGGTCAGTCCGCCGACCGAGCCGGCGGCGATCACCGCGTAGAGCACGAACTGCGCGAGCACCCCGGCGTCCATTTCGCCGGCGATGACGCGGTGCGCTCCGGCCCACAACACCAGCGTGATCGCGCCGAAGCTCAGCAGGATCACCAGCGCCGTCAACAGCGCAGTCGTGGTGATGCGCTTGCGCGCGGTCGCCAGCGCGCGCTTGACCGCGTTGATGTAGCGTTCGCCCTCGTACGGTTCGCGCGTGTAGGCCTGTACTGCGTGCACCGCGTTGAGCGATTCCGAGGCAATCGCCGAGGTGTCGGCAATGCGATCCTGACTTTCGCGCGACAGCCGCTCGACCCGTCGGCCAAGGAACACGATCGGCAGGATCACCGCCGGAATCACCAGCGCCGTGAGCCCGGCCAGTTGCGGACTCGTGATGACCAGCATCGTGGTTGATCCGACCAGCATGACCACGCTGCGCAGTGACAGTGACAGGGTCGACCCGACCACGGTCTGCACGAGTTCGGTATCGGCAGCGAGGCGCGACACCAGTTCGCCCGATCGGGTGCGTTCGAAGAACGCCTGATCGAGGCCGAGCAGATGGACATACAGGCTCGAGCGCAGCCGCGCGGCGACGCGCTCGCCGAGCAGGGTCACGCAGTAGTAGCGTGCCGCGCCGGCTATGGCCATGACCACGGCGACCGCAAACAGTCCGATGAATCCGGCGTTGAGCTGGGCCGGATCGGTCTGGCCGAAGCCGCGGTCGATCATGAAGCGCGCGGCCGCTGGCAACGCCAGCGTCGCCGCCGAGGAGATACCGAGAAACAGCAGCCATCCCGCCACCAGCGCGCGCTGTTCGCGCAGGTAGGGCAGCAGTCGTCGGTAGGCGCCGAGTTTGCGTGGTGTCGCGGGTTGCGGGTCGGACATGCACGCCACTCTTGTGGTGAGCGCACGGCATGGATGCCGTGCGCAGGAAATTCAAGGGCCTTCGCCGGATTCGATGGTGTCGGTGACGGTGCCTTGACCGCGGGTCAGGGCACGCACGAGGTCAACGAGTGCATCGCGCCGTGCAACCGGAACGCCCAGCGAGACGAAGACCCCATCGGCATCGAAGCGTATCGCGTGCTGCTCGGCGCCGAGTTCAGCGAGCCTTGCCTGCATCGGTGCGAGCACGCCGAACGTGCAGCGAACCTCCACATCGATACGCTGCTCGAGCACGATCCGCGAAGCAAGACGCAGGCATTCGGCTGCCGTGCCGCCATACGCTCGCGCAAGGCCGCCCGCGCCAAGCTTGATGCCACCGTACCAGCGCGTGACCACGACGACGACATGATCGAATCCCTGCGCATCGATTGCCTGCAGGATCGGCCTTCCGGCGGTACCGGCCGGTTCACCGTCATCGGAAAAGCGATAGGCCTCACCGATGCGATAGGCCCAGCAATGGTGCGTCGCGGCTTCGCGTCCGATCTCACCGATCAACGCGAGCGCATCGTTCGCCGACTCCGCCCGATACGCGCTGGCGAGGAAGCGGCTTTTGCGAATCTCCTCCGAATGTGTCGCCGCTTGCGCGAGCGCGTGCCGATCGCTCACTGCGCCATTCGACGCAATGCTTCGCTGATCGGCCACTGCGGATGCATGCGCCGGAACAGGCGCAGGTTCTCGATCGCCTCCTGTGTGCGCCCGCCGTTGCGAAGTTGGTCGATCTCGGCCAGCCATGCCTGCGGTTCGAGCTGCATGTTGCGACGCAATCGGGCCGATGTGGTCGGCGACGGTGCCGTGATCGAACGCGGCGCGCTTTCGATCGGCGCCGACGCCGCGCTGTTGCCGGCGGCAGATGGTCGCTCGCGGCTCTCGCCGATCGCATCGGCTTGCGGTTCGGCAAGCGACTTTCGCGAGCGCTCGACGTCGGCCTCCATCTCAAGCGCACGCTGTTCCATGGTTGGCATCTGCTCGGTCGGCGCTTGTGGGAATGCTTCCGCTTCGATCGTTGTGGCGGCGGCAGCCGGCGGTGGTGATGGCGGTGCAGCGGCAGCGCGCGGCGCAGAACGTGCCGGCTTCGGCGCTTGCTCGCTTCTGATCCGCGAGCCAGTCAAAGCGGGGTCCTTCGCCTCGCGGTCGTCGCGGCCGCTGCTATCGGCCGGCGCCTCCTCCATGAGCGGCGCTGGCGATATCGGCTGCACCGGCACCACCTGCGGAGCCGAACGGTCGACGGGCGCCGCGTCTGGTACTGAATCACGCGACTCGAACTCCCGACCCACTTGCCAGGCAATACCGGCCGCGAGTACGACGCCGGCGACCGAGCCGATGCCGAGCATCCAGCGTTGCGAGCCTTGCGCACGGCTCCCGTGCGCGGCGCGTGTCGCTTCGGCGATCACGGCGCGGTCGAGGCGACGTGGTGGCTCGGCGCGTGAAAGACGGTCATACAGCGCACCGAACTCACCGCGATCCGCGTCGAGCAGGCTCTCGAGATCGCGCTCGGAGCGATCGCCGATCATGACTCGAACCTCGCCCGCACGCGCGCAAGCGCATAGCGCAGGCGCGACTTCACGGTCTCGCGGCCCGCTCCGGTGACTTCAGAAATCTCTTCAAGTCCAAGTCCATTCTCCATACGCAACAAGAACGTTACGCGCTGTTCTTCAGGTAATTCCTCCAGTGCGAGCTGGAGTCGACGACGCTGCTCGAACTCACTCAGCACGCGCTCGGGACGTTCGTCCTCCGGTGCATCGAGTTCGCGGAACACGGCTTCGGCCTCTTCGCTCGACGCCTGCGGACGCGTGCGCCGGAAGCGGTCGATGACCAGATTGTGGGCAATGTGCAGCAGCCAGGTCGTGAATTTCGCCTCGGCGCGATAGCGCTGGCGCGAGGCAATCGCGCGACTCCACGTCTCCTGGAACAGCTCGTCAGCATCGGCGCGCTGGCGAAGCGAGCGCAGCAGGAAGCGATAGAGGGTGCCACGGTGGCGTCGATACAGTATCTCGAAGGCGACCGTGTCCCCCCCGGCATACGCAAGCATCAGTTGTTCGTCCGTTCGTTCGACCCCCATGGGTGTGAGGGTAAGGCAATCCGCGGTAGGCGTCATCGACATGGTTGCTTCTGTCAACGCAGGGAAGGGTGGAGCGGGGTTTGCCAGTCAAGCAAGCCCCGATCGCGCCACCGGAATGGCGAAATCGGTGTTGATCAATCAGTCCCTGGCGAACAATCGCTGCATGCCTGTCCGCTCTCGCCAGCCCAGCTACTCGATCTGCGCCCGCGCCCATGCCGCGTCGAGTGCTTCCATCGCGTCGCGAGGTTTGAGTTTGGCCGCGTTGTCGTAGGCTTCGGCAACCTCGTCCTCGCGCTTGTCGCCGTGCAGCAGCAACAAGCCGTTACCGAACTCGATCCATGCGATCGGCGACAGCGGGGTCAGCTTGAGTGCCTGCTTGAGATTCTTTTCGGCGTCGGCCGCGTTCGCACCGTAGGTGAGCTTG
>JBBSOU010000128.1:0-9984 GCA_038259445.1 Lysobacterales bacterium | reverse complement strand
CTCGGCAATGCCTATGTACGTCTCGGCGATGGCGACAAGGCAATCACGGCCTACCGTCGCGTGCTCGAGCAGAAAAAGATTCCGGTCGACCTGTTGATTCGCACGCAACTGCTTGCGCAGATCGAACGCATCCAATCGAGCAGCGATGTGAAGACGGTCGAGCTGATGCGCAATCCGTGGCTGGAGTGATGATCCGCACCACTCGCCGCTTTATGTCGGAGCGACTTCAGTTGCAATGCCTCGTCACTCGGGCCGCAACGCTTCGAAGCCGATGCGTTGCCGCGACAGCCCGCTGGGCGGTTGAGAGAGCGTCGCGCACGATTCGACGGGATGTGCGCGCGAAGATGCGCTATGGCGCTTCTGCATGTGTCCCCGCGGGACTGCCATCGATCGCCCGAAGACGGTCGTCGAGCCACTCGATCCAGTGCCGGACCGGTCGCGCCGCCGCCGCTTGCAGGTGCGCGATACATCCGATGTTGGCCGACAGGATCAGGTCGGGCGCCGGTGCTTCGAGATGCGCAAGTTTGCGCGCACGCAACGCGCGCGAGAGTTGAGGCTGCAGCACCGAATAGGTGCCCGCCGAACCACAACACAGGTGGCCCTCGCTGATCGGCGACACGGTCACACCCAGGGCTGCGAGCATCGACTCCACGACGCCTCCGAGTCGCTGGCCATGCTGCAGCGTGCAGGGCGGATGGAAGACGATGCGTTGCGCCGACGGCGACGCTTTGAGCAATGCGTGCAGCGACGGAATGAAAGCCAGCATCAGCTCGGCGACATCGCGTGTCGCGGCAGCGATGCGCGTGGCCTTCCCGGAATAGTCCGGATCGTCGCGCAGCAGATGCGCGTAGTCCTTGACCTGCACGCCGCAGCCGGACGCGTTCGTGACGATCGCCTCGGCCCCTTGATCGAGCAACGGTAGCCATGCGTCGATATTGCGGCGCGCATCGGCGCGACTGCCGTCGAGATCATCAAGGTGATGACGGATCGCGCCACAACATGCCGCCTGCGGCGCGATCAGAAACTGTACGCCGAGCGTGTCGAACACGCGCGCCGTCGCCGCATTGATGTTCGGCTGCATCGCCGGTTGCACGCAACCGGCGAGCAGGACCATGCGGCGTGCATGTGTGCGTGTCGGCGACGCGCCTGCACGCTGCGGCAACGGGATCTTTTCGCGCAGCGCGGCGGGCAGCAGCGGTCGCACGGCCTGGCCGAGTTTGAGCGCCGGCGCGAACAGCGGTCCGGTAAGGCCACGGCGCAACGACGCGCGTTGCAGTTCCGACGTCGTGCTTCGCGCGACCTGCGCGTCGACGACGTGCCGACCGACGTCGAGCAGCCGGCCATATTTCACGCCGGAAGGACAGGTCGTCTCACAGTTCCTGCAGGTCAGGCAGCGATCAAGATGGCGTTGCGTCGACGCCGTTGCCGGCGCGCCTTCGAGCACCTGCTTGATCAGGTAGATGCGTCCGCGTGGACTGTCGCGCTCGTCGCCGAGCAACTGGTAGGTCGGACACGTCGCCAGGCAGAAACCGCAGTGCACGCAGTTGCCGATGATCTCGGCCGCTTCATCGGCATCTCGGCTGCCGCGCAGGAACGAAGCAAGCTCAACATGCATGAAAATGACTCCGAAGCGATCCGCTGCAGACGACGCGACGCTCAGTCGAGTTCCGCATGCAGCCTCCCGCGATTGAAGATGCCGGCAGGATCAAACACCGCCTTGAGCCGCCGATGGATTGCCAGCACCGGTGCGCTCAACGGCGTGAACACGCCTTCACGCATGCCGCCACGGAAGCGCGTGGCGTGACCACCGAGCGCAGTCGCCATGTGGCGAATCTCGTCGGCCGACGCCGTGCTGCGCACCCAGCGTTGCGCGCCGCCCCACTCGATCCATTGCTGCCCAAATGCCACCACCCGCACCGCAGGTGGCAGTGACAGTCGCCACAGTTCGCTCTCGCTGAAGAACGCATCACGCTGCTCGCGCAGCGCTTCCCAGAACGATTCGCCGTCCACCTCATCACCGCCAAGCGTGATGCGCGCTTCGCGGACGGCCGCGCTCGCTCCCGCGAGGCGCACATGCAGGCGACCGTCGTGCCAGCTCGTTGCGCTGATCGGCAATGGCCGCGCGCGCCAGTCGGTCATCTTTTCCAATGCATCAGCTTCATCGATATCGAACGCGAGTGTGAACAGGGCGGCCGGTTTCGGCTGCACCTTGAGTGACACCTCAAGCAGCACGCCGAGCACGCCAAGCGACCCGGCGAGCAGGCGCGACACGTCGAAACCGGCGACGTTCTTCATGACCTGGCCACCGAACGTCAGCACCTGGCCGTTGCCATCGAGCAGCTTCGCACCAAGCACGAAGTCGCGCAGCGCGCCCGATGAGGCACGCCGCGGTCCGGACAGACCGGCGCCGACACAGCCGCCTAGCGTCGCCGCATCGCCGAAGTGCGGTGGTTCGAACGCAAGCATCTGGCCGTGCGCGTCGAGCGCGTGCTCGAGTTCAGCAAGCGGCGTTCCGCAGCGCGCAGTGACCACCAGTTCGCACGGGTCGTAGTCGACGATGCCGGCATGCGCGCGCGGGTCGAGCCGTTCGCCGGTGCATGCATTGCCGTAAAAATCCTTGCTGCCACCGGCGCGAATATGCAGCGGCGTACGCGACGCGGCTGCAGCACGCACCTGCTCCTGCAACACGGCGAGCATCAGAAGCGTTCCAGCTCGGGATGTGCCACGGCGCCACCGCTGACGCGCATGCGACCGTATTCCGCACAGCGATGCAGGCTCGGGATCGCCTTCTCCGGATTGAGCAGGCCGGACGGATCGAATGCGCGTTTGAGCGCGTGGAACAACGCCCGCTCCGGTGCGCCGAACTGCCGGCACATCTGATTGATTTTCTCGACGCCGACGCCATGTTCACCGGTGATCGTGCCGCCGAGTTCGACCGAGAGTTCGAGGATGTCGACGCCCATTGCCTCGGCGCGCTGCACCGAATCGGCATCGCCATCGTCGAACAGGATCAGCGGATGCAGGTTGCCGTCGCCGGCATGGAACACGTTTGGGCAGCGCAGGCCGTAGGTCTTTTCCATCACCTTGATCGCGTCGAGCATTTCGCCGAGACGCTTGCGGGGAATCGTGCCGTCCATGCAGTAGTAGGCGGGCGAGACGCGCCCCGCCGCAGGAAACGCATTCTTGCGCCCGGCCCAGAAGCGCAGGCGCTCCGCTTCGCTGGTGGAGACCGCAACGCGAGTCGCACCGGAGCGGACGAGTACGGCATCGATCAGGCCGATTTCCTCCTCGACCTCGGCGATCGTGCCGTCCGCTTCCACGAGCAGGATCGCTGCCGCATCAAGATCGTAGCCGGCCTTGACGAACGGCTCGACCATGCGCGCGGCGGCCTGGTCCATCATCTCGAGCCCGGCCGGAATGATTCCGGCGCCGATGATTGCGGCGACCGCGTCGGCGGCTGCGCCGACCGTCGCGAAACTCGCCATGATGCAGCGCGCCAGCGCCGGTTTCGGCACCAGACGCACGGTGACTTCGGTGGTCACCGCGAGCAGGCCTTCGGAACCGATCACTGCAGCAAGCAGATCGAGTCCGGGCGCATCGAGTGCTTCCGACCCAAACTCGACGATTTCGCCATCACTGCACACCGCGCGTACACGTTGCACGTTGTGCACGGTCAGTCCGTACTTGAGGCAATGCACGCCGCCCGAGTTCTCGGCCACATTGCCGCCGATCGAACAGGCAATCTGGCTCGACGGATCGGGCGCGTAGTAGAGCCCATGCGGCGCCGCCGCTTCGGAGATCGCCAGGTTGCGCACGCCAGGCTCGACCACGGCAACGCATGCGTGTGCATCCACGCGCACGATGCGCTGCATCTTCGCCGTCGACAGCAGCACACCCGCGCGATGCGGCGTTGCTCCGCCCGACAAGCCGGTACCGGCGCCGCGCGGCACTACCGGCACGTCGAGCTCATGGCAGATGCGCAGCACCGAAACCACCTCGGCCTCGCTGGACGGCAACACCACGACCAGCGGCAATTGGCGGTACAAGGTCAGCCCGTCGCAATCGAACGGCCGTGTGTCTTCGGCGCGGAACAACACCGACGATTCCGGCAGCACCGCGCGCAGACGAGAAACGAGCACTGCCTGCCACTGTGCGTCGTCACGCAACTGAAAACACGCTGCTTGCGTTGAGGTTTGCGCGTCGGCGTGCATGCGAATGCCTCGCGGTCCGTTCAGGTCCGCTTGTATCAGGAGTCTACCGATGCGCTGCGCACCCCGCACGCTCGCATTCCGCGAAGTCCCGTGGCAGGCTCGGGCGCGAGGAGAACGCAACCGATGAGCAATGCCCCAGCCAGTGCGGACGCGTTGTTCAGCGAGGTCTACCAGCGCCTGAAAGGCATGGCCAGCCGTGGGCTTGCGGCCAATCCGCAGGCGACGCTCGAAACCACTGCGCTGGTCCATGAGCTCTATCTGCGCATGGTCAAGAATCCCGATCTCGCATTCGCCGAGAACGCGCAGTTCTTTGCCTACGCCGCACGCGCGATGCGCCACCTGCTGCTTGATCGCGCGCGCGATCGTTTGCGTCGACACGATGGTCCGCGCTGGGTGACGACCACGCTCGACAGCGACGACCAGCGCCTTGTCATTGACAGCGCCGAAGAAGCGCTGGCGATGGAAGACGTGCTGCTCAAACTCGAAGAGGTCGATACGCGCGCGGCCAAGGTCGTCGAGCTTCGTTACTTCGCCGGCCTTTCACTCGAACGAACTGCCGAGGTGCTCGGCCTTGCACGCAGCACGATCGACCGCGACTGGCGCTTTGCTCGCGCGTTCCTGCACGCTGCGCTCGAATAGGCGCGCAGAAATGACGCACGGCCAATCCAGTTGGCGTTTCTCGTCACGATGACAAAGCCCATAGACGCCAGCGAGACGCCGGACTCGACCAGTCCGCCGAAAGGTCGGCAGCTGCGCGACTGGTTCGATCAGGCAATCGACATTCCGGCCGACGCGCGCGACGACTGGATCGAGCGTGAGATCGAAGACGCCGAGGTCCGCGCCGCCCTGCACAGGATGCTCGCCGTCGATGCGCAGCAAGGTCCGTTCGATGCGTCGGCCGAACAGCGAATCGGCTGCCTCGGCGAGGCGGGACCAATGAACGTGGAAGGTTTCATTGGCACGCGCATTGGCGCGTTCCGCATCGAGCGCCTGCTCGGGCAGGGCGGCATGGCGACGGTGTTTCTCGGCCATCGCGATACCGGCGACTTCGACCAGCAGGTCGCCCTGAAGCTGCTGCGCCGCGGCCTCTATTCCGACGCCGAGCAACGCCTGTTCCGTCGCGAGCAACGCGCACTGGCCACGCTCTCGCATCCGAACATTGCGCACCTGCTCGACGGCGGCATCACGCCGGCCGGTGTTCCGTATCTGGTCATCGAATACATCGACGGCAGTTCGATTACCGAATTCGCCACTGCGCGCGCCCTCGCCCAGGACGAGCGATTGCGATTGTTCACCGTGGTCTGCGATGCCGTGCGTGCCGCACATCGGGCGCTGATCGTGCATCGCGACCTCAAGCCGTCGAACATCTTCGTCGACCGCGATGGCAACGTGAAACTGCTCGATTTCGGCATCGCCAAACTGCTCGATGACGAAGAGCGTGATCTCACCGGAACCGGCCATGTCGCACTGACGCCCGGCTACGCGGCTCCAGAGCAATACACAGGTGCCGCGATCTCGACCGCAACCGATGTCTATGCGCTCGGCGTCGTGCTGCATGAACTGCTCACCGGCGAGCGGCCGCGTGCCGGCCTGATCGATACCCAGATTGCGCTGCGCGGCGACCTCGGCAACATCGTGCTCAAGGCACTGTCGGAAGAACCCGAGCGCCGCTACGCCAGCGCCCACGAACTCGCGCTCGACATTGGTCGATTCCTCGGCGCGCAACCGGTCGCTGCACACCCGCCGTCGAATTGGTACCGCGCACGCAAGTTCGTCGATCGACACCGTGGTGGTGTGCTTGCCACGGGCCTCTTCCTCGTCGCGATTGTTTCCGCGCTCGGCATTGCGGTGTGGCAAGCGCAAGTCGCGCGCAATGAAGCGCAGCGCGCCACCAGCGTGCGTGATTTCCTGTTGCGGGTATTCAGTGCCGCCGAACCTGCGGGGCCCCGACTTGCGCCACCGTCGGTAGTCGATATCGTCCGGATCTCGATTCTCGACGCGCAGCAGTCGAAAACCTTGAACGCCAGTGTGCGCATTGAACTGCTGAATGCGCTTGGCAACGTACTGCGGGAACAAGGCCAACTCGACGAAAGCGTCACGTTGCTCGAGGAAAATCATCGAAGTGCGACGACAGCACTCGGGCCATCGCACATGGTCACGCTACACGGGGGCATGGGCCTGGCGCGTGCGCTGGCGAATGCGGGCAAGCGTGACAGCGCTCGAACTCTGCTGGATGAATTGCTGACGCAAAGCGCACGCGTATCCGACTCCGAGATTCGGTCACGACTGCTGTCCGAATCGGCTGGCCTTGCAGTGGCACGCTTTGAGCGAGAGCGCGCATTCGACGAATCTGCGCAGGCAGTGGCGCTGTGCATGAAGGCTTGCAGCGAACCGGCGCGCATACTTTCTCTGCTGGTGCGCGGCAGTGTCCTGGCCAATTTCCAGCAGGATGCCGAGGCCATTGCGGTGTTTTCCGATGCGATGGCGGCGCAGCGCGCCATATACTTCGGTCCGCATGTAGAAATCGCCAGCACCGCGCAGTCGCTTTCGCGCGCTTATCGACGCCTGGGACAGCTTGACCGTGCCGAGGCCTTCGCGCGCGAGTCATTGGCCATCGTCGATGCCAGTGTTGACGATCCCCATCTGCGCCGTAGCGGTGCTCTTGATGCGTTGCGTCAGGTGCTGATCGACACACGTCAGTTCGATGAAGCCGAGCGCCTGGGCGCGAAGCTGGTGGCGATGAACATCGCCACACTCGGTGCGGACCACCCTCGAGTGGCGACCAGCGAGAATAGTCTCGGATTTACCTTTCTGATGGCGAGCAACTATGCCAAAGCCGCCGAACACTTTCGCTCCGCACTGGAGATCTCCGAGCGAATTCCGGACAACCACCGACGCAGCGCGATCTACCGGGCCAACCTCGGCATCAGCATCGGCCGCAATGGTGACCTCGTAATCGGCATGCAGTTGATCCGAAGTGCAATCGACGCGCTGCGCGCCCTGCCGGAACCGGATTTCGGTGAGATTGCTTCCGCACTCGAAAAGCTCGGCGCGCTGCAGAGATACGCTGGCGATGCAGAGGCCTCTTTGGTGTCGTACTCGGAATCCGATCAACTCTATCTCGACAAACTTCCTGATGCACCCAAGGCATGGCGCGTCGTGACGCTGGTTGGTGTCGGCCGCGCACACCTTGAGCTCGGAAACCACGCCGCAGCCGCTGTTTCGTTCAATGACGCGCTCGCCAACGAAACCACACCCGCCGACCGGATTTCGCCCTTCCGCATCGAAGCACGCGCAGGTCTGGCGCTGGCAACGCTGAATAGCGGAGACCGTTACGCTGCGCTTGCGCCGCTGCAGCAAGCTCAGCTCGAACGAGCTGCTGCGAAAGGAAGCCTTTCGCCAAGCCTTCAGGCATTTGTCGACAGCGTCGCCAAGTCAGTAGCGATGCCGTGAAACCCCTCGCCCTCGCCACCTCGAGCGTCTGGTGCTGGCGGGGCACTCCGGCCACCGTCCTCACCTGGTCGGACCTGTCCTGAACAGCACGGCGTCGGGACGCGGAATGAAGCAATTCTTCCCCGATTGGCGTTTCTCTTGTTGCCAGAGTCGCTGGCACCGAGGGAAGCCCGATCATGCATCGCAAGAACCTGTTCACTCTTTCCGTTGCCGCCACCGTTCTGGCAACCATGGCGGGAGCTGCCCATGCCGCCATCTTTACCGTCGGCGCGCCCGGCACCGGCTGCAACCACACCACTGTCCAGGCCGCAGTCAATGCGGCGAACGCGAACGCCGGTGCCGACGAGGTCCGCATCGCGCGCAGCGCGACGTACACCGCACAGCAGATCACGATCGATACCAACGATGAAATCCGCCTGGTTGGCGGCTACGCCGAGTGCACATCGGCCACCCCGAACGCCGGCCCGACCATCCTCAGTGGCGCGGGCGGGGATGCGCGACCGGTTCTGACGGTCCGCGGCAACGGCTTTGTATTCCTGCGCGGCCTGACGATCCAGGACGGCGACCAGGCCGGCAATGACAACGGTGGCGGCATTTCCTACGAAGGCGGCGGCATCCTCGATATCGCCGATACCGACATCGTTCAGAACAGCGCCCGCAACGGTGGCGGCATCTACGCCACCGGCACGACCCTGCAGGCCGAGCTCGTGCTCGGGGCCAACGTCACGGTCGGCTTCAATACCGCGCGCGACAGTGGCGGTGGCGTCTTCGCCAAGGACATCGAGATGTCGCTGTTGGGCCCGGGCAGCAGCCTGCTGTTCAACGTGGCCGAAGGCCAGAACAGCAGCGGCCGGGGCGGCGGCCTGGTCGTGCTCGCCTCGCAGCTGAAGGCCTATGCCTACATCAGTTCCAATGGTATCGGCGGCCTTGGCGCGATCTACGCCAACGAGGCGGTCGACGGCGGCGGCATCGCCGTGCTCGGCGGAGAGGGTAACGACGAAGAGGCAGAGGTGCAGATCTTCAGCACAGACAGCGCCAACCCGGTGCGCATCAACGCCAACACCGCCAGCGCGCGCGGTGGCGCGATTTATGTCCGACCTGAAGCCGAAGGCTTGCTTAATATAATCCTTGCCGAAGCCCGAGCAAAGCTGTGGTACGTCGACCTCACCGAAAACGAGGCGGCAGACGGCGCTGCTGTTTTCCTCGATTTCGACAACTACGCCGCAGGCGAAGAATTCGGCGGATCGCTTTCGTTCAATCTCAATCGACCGCCAGCTGCCGTCCCTTGTCCAGATGGCCGACCCTGCGGTTCGGTTTCCGGCAACAGCACGGGGAACACCGCAGGATCGATCATCGAAGTGACCGACGGCAGCATCTTTGACAGCGCACGCCTGCTGCTGCAGGACAACAGTGGCGGTCGGCTCGTCGACATGCCAACTCCCGGCGACGATTATGCGATCCTTCGCCTGCGCAACAGTCTCATCACCGGCAATACCGTCGCCCAGGAGCTGATCCGAGCGCCTGACGACAGCGATTCTGTAGTTGTACAGTTATATCATTCGACCATCGCGGACAACACGATCGGAGCACCGCATGTGCTGCTCATCAACGATCGTCTCGAGTTGCTCAACACGCTCGTCTCGCAACCGGGAAAAATAACCCTGGCCGCCGGCGCCAACGAACTCCAGGTCGTGACTTCGCTGACCAACGACATAACCAACTTGCCGAACGGCCAGGCCGCGATCGCACCGCCTCGATTCATCGATCCCGCCAACGGCGACTACCGGCTTCGCGCAGGATCGCGCGCCGTCGACTACGCCGGCACGAACGGTTCGGAAACGCTCGACGGCGTTCTCCACAACATCGATGTACCGAACGCCGGCATCAGTGCACCGAACCGGCTCGCCGATGTCGGCGCGTACGAGCGCCCGGCGCTGCAACCGCTCGTGCTCAACAGTGATTTCGATGTCGATCTCAATCTGTGGACCGGATTGTCCGACTCGTTCTGGGACGGCACGACCAATGCCTCGGGTCCGGCAGGCTCAGGCTCGGTGCGCATCCCGTACGTGATCGTGATTGATCCGGAAGTCAACCGTTCGCCGACGGTCATCGGCCGCTCGCAATGCGTTCACCTGCCCGGTCCCGGACGCTATCTGCTCAACGGCTTCGGCAAGGTCACCGGAGGCACGTTCGATAACAACAGCGTGCGCCTGCGCTGGGAGTTGCGCTACAACGGTGGCGCAATGAGCTGCGAAGATGGAATCTTCGACCTGGCCAACTCGCACATCCTCGCCACCTCGAACGTGTGGCGCCGGCCGGG
>JBBSOU010000127.1:0-10008 GCA_038259445.1 Lysobacterales bacterium | reverse complement strand
ACGCGGGTGGCGATGAAGAAGAACTCGCTGGTGGTCAATTCCTCTCAGGGTGGCGGCGCCAAGGACACCTGGGTGGTCGATCTGGACGAGGTGCCCTGATGCTCTCTCGCGTCGCCGACAACCTGTACTGGTTCAGCCGCTACATCCGGCGTGCCGAAAACACCGCGCGGCTGGTCGGCGTCAGTGGCCAGTTGCAGCTCGACCTGCCGCGCGCGGCGCGTTTCGCCTGGCGTCCGCTGATCGACACGATCGGTGCCGCCGACGTGTTCGCCAGGCTCTATCCTGAAACCGAGGCCGAAGCCAGCGAAGCCGATGTCGTGCGCTTCCTGCTGATCGACGAGCGCAACCCGCTGTCGCTGCGCGGTTCGGTGCGATCGGCGCGCGAGATCCTGCGCACGATCCGGGAGACCGTGCCGCAGGAAGTCTGGGAGGCGGTCAACGACATCCATCTGTACATCGACGCGAACGGCGAACGCATGCTCGGTCGGCGCTATCGGCTCGACTTCCTCAATCGTGTGATCGACGGCTGCCTGCGCGTGTCGGGCCTGCTCACCGCCAACGTCAGCCGAGACGTCGGCTATCAGTTCCTGCGTCTCGGCACCGCGCTCGAGCAGGCCGACATGACCACGCGCATCATCGACGCCGGCGCGTCGGGTTTGCTGCGCACGCGCGTTGCCGAGGACGAGCAGGCATTCAAGGCGATGCAGTGGATGAGCGTGCTGCGCTCGCTGGCCGCCTACCAGATGTATCGGCGCCACGTGCGCCAGCGCGTGACGCCCGAGCTCGCTTTGCGTTTCCTGCTGCAGAACGAGCAGTTTCCGCGCAGCGTGCTGTTCTGCCTCAGCCGCGGCATCACCATCCTGCCGAGCATGCCGGCGCGCGAGCCGGTTGATGCGGCACTCGCGCAGGTTCTCAAACTCGTGCGCGGTGCCAACCCGGCCAAGCTCGCCGCGTCGGACCCGCGCAAGTTCATGGACAAGCTGCAGCTCGGTCTCGGCCGACTGCATGCGGCGATCCACGAATCGTACTTCCGCAGCTGACTGCTGCTGCCGAAAGCGGCTCAGCTGTCGCGCGTCTTCCACTCGACGTCCTCGACACCCTGCTGCTGCTGGAGAGATGCCGCCTCCGTTGACGCAGCGTAAACGGCCGTCGACGTCAGCCGCGTCGACTGATGCTCGGCGATCTGTACTTCATGCTCCCACGGAAAACGTGGCAGGCTGCGCACGGCCGCTTCGAGTTTGCGCGACCAGGTGTCATGGATCTCGGCATACAGTGGCGTATCCGCATCGAGCCGCATGCGCTCGGCGATGCGCCACTCGCCAGTCCGGATCAACGCGATGTCGATCGGCAGTCCCACCGAGACATTCGATCGGATCGTCGAATCGAGCGACACCAGCGCGCAGCGCGCGGCATCCTCGAGCGTGGTCGATGAGCGGATGATGCGATCGAGGATCGGCTTGCCATACTTCGATTCGCCGATCTGCAGGTACGGCGTTTCCGGCGATGCCGGAATCCAGTTGCCGAGTGGGTAGATCATGAGGATGTCGGGTGACTGACCCGCGATCTGGCCGCCGAGCACGAACGTGGCCTTGACGGTGACACCATCGGCTTGCGCGACCGGCGAAATCTGGCCTTGCGCCGAGACCAGCAACTGGCCGACATAGTCCGCTGCAGCAAAAATGTCGGGCGCGAGGCGAAGGCTCATGCTCGCTTCGGTATCGTCGAGATCGCGCCGGAGTCGCGCGACGACCGCCTGCGACGTGCCGAGATTTCCCGAGGACATCAGCACGAACGTGCGTTCGCCAGGAAAATCGAAGATATGCAGCTTGCTGTAGACGCGCACATCATCAAACGCGGCGCTGGTGCGCGTATCGGCCGCGAACACGAGGCCCTGGTCGACCTGGATCGCCACGCAGTAAGTCATTGAGCATCCTTCATCGCGCAGCGGATTCTAGGCGCTGCGTGCCGATGGCGCCAATCGTGGGCTGACGGCGCGGCGGCAGGGATACACTGATCACGTCTGCGCAGACTTGATCAGAGCATCCCTGATGTGCGGCAATCCACACATGTCACGTGCCTACCTGAGCCTCGGCTCGAACATCGACCCGGTCGTGCACCTGCGCGCGGCGATTCACGCGCTCGAGCAGCGTTTCGGCGACCTCGTCATGTCGCCGACCTATCGCATGCCCGCCGTGGGGATGCAGGGCGAGGATTTCCTCAATCTGGCGGTCGCGATCGATACCGATCTCGATCCGCACGCACTGAACAGGTGGCTGCACGCTCTCGAGGATCGTCAGGGACGTCGGCGCGATGTGCCGCGCTGGTCGAGCCGCACGCTCGATATCGACATCGTGCTCTACGACGATCTGGTCATCAGCGGTGACGGCAATCTCGACATTCCGCGCAGCGAGTTGGCACACGCCTTCGTGCTCAAGCCGATGGCGGATATCGCCGCTGATGTGCCGCACCCCACGCTGCATCAGTCGATCGGCTCGCTGTGGTCCGAGCACCCGCAGCGTAATGACGCTTTTGTGACGGTGGTGGTGTAGAGAAGTCACCCTTGTCTCGTTTCCGCGCCGATGCTATTACGCTGCAGAGCAACTTCCGAGCCCGCGAGGTGTACTGATGTTCGCCAAATTTGCGCAAAGCTGGTCACTGGTCAAGGCGAGCGCTTCAGTGCTGCGCTCTGACAAGGAACTGCTGGTGTTC
This sequence comes from Lysobacterales bacterium, assembly GCA_038259445.1. Taxonomy (GTDB): domain Bacteria; phylum Pseudomonadota; class Gammaproteobacteria; order Xanthomonadales; family Rhodanobacteraceae; genus Dokdonella. The sequence continues at coordinate 7,299 of JBBSOU010000127.1, read as the reverse complement.
CCGCTGGTTTCGGCAATCTGCAGCGTGATCGTCGCGGCAAGCTTCTTCGTCCCGGCGCTGCTCGGCGGCATGTTTTCGCGAATGGGTGACAGCGGTCGTGCGGACGTCGGGCTGTATGCGCTGCTGTTCGCGTTTTACGTCGTCCAGTACTCGGTGATCATCTTCTTCAATTCGGCGCTGGTCGGTGCCGCATTGATCCGCCTGCGTGGCGGTGATCCGACCGTTGCCGACGGCTTTCGCATTGCGATGTCGAAACTTCCGGCCATTCTCGGCTATGCCGTCATTGCCGCGACGGTCGGCGTGCTGTTGCGCGCGGCGCAGGAGCGCCTCGGCTTCATCGGTCGTTTCGTGGTCGGCCTGATCGGACTGGCATGGACGGTGGCGACGTTTCTGGTCGTACCCGTTCTCGTCAACAACGACATCGGCCCGGTCGACGCGGTCAAGCGCAGTGCCGAGCTGCTCAAGAAGACCTGGGGCGAAAACCTGATCGGCAACACCGGCATCGGCCTCGTGTTCGGATTCGTCCTGTTTGCCGTCGTGTTCGCCGGCGGCGGCCTCATCGTGCTCGCGGCCTCGAGCGGCACCACCGGCTTGCTGATAGCGGCAATCGTCGTGGTCGTCTTCACGTTCCTGCTGGTCGTGCTCGTGCAGGCGGCACTGCAGGGCGTCTATTCGGCGGCGCTCTATCGCTACGCGGCCGAAGGTGAAGCCGGAGCGGGCTTCGCGCACGAAATGGTCGCCGACGCGTTCCGCGTAAAGGCGTGACGCAGGCGCCAGCCGAGCGTGCGCGCGCACGGCGCATTCGCTTCGTGGAACTGTCAATCAATCGACGAAACCGATAGCCTCTCGCTGGATGCTTTGACCCGATCGCCGTGCCTTTCGCGCTGTGTCCGTCGGCGCGATGCACCACTGCGGTCTCGAGACGATGGATCACGCCGACCACTGCAGGAGTAACGATGTTCACGAGCTTGCGCAATCTCGTCGGCAACCGTGGCAATCGTGTCATCGGCGATTCCGCGGCGCACGATGGGGCGGAGCTCGGCGGCGTTCGCTATCGACCGCTGCTGCTCAACCATTTGACGCAAGGTCATCAGGACCTGCTCACGCACATGCGCAGCGTGCTCGCGGCGTGCTCGCGGCGCGACGAAAGCGGGTTGATCGCCGCCATGCGCAAGCTCGCCGGCATGTTCCGCGCACTGGCGCTGCTAAAAAGCGTCCAGTTGTATCCGTACGTGCGCTGGGGGCTGCGCCAGGACGAGGCGGCGACGATCATCTTCAACGCGGTATTCCTCGAGGCCCAGCGCGACACGCGCGCGGTCGAAAGCGTTCTCGGCGAGTATCTTGGCGCGCCGTGGGAGAGCGATCATCGCCGCCGCGTTGTTGCCGACGTCTCGCGTGCCGCACGCCACCTCGCCGCCGGCATCCGGCGCGACGAGACCTCGGTGATCGCGCTGTACATGGCGCCAGGCCAATATCGGTATGTCGGCATGCCACATTCTGCGGCCGCCGAAGCCGCATCGCCGAAGACGTAGCGTCGCTGTCGCATTGTCCGCGGCGAACGCCGGCGCACAGGTGTTCGCCGCTGAATCCGCTTGCACGGCATCGTGTGGTTGCGGGAGCGGCTTTTGTTGCGCGCGCAAGGAAAACGGGACATTGCCTGCAGATGCGCTGATCGATGCAGTGCGCTGACGCCTGCGCAGACGTGATCAGAGGTTCCCTAGATCGCGAGCGAGCGGCCGCCATCGATGCGCAGGATCTGTCCGGTCACGAACGTGGCGTCGCGCAGCAACCAGAGCACAGCGCCGGCGACATCGTCCGGCGCGCCGGCGCGCCGCAGCGGCGTGCGTTCGATGATCTCGGTCTGCGCCGATGTGCTGTTGCCGTCATCGGGCCACATCACGGCACCGGGTGCGACGCCGTTGACGCGGATGTCGGGGCCGAGTTCGCGCGCGAGCGCCATCGTCATCGCCGCCTGCGCCGCCTTGGCCATGCAATAGACGCTGTAGGCCGGCAGCGGACGCTCGGCATAGATGTCGATCAGATTGACGATCGCGCCATGTTGCTTGCGCAATTGCGCTGCGGCAGCCTGGCACAGGAACAGCGGCGCGCGCGCGTTCGATGCGAACAGGTCATCCCACTGTTGCGCGGTGATTGTGCCGATCGGGGTCGCATAGAACGCCGATGCGTTGTTGACGAGGGCATCGAGGCGTCCGAATGCGGCGATGGTTTGCTCGACCAGCGAAGGCAGTCGGTCGAGGTCGGCCAGGTCTGCCTGCAGCGCGAGCGTGCTGTTCGGGCGCACGTGTTCGAGATCGTCGATGAGCCGATCAAGCTCGCTGCGCGAATGCCGGCAATGCAGGGCGAGGTCGAAACCGGCAGCGTGCAGCGTGCGCGCGATGGTCGCGCCGACCCGACGGGCTGCGCCGGTGATCAGCGCCACGCGACGTGTCTGGATCGGTTGCGTCATTGGTGTTCTCCGCGTGCGCCGGTATCCTGCGCAGAGTGCCGCATGTCGACGCATCGGGCCAGCGATACGGCGAATGCCTTCTCCTTTCCGTCATGCCGAGAACTCGGGGCATGCAAACCGACGCGGGTGTCCGTGCGCGTGACCATCGCCTTGCCGAGCCCCGATGCTGATGAATGCGCGCACAGTGCGCGCCTCGTCGCGCACATTCGCGACGAGATCGCCACGAGCGGGCCGATCCCGTTCGCGAGGTTCATGGAGCGTTGCCTGTATGCGCCGGGGCTCGGCTACTACAGCGCCGGCCGCACGAAGTTCGGCCCGTCCGGCGATTTCGTCACCGCTCCGGAACTCGGCACTCTGTTCGCGGAAACGCTCGCCGGCGCCATCGCACCGTTGATCGCCGGTTCCCCCGCGCAGGCTGCGGTCGAGCTCGGCGGAGGCAGCGGTGCCTTTGCCGAAGCGGCCTTGCGCGCACTTGCCGAGCACAATGCACTTCCCTCGCGCTATCGCATTCTCGAGCCGAGCGCCGACCTGCGTGAACGCCAGCGCGCGCGGCTCGCCGAAACACTGCCTGCCGGAACTTTCGCGCGAATCGACTGGATCGACGGTCCACCCGATGCGCCCTGGCAAGGATTCCTGTTCGCCAACGAGGTCATCGACGCCTTGCCGACCACGCGCTTCGTCATTCGCGCAGGCGAGGTGTACGAGGAGTACATCGGCATCGATGCGAATGCCGGCTTCGAGCGCATCGATCGTCCGGCCGACATGCTCGTCGCCGGCGCCGTGCGCCACATTGAGCGCGAACTCGGAGCACCATTCGCGGAGGGCTACCGATCGGAAATCCTGCCACAGTTGCCGTACTGGATTCAGGCGGTGCTTGGCAGTCTCGAGCGCGGCATGGCGCTGTTCGTCGACTACGGGTATGCGCGCCAGGATTACTACGCGCCCGAGCGCAGTGACGGCACCCTCGTCTGTCATTACCGTCATCGTGCGCACGCCGATCCGCTGATGCTTCCGGGCTTGCAGGACATCACCGCATTCGTCGACTTCACGGCGCTCGCTGAAGCGGGCGACAGTGCCGGATTCGAAATCGCCGGGTATGCCGAGCAAGGTGCGTTCCTGCTCGGCAGTGGTCTTGATGCACACTTCACCGACGCGCTCGCCCGTGCCGACACGGCGACGACCTATCGGCTTGCCCAGCAGGTCAAGCGGCTCACGCTGCCGGGCGAGATGGGCCAGAAGTTCAAGCTCATGCTGATGTCGCGCAACGTGACGGCGTCATTGCTGCCGGCGGCGTTTGCCGCCTTCGACCAGCGCGCGCGCCTGTGAGCGCAGCAACGATGTCGATGTCGAGTCGGTGGGCGCGCGCGCAGTGCTGAACTCGTTGATCTCGCCGCTGCGCCTGGGCTTTCTGCTCGGTCTGCTCACGGTGCTGGTGTGGCGCTGGTCGCCGCGCTGGTTGCGTGCGCTGCTCGTCTCGGGTATCGGACTGTGCGCGCTCATGACGACGCCGTTGGCGGCCAACCTGATGGTTGCGTTGCAGGAGTCGCGCAACGATGCGCACGCGCACTGCGCGGATTCGGCAGCCGACACGATCGTGGTGATCGGCGGCGGCATTTCGCGCGCGGCGCGCGATGCCGGCGATGTCGCCGTGCTCACGGCGGGCAGCCTGCGTCGCCTGATCGGCGCCGTCGATCTGCAGCGCGCGAGGGCCATGTCGACGCTGGTCATCTCGGGCGGAGTCAGCCGCTTCGGGACCAGAGAAGGAGAACTGATGCACTCACTGGCGTTGCGCCTCGGCGTGCCGGACGCGGCGATCCGACTGGAGCAGAACGCCAGGACAACCTGGCAGAACGCGCGCTTCGTCGCCGACTTGCAGCCGCCGATCGCGAAACGGATCTGGCTCGTGACCTCGGCCCTGCACATGCCGCGCGCACGCTATTCGTTCGAACAGGCGGGATTCGAGGTATGCGCGTGGCCGGTCGACTCGCGCACCGCTGTGTGGGGTGGCATCGGCTACCTGCTGCCGTCGCATGCCGGCCTCGACAAGGCAGAAACGGTGTTGCACGAGTGGGTCGGCGAGCTGGCCTACCGCATCGGCATGCTGCGCGATCTCGAGCGCAATCCGCACGAAGGCGCCGGCGAGGCCTGACTCGCGCAAACGCCGATCATGCTCGCGCAGACCCTATCAGGGCGTTGCTAGACCTTGCCCTTGACGAAATCGCGGTTGATCCAGTCGTCGAGCAGGCGCTTTTCATAACGCAGCGGATCGCTGGTGTTGGCGATGCTGCGCGTGAGGAAGCCGAGGTCGCGCAGCTTGCGGTCGCCTTGCTCGATGACCGAACCATCGGCGGACTTGAGCACGAAGCGCAGCTCGATGCGCGGCGGATAGATGTCCTTGACGATGCGCACATCGTCGAACTGCGGTCCGCGCCAGGGTTCGAACTGCCCAGCCAGCTTGACGTCGGTGATCACGACCTCGAGTTGCTGGCCGGCTGGCAATACGCGATCGGCACGTCGTTCGACATGTTTCTTGAGACTCGCCAGCCAGTCTTCGGCCTTGGTCAGGCCGCGACCGTGGCTGTCGCGAACTTCGGCAAACTCGGCCGGATCGGTCCAGCTGACAGTGGTGCGTGAAGGCGCAGCGGTCGGTTCATCGGCAACTGCCGGAACCATCAATCCCGCGCTCAACAGCAAGGCAACGGCGGTACGCGAAACAGATGCAACGGTCTTCATGATGACTCCGCAAAGTGATCGGCCGCAGCGGCCGGCATGCCTGAAAGGACGATCGCGCGCGCGAAATGGTTGCACCGGAGGTGGCGATTCGCGCAAGGTTGCATGCAGGGTTCAGGGTCCTGGCTCATCCACTTTGCGCGAACGCATCGCGTGACAGGTTCTCCGCTTCGCCATCGGTGCAGACCACATCGTCCTCGATGCGGATGCCGCCGTACCGCCGGAACGCGTCGACCTTGTTCCAGTTGATGTCCCTGGACTGCGGCCGCGACGCGAGCTCGGCCAGCAGCATGTCGATGAAATAGATGCCCGGCTCGATCGTCACGACCATGCCGGGTTCGAGCGTGCGCGTCAGGCGCAGGTAGGGATGGCCGGCAGGCCTGGCCAGCGTGCCGCCGCGGTCACTCTCGGCGAATCCGGCAACGTCGTGCACCTGCAGGCCAATGCCATGGCCGAGACCGTGCGGGAAGAACACGCTCGATACCCCGGTTTCCACCGCGCGCTCGGCCGGCATGCGGATGAAATCGTGGGTGTGCAGGATCTGCGCGAGCCCGAGGTGCGCGTCGAGGTGCAGGTCGCGATAATCCTTGCCGCTGCGCACGTTTGCACACATCGCCTGCTGTGCCTGGTCGACCGCGTCGATCAGCGCCTGGAACTCGCTGCCGGTATCGCTTGCATGGGTGCGCGTGATGTCGCAGGCATAGCCGTGGAACGAGGCGCCGGCGTCGATCAGGAACGAATGCACATGCGCCGGCGGCGCGTGCTTGAGTTCGGTGTAGTGCAGTACCGCGGCGTGTTCGTTGAGGCCGATGATGTTGCTGTAGGGCAGCTCATTCTCGGTCTGGCGCGCCGCTGCCAGATACGCCATGTGGATGCCGTATTCGGATTCGCCGGACCGGAACGCGGCCTCTGCGGCGCGATGCGCGCGCGCACCGGTGCGGCTGGCGACGCGCATCATCGCGAGTTCGTAGGCAGTCTTGAATGCGCGGTGGTAGTGCAGGAAGTCGATGACCGCCGGCGGACAATTCGGCGCGAAATCGCCGACCGCCGCATTGGCCTCGCCGATCACGGCGCAACGCTGTGCATCGGCCGGCAACAACGCCCGCGCCTCCTCGGCCTTGCGGATGATCGTGATGTCGTAGTGCTCGACCCAGTAACCGGCCGGCGCATCCGGCACGACGTGCCAGTAATCGTGCGGCTGCAGGTAGATCAGCTTCGGTCGCGCGCCGGGCGTATGCACGATCCACGAGCCGGGCGCACGCGTCACCGGCAACCACTGCTTGAAGTGCGGGTTGACGAAGAACGGGTAATCGCGGTCGTCGAGGAACTGGTAGTGCAACTGGCCGGCCGGGATGACCAGGTGATCGAACCCGCCACGTTCGAGCGCGAGGTCGCTGCGCTGCCTGATGACATCGAGATGTTCCGCGTAGAGCGGGTGCAGGTCGGGCTGGTGCGTATCCATGGTGCGGCTCCGTGATGCAGGTCGTCATTGTGACGCCTGCGGCGATGCGTGGAACAGCTGCAGATGAACGGCATGCCACTGCTTGCTGGCCTCGCCGTGGCGGACGTGCTTGAATGCGGCGCATACAAGCGGGGGTGCCGGTGCGAACCGGCTGAGAGAGTCCCTTCGAACCTGGCCGACCCTTCGGGCATCGGTGTAGGGAGCTTTGCAGGGCGTCGGCGCGACGTGCTGCACCTCGCTTGGTTCCTGTCCGCCACGAGGATCGAAGCCGATGAACGCCCTGCCTGCCACGCTGCTGCGCGAAGCCGAACAGCTGTCGGAAACCGTCACGCGACCGATCCCCGGTTCGCGCAAGTCGCATGTCGAAGGCTCGCGCCACGACATCCGCGTACCGATGCGCGAGGTCATCCTCGAAGACACGCCGAGCCTCTTCGGCGCGCAGAAGAACGCGCCGTTCACCGTCTACGACACCTCGGGCCCGTACACGGATCCGGCGTACCGGGTTGATCTCGTCAATGGTCTGCCGTCGCTGCGTGCTGGCTGGATCGACGAACGCGACGACACCGAACGACTCGCCGATTTCACCTCGCCATACACGCGGCGACATGCGAGTGCCCATCAACTCGACCACGTGCGTTTT
>JBBSOU010000126.1:0-10062 GCA_038259445.1 Lysobacterales bacterium | reverse complement strand
GTCTTCCTGTGCCTTGGTTTCCTGGATGCAGGTGACGTCGGCATCCTGCGCACGCAGCCAGTCGAAAAAGCCCTTGTTGGCGGCCGAGCGGATGCCATTGGCATTGAAGCTGATGATGCGCATGGGGCGAAGATCCGGTTCTCACGGATCGACCAGCCTAGCGGCAGTTGGTGCATGAACCAAGCGCATGGAGTGGCCGCACGATGCTCGCGGGTGCGACGGTGTGTCGTCGCGGCACGTCCAACGGAAACCGCAGGCGACGGATGCGCGAACATGCCGACAATCCTGCCCATGAGGTCATCGTCAGACCGATTCAGTCCGTTTCGACGGTACCGGTCGGCCAGAGGACCGGGCCCGACCATGCCATTCGCGAATCAGGCGTAGGATGCCCGGCGCGGGGCTGGCGTGCCCGGCAGCGGGGGAACTGCTACGTTGTCGTTTCGCTTCCAGCATCCAGCCCATCCACTGCGAGACCTGCTCATGCAAGCCTACCAACGCGCGTTTCTTGAGCTGGCGCTCGCGCGCGATGTCCTTCGGTTCGGAGAATTCACGCTCAAATCCGGCCGCGTCAGTCCGTATTTCTTCAACGCCGGATTGTTCGATTCGGGTGCTTCTCTCGCCGCGCTCGGCGAGGCCTACGCGGCTGCTGCGATCCATTCGGGGCTCGACTTCGATCTGGTTTTCGGCCCGGCGTACAAGGGCATTCCCCTGGCGGCGCTTGCTGCTGCCGCGCTGGCCAGCCGCCACCAGCGCGATGTCGGCTTCACCTACAACCGCAAGGAAGCCAAGGACCATGGCGAAGGCGGCTTGACGGTTGGTGCGCCGCTGGCCGGTCGCGTGCTGGTGGTCGATGACGTGATCACCGCCGGTACCGCGATACGCGAATCACTGACGCTGATTCTTGCCCGCGGCGCAACGCCGATCGGGGTGCTTGTCGCGCTCGATCGCCAGGAACGCGGCAATGCCGAGCGTTCGGCGGCACAGGAGGTGGCAGACGAATTCGGCATTCCGGTGATGGCCATCGCCCGGCTCGAAGAACTGCTCGCCTTCACGAAGGACAACCCGCAGCTGGCCAGCCATCGAGCCAGCCTGCTCGACTATCGCGCCCGCTACGGGGTGTGATCAGCGCCACTGCGCGGCGGCGAAAAGCTCGCCTATACTGCGCAGCGAGGAGAGCACGCACATGCGCATCATTACGTTGACCCTGCTGTCGTTCGCGAGCCTTTGCCTGTTCATGCCGCCCGATGCGTCTGCGCAGGGCGTGCGCTACAAATGGCGTGACGCGGAAGGCAACCTGCACTATTCCGATAGCCTGCCGGCCAATGCCGGCAAGTTCGGCTACGACGTGATCAGCGCCCAGGGCGTGCTGATGAAACGCGTCGAGCCGGCGAAGAGCGCCGAAGAGCTGGCGATCGCCAATGCCGCTGCCGCGAAACAGCGCAGCGCCCAGCTTGAGGCCGAGGCGCGCGCGCGCAGCGACCAGCAACTGCTTGCCGGTTACCCGACCGAGACTGACCTCGTGCAATCGCATCGCCAGCAACTCGAGATGTTGCAGCAGACCATCAACAGTGCCCAGCTCGGCCTGCAGAGCCAGGAGCGCAGCCTCGCCGATCAACTCGGGGTCGCTGCCGACTACGAGCGCGACGGCAAGCCGGTGCCGGCCAAAGTGTCCAATGAAATCGGCGAAATGCGCACAATGATCGAGGGCCAGCACGGCGTGATTGCCCGACGCAAGGCCGATCTCGACAAGGCGCGCGCGCGTTTCGCCACCGAACTCGACCACTACCGCGCGCTGCGCAACCGATAGCGCCACCGGGCATTGCCGCGGCGGCGATTCGGTTTTGACCGAACCGGCCGGTCAGAACGGCAGCGACAGCGAGCGGTCGAGTGCGAGCAGCTGCTCGCGGAAGACGTCCTGGATCCTGCGCAGCGCTGCTTCGCTGTCGGCGTCGAAGCGCAACACGAGCACGGGCGTGGTATTCGACGCCCTGACCAGACCCCAGCCATCGGGCCAGTCGGCGCGCACGCCGTCGATGGTGGTCATGCGCGCGCCTTCGAACGTGACCTGCTTCTTGAACGCATCGATGAAACGATAGTGCGCGCCTTCGTGCATCTCGATCTTCAGTTCGGGGGTCGACACGCCTTTCGGCAAGCTCGCGAATATCGCTTCCGGTGTGCGCCCGTCGAGGTCGCCGGCCAGTATCTCCATCAGCCGCGCGGCGGCGTAGATGCCGTCGTCGAAGCCGTACCATCGCTCGGCGAAGAAGAAATGGCCACTCATCTCGCCGGCCAGTTGCGCATCGGTTGCACGCATCTTGGCCTTGATCAGCGAGTGGCCGGTACGCCACATGATCGGACTGCCGCCGTGCTGCAGGATCAGCGGCTGCAGATGTCCGGTGCACTTGACGTCATAGATGATCGTCGCGCCGGGGTTGCGGCTCAGCACATCGATCGCAAACAGCATCAGCAGGCGGTCCGGAAAGATCACCTCGCCGGTGCGCGTGACCACCCCGAGGCGATCGCCATCGCCGTCGAAGGCGACGCCTAGATCGGCGCCGGTCTGCTTCACGGACATGATCAGGTCCTGCAGGTTGTGCAGATCCGACGGGTCGGGATGGTGGTTCGGAAACAGTCCGTCGACCTCGCAATAGAGCGGAATCACCTCGCAGCCGATGCCTTCGAGTACCGCGGGCGCGACCGCGCCGGCGACGCCATTGCCGCAGTCGACGACGATCTTGAGCTTCTTCTCGATCTGGATGTCGTCGACGATGCGGTTGATGTAGTCGTCGGTCAGCGACATGACCTGCAAGCCGCCGGCGCCGTCACTGAATCGACTTTCGGCGATGCGCGAATACAGGTCCTGGATCGCGTCTTCGGACAGCGTCTCGCCGCCGAGCACGATCTTGAAACCGTTGTAGTCGGGAGGATTGTGACTGCCCGTCACCGACACGCACGAACCGGTCTGCAACTGGAAGGCGCCGAAGTAGGTCAGCGGTGTCGGCGCAAGGCCGATGTCGATGACGTCGCAACCGGACGCGCGCAGTCCCTCGATCAGTGCGGCTGAGAGGTCGGGGCCCGACAAGCGCCCGTCGCGGCCGACGACGATCTCGCGCAATCCGCGCTGCTGCGCTTCGCTGCCGACGGCACGTCCGATCAACCTGGCAACACCGGTCGTCAGTGTCTGTCCGAGCACGCCACGGATGTCGTAGGTTCGAAAGATGCTCCGATCAACCACAACCGCGGCATCGTCCAGTTTTTCCGCAAACGCGGGCGCAGGCTTGGCAGCCGGCTTCGCTGCGGCAGCTGCCGCATCGGTTGCCGTCTGTTTCTTCATCGCATCACCCAAGGTGATCTCCTCTGTTTCGGAACGGTTTCCGGGACGCAGCACTTCCATCGCGCGCTGCATGCCCACTTGACGCAACCAAAGTGCCGCGAATCCAGCGAGCAGGCACAACAAGGTCATCGGATAGAGCAGCCACGGATCGCGCGTGACGAAGATCGGATCGATCGGCTCGGCAATCGCAAGCCTGAACTTGGATCCCTTGATCGGAATACCGAGATCCGCGATCGAGGTTCCCGAACTGGTGCCGATTCCGGCCAGCACGAGGTCGCCGCGACCGTCGCCCTGGCGCAGGTCGATCCGGCTGCCGACGGGTGGGAACTGTCGGGCGGCGGCCAGCACGGGCTCGAACGGGACCTGCACGTAGGCGAAGGCGATCGGCGTTTCCTGCATTTTTACCGGCACGGCCAGCACCAGCTGCTGCGTGCCGGTCTCGGGATTGCGCATCATCTGTGCCGGTGCCGGTGCATTGGCCACTTGCGTTTGCACGAGCATCTGCGCGCGCGCGTAGCCAAAGCGGCGCAGGTCTTCACGCAGCACTTCCATCAGCCGCTGGCTGTAGAAGGCGATGTCGACGATTTCCGGCCACGCCTGCCGAGCTTCGGACGCGGCAAGAGCGAGGCTTTCGTCGTTGTCCTGGACTAGCGCTGCCACTACCGGTCCGGATTGCACGACCTCGAGCATCTTCGCGGTTTTCTCGGCGATCACACGCTCGATCGCTACCGCCTGCTGACTGCGCGCGCGCTCGGTGTCTTCGACGCTGCCGCCGATCGAGTAAACCAGCGAACTTTGCCAGACGAGGAAGAACCCGAGCAGCATCAACAGGGTTGCCGCCGCGAGCGGCAGCAAGACACGCCACTTCGGGCGCAGATGGCTGAGCGCGGCCCTGGCGCGCTGCGCCTTCATCGTGTTCTTGACAGCAGGTGGTTGCTCCGCAGCCATGCGCTCACTCCAGCGAGATTCTTTCGCGACGATCGCCGCCGGCATACGAACGGAAATGCAGGCCGAACTCCCGCGACCCCATCGCGAGCGCCGATGTTCGCACGAACACGCCGCTCAGCGCCGCCCCGAGCTGCCGAATCCGCCTTCACCTCGTTCACTTGTGGCAAATTCGTCAACCTTTTCAAAACGGACACGCACCACGGGAACGACGACCAACTGCGCGATCCGGTCGCCCGGCACGATCGTAAAGGCCTCTCGCGAACGGTTCCAGCACGAGATCATCAACGGGCCCTGATAGTCCGCATCGATCAGACCGGTGCCGTTGCCGAGCACGATGCCATGACGGTGGCCGAGTCCCGAACGCGGCAGCACCAGCGCGCACAGACTCGGGTCGGCAAGATGAATGGCAATTCCAGTCGGGATCAGCGCCGCCGTGCCGGCTTCAAGCTGCAACGGCGCATCGAGCATGGCGCGCAGATCGAGGCCTGCCGAATCCGCCGTAGCGTACTCGGGAAGCGGGTAGTCGACCCCGAGGCGCGGGTCGAGGATCTTCAGCGCGACCGTGTGTGCGGTCATGCGCGGAGTGCGCGCGGTTCGTCGAATCGCTGCACGATGCGCTCAAGCAGTTGGCGTGCGAGAACGCGCTTGTCGGCGCGCGCGAGCTCTTCGCGCCCATCCTGCCAGAGCAGCAGCAGTGCATTGTCGGCGCATTCGAATCCGCAATCGCTGCCGACCCGGTTGGCGGCGATCATGTCCAGTCCCTTGCGTTCGAGCTTGTCGCGCGCGTACGCCTCGAGCGTATCGGTCTCCGCGGCGAAACCGACCAGGAATGGTCGTGGCGATAGACACGAGACCTCGGCGAGGATGTCGGGGTTCTGGATCAGTTCGAGGACGAGCGGCTGTCCGGTCTTCTTCAGCTTGGACGTTGACACGCTGTCGGGCCGATAGTCGCCGACCGCGGCGGCGGAGATGAAGACGTCACTCTCGACGGCTGCAGCCAGAACTGTATTACGCATCTCGCGTGCGCTGCGGACATCGACCCGGTGCACGCCGGCGGGGGTCGCCAAGGACACCGGTCCGGCAACCAGATGGACTTCGGCACCGAACGCGACGGCGGCCTCGGCGATCGCGAATCCCATGCGTCCGGAGCTGCGATTGCCGATGAAGCGCACCGGATCGATGTCTTCGAACGTCGGCCCGGCACTGACCAGCACACGGCGTCCGCGCAGCGGTTGCGGCCCGCGTGCGGCAACCAGATCGGCAATCAGTTGCGCGGGCTCCTGCAGGCGGCCGGCACCGACATCACCGCAGGCCTGTTCGCCGCTCGCAGGCCCGAACACCCGCACACCTCGCTCACGCAGCGTGGCCACGTTGGCCTGCGTCGCGGCATGCGACCACATCTGCTGGTTCATCGCCGGCGCCACTGACAGGGGAGCCGCCGAGGCCAGCACGAGGGTGCAAAGCAGATCATCAGCGCGACCTTGCGCGATCGCGGCCAGGACATTGGCCGATGCCGGCGCGATCACTACCTCGTCGGCCCAGCGGGCGAGTTCGATGTGGCCCATCGCGGCCTCGGCTGCTTCATCCCAGAGTCCGCTGCGCACCGGATTGCCGGATAGCGCCTGGAACGTCAGCGGCGTGACGAAGCGCGCGGCGTTGGCGGTCATGACGACGCGAACCTCGGCGCCGGCGTCGCGCAGGCGGCGCACGAGCTCAGCGGCCTTGTATGCGGCGATGCCGCCGCTGACACCGAGCAGCACACGCACGCGATCGAGCGGGGAATCGGGCATGTAGGAAATTTCTGACAAAGGATCGAGCCGCAAGCTTACCGAAAATTCCCGCATGCCCTGCTACCGCTTTGGAATATCGACCGCTACTTTGGCGATTGAACGTGCGCTGCAGGAAACCGACATGACGATCCGCGACTGGCCCGACAACGAGCGTCCACGCGAGAAGCTTTGCGGGCGCGGCGCAGGTGCGCTGTCTGACGCCGAACTGCTGGCGATCTTCATCGGCTCGGGCCGACGCGGCCGCAGTGCAGTCGATCTCGGCCGCGAACGGCTCAGCGAGTCGGGCGGGCTCAAGCCGTTGTTGCATCTGCCGCGCGCGAGCGCAGGGCTCGGCGACGTCGCGTGGTGCCGGCTGCAGGCGGCACTCGAGATCGGCAGGCGCTACCTCGACGCGGAACTGCGCGAGGCGGAAACACTGACCGATCCTGCCGCCAGCGCGCGCTATCTCAAATCGCGTCTCGGAGGCTATCCCTACGAGGTGTTCGCCTGCCTGTTCCTCGACAACCGCCATCGCGTCATCGCCTTCGAGGAACTGTTTCGCGGTTCGATTGACGGCGCGAGTGTGCACCCGCGCGAAGTCGTGCGGCACTGTCTCGCGCACAACGCAGCGGCCGTGATCTTCGCGCACAACCATCCGTCCGGTGTCGCCGAACCGAGCAGTGCCGACCGCGCGATCACCTTGCGCCTGCGCGACGCGCTTGCGCTGGTCGATGTCCGCGTGCTCGACCATTTCGTCATTGGCAGCGGCACGCCGACATCACTGGCCCGCCGCGGCTGGATCTGACCCCATGCCGCGGCGATCCACGGCGCTATACTCCACGCGCCGACCAGTGGGAGCCGGGTGCTGCAGTGATCTTCGATTTTCCCCGAAGTTTCCCGCCCGATGCGGTCGAGCGCGCCGTGCCGGATCTCGCCAGCGCGCGTGCGCTCGGCGGCGTGCGCTTGCGGGTTCTCGACGAAGCGCTCGCCAGGCGACGTGCCGAGCTCTCGGCACACATCGCCAATGCCGCGACGTCCGGAGACCTGTTCGCCCGCTGCGAGGCCGTCATCACGATTGCCTATGCGCGCCTCGCCCTGCGCCACGGCCGCTGGGGCGATGATTTCCACGCGTACCACAACGAGGAACACATCCTCGAGATTTTCCGCGACCGCATCGAGCGACTGATCGAAACCCACGGAGTCAGGGCGCTCGCTCTGCGCGAATGGTGCGTACTCGGCATGTTCGCCGCCTGTCATGACCTGCGCCAGCGCGAGGATTCGCTCTTCGAAGCGGGCGTCGGCGCGAACGAACGCGCCAGCCTCGAGGAAACCTTCCGCCTGCTCGACGAAGTCGGGTTTTCGCGCGAAGCGGATGCCGACTTCTATCGCGCACTCGATCTGACCATCGCCGGCAGCACGTTCGATGCACGGCCACCGCCCGGCGAAATCGCCTTCAACGCGGCGGAACTCGTGCAGTCGGGCGGCGCGCTGGCCGCCAAGCTCGCGCAGAAGCTCGACAAGCATCGACCTGGCTGGCGATCCGAGACCAACGTCGTGCGCGCCCACGAACTCGCCCTGATCAGTGCCGATCTTGACACCGCCAATGTCGCCGAGCCGTTCGAGCGCTTCGCTACCAGCGCCGCGAACCTGTGCCGGGAGCGCGAAATGCTTTGCGCGCGTGATCTGGACGCGGCGGAAAGTGCGCGGCCGGTGCTCGGCTTCCTGACCGATGGTCAGGACCGCTTTTTCTTCGATCTGCACCGCTTCAACTCCGAGCTCGGCAGAAGCACGTTCGAAGCCGCCAAAAGCGTCAACGCGCCTCGGCTCAAGGCCCTCACCCTCGGTTTGCGCATGCGTATCGAACGAGACGGCGAGCCGGTCAGCGGACGCCAGGTGCTCGAGCGCTATTGCCAGACCGTCAGCGCGATAGCCTGAAGCGCTGCAGACCAATTCGGCGGATTCGCCGGTTTGTATGCACATTTTCACTTGCTCCCGAAGCTGCGTTTCGGTGAGCCCACCGCCCATTCACATCAGAAAATAGTTTCTGTTACAAATCAACGTGATGCTGCAAATTACGATCAAATATCCGCTGATTCTTCTTGACATGCGCGAATGTCCTCGAAGCGGCGCCTCGGTGCTTGCCCACAGAGTTATCCACAATCTGCGATGCGTACCGAATAGCGCTTTCGAGACAGGTGCTTGGCGGACATTCGTGGCTCGGCACGCAGGTGATGCGCGCAATCCGGCGTCACCGAAGGACTTGCCTCTCGCGCAGCGCTGTTTCAGCAGGTGCCCGTCTCACCCTACAATGCGCGGCCCCGCTTCCCATTGAATATCGCCGTGAAAGACGCCCTGCGCGAGCTCATCCTCGAAGCGCTCGCCGAACTGCGCGCGCAAGCCGTGTTGGCCGATACACCAGCGAGTGCATTCGTCGTCGAGCGCACGCGCAGCCGTGAACATGGCGATTTCGCCAGCAATGTCGCGCTGACACTGGCCAAGGCGGCCGGGCGCAAACCGCGCGAGGTCGCCGAAGCGATCGCGGCGCTGTTGAGCGGTGACGCGCGCATCAGCAAGGTCGAGATTGCCGGACCCGGCTTCATCAACTTCTTCCTCGCCGACGCCGCCAGCCACGCCGAGATCCGTGCGATCCACGCCCACGGTGCCGCCTACGGCCGCCACGAAACCGGCGCCGGCCGGAAACTGCAGATCGAGTTCGTCTCGGCCAACCCGACCGGACCGCTGCACGTCGGCCATGGCCGCGGTGCCGCGGTCGGTGACAGCCTGGCCCGAGTACTCGAGGCCAACGGCTGGATTGTCACGCGCGAGTTCTACTACAACGATGCCGGCGCGCAGATCAACAACCTCGCCCTGTCGGTGCAGGCGCGCTGCCGCGGTGTCGAGCCGGACCAGGAAGGCTGGCCGGCGGACGGTTACCGCGGCGACTACATCAGCGACGTCGCCCGCGACTTCGTATCGGGACAAACCGTGAATGCTGATGGTCAGGATGTCGTCGCCAGCGGTGACGTCACCGACCTCGACGCGATCCGCCGTTTCGCGGTCGCCTGGCTGCGCCGCGAACAGGATCTGGACCTGCGCGCGTTCGGCGTCGCCTTCGACACCTACTTCCTCGAATCGTCGCTGTACGACGAGGGCAAGGTCGAACACACCGTATCCGCGCTCATCGCGGCCGGCCATACCTACGAGAAGGATGGCGCGCTGTGGTTGAAGACGACCGACTTCGCCGACGACAAGGACCGCGTCATGCGCAAGTCCGAGGGCGGCTACACCTATTTCGTTCCCGACGTCGCCTATCACGAGGACAAGTGGCAGCGTGGCTTCGAGCGCGTCATCAACGAGCAGGGCGCGGACCATCACTCCACCATCACGCGCGTGCGCGCCGGCCTGCTGGCACTTGATGTCGGCATCCCGAACGGCTGGCCGGAGTACGTGCTGCACCAGATGGTCACGGTCATGCGCGGCGGCGAGGAAGTGAAACTCTCCAAGCGGGCCGGCAGTTACGTGACGCTGCGCGATCTGATCGACGAGGTCGGACGTGATGCGACGCGTTATTTCCTGGTCGCGCGCAAGACCGACTCGCAACTGGTCTTCGACATCGATCTCGCACGCGCGCAGACCAATGACAATCCGGTCTACTACATCCAGTACGCGCATGCGCGCGTGTGCAGCGTGCGCCGCCAACTCGGTGAGCGCGGCATCAGCAGCGACGCGACGATCGGACTCGACGCCCTCGATCGGCTCGACAGCGAACACGAACGCGTTTTGATGTCGGAACTGTCGCGTTATCCGGAAGTCGTCGAGGCCGCCGCGTTGAACCTCGACCCGCAACTCGTTGCACAATACCTGCGCGAACTGGCGGGTGCATTCCACGCGTACTACAACGCTCACCAGTTCATCGTCGACGATGTACCGTTGCGTGAAGCGCGTCTGGTGCTGGCCGAGGCGGCGCGACAGGTGCTCGCCAACGGCCTCGACCTTCTCGGCGTCAGCGCC
>JBBSOU010000125.1:0-10177 GCA_038259445.1 Lysobacterales bacterium | reverse complement strand
GCTGATCCGCGCTGAGCGCAGTTGTTGTCGCCGTCCTGGATCCAGCCGCCGTTGAGATACAACCAGCCGTGCGTGCTCGCGGTGTAGGTGAAGGTCTGCTGCGCGGTGTAGATGCCCTGGCGCAGCCTGATCTCGTCATCGACGGCCGATGCAGCAGCCTGAGTCAGCGCCGATTGCAGTTCCGTCGCGTTGGTCACGCAGAAGACCGCCGCATGCGCCGGTGACGCCAGCAGCATTGACGCGAGGAGGTACGCAGGAACGCCCTGTGCAGATCGGTTCATCGGACTGGCTTCGCCGGGAGGTATCTGCTCTTACGCAGGACGGCGGCCAATCCCCCAATGACGATCTGATCAATGGCCCTCGCGACTGGCTCTCAACAGCGACGCTGGTCAGTCGCGATCACGACTCAAGGCAAGGCCTGAAACGGACAGAGGTTTGTCCATATTTCGGCGAGATGCGCGGCCGCATAGCTGTGGCCACCGGCGAACGTCGTGAACCACAGGTCGGAGCCGAGGGTCCAGCCGTTGGCCAGGAACACATTGCGATCACTGGTCGCGTACGGCAACAGCGGATCAGTGCTGCCGACATGGATATCGACCGGGATGCGTCTCGACGCGGCAGCAACCAGCGCATTGCACGATGACGGACTCGAACAGGCCAGACCCGCGAACGCACCGGCGCTGACCGAGACCGCCGCGAACGTGTCGATCGTCACCGCGTCGCTGTACGCGTTGAGCACGAGGTCGTGCATGACGTGCCCGCCGGCCGAGAAGCCCCAGCCGATGCGCCGCGAGCGATCGATGTTGTAGGCCGCCTCGACATCGGCGATCGCGGCGGCAAACGTGTCGTAGTCGCTCGGCCCGGGCGGCGGCGCGATCCAGCCGCCGGACCCACCCGATGCAACCGGCGCGATGACAATGAACCCGTTCGCATCGGCTGCTGCCGACCACGCATTGCGCACCGCCTGCGCCGCCGTCTGAGCGGCTGCCGCACTGCCGGCCTGGCCATGCAAGGCGAATACGAGCGGCATCGGTCGTGCCGGTGAGTACGAAGGTGGCACGCGGAGATATACGTTGCGCGTGCCGTACCCGGGCACGACCACCGCACGCAACACGTTGCCGGTCGCCCCGCCGCTGCCGTTCGACGGCAATCGCACCACGTTTGCTGCCGGCTCGAAGGCGTCGACAAAGATCGCATCCGGGTGTGCGCAGACCCAGTCGGGAAGTCGCACGGTGGTGGTCGCGTGCGCAGTCGTGGCAAGCAGCAAAGCCGCGACTAGCGCGATCTTGAAGAGCAGCAGATGGCGCGATGTCATGATGCAAAAGCCCCGCTGGTACGCCAATGCGTCGTGCATGCTGACAGGCCAAGACTGCGTGCGGGATGAACGAAAATGATTCTGCGCCGCCGGACTCTTTTGCGGCCTCTCAGTTCCGCTTAGCCCGCTCCACGCGCACCCCATCGATGATCGCCTGTGCCCTGGCCGCCGATTCGGTGACGGCGTCGAAGTCACCCTTGCGGATCCATTCGGTCGGTACCATCCACGAGCCGCCGACGCAGACCACGTTCGGCAGCGCGAGGAAGTCGGGCGCGCTAGCCTCGTCGATGCCGCCGGTCGGACAGAAGCGAAGGTGTGGCAGCGGACCGGCGATCGACTTGAGCAAGGCAAGGCCGCCGACCGGAACGGCCGGGAACAGTTTCAGCGATTCGAAACCGAGTGCGGCCAGCGCGAGCATCTCGCTGATCGTCGCCGCCCCCGGGATGCACGGAATTGACAACTCGGCCAGCCCGGCGGCAAGCGTCGGCGTGGTCCCTGGCGTGACGATGAAGTCGGCACCCGCGGCAACCGCTTCGTGCGCCTGCATGATCGAGAGGATCGTGCCGGCGCCGACCAGCATGCCCGGCACCGCGCGCTTGGCTTCACCGATCGCGGCAAGCGCCGAGGGCGAGCGCAAGGTGATTTCGATCGCGCCGAGCCCGCCTTCGGCGAGTGCGCCGGCGATCTGCGCGCCTTGCGCAGCCGAATCGACCGTCACCACCGGCATGATGCCGGCGCTGCGCAACAACAATGTCGCTTGCTGGAACAGGTTCGGTACAGCGTGTTCAGGAGCGGACATCAGGCATCCTTCGCTTCGAACGGTGCGTGCGCAGCGACGCGACCAAGATCGTACTCGGACTCGCGCGCGACGCCGTCGCCACTACTGGAGACCTGCGGCGAACCGCACGAGATCGACAATGCGCCTTCGTCGGCGGGGCCGGCGAGCGCGCGGTTGAGTCCGAATAGTACGCGACCAAGGTCGTTGCCCGATGGCGCGGTATTCTCCGCCGGCAGTCGACGCGCCCATTCGTCGGCGGCGATGTCGATGGCGAGCGTGCCGCGTTCGCCGTCGACGATGACGATGTCGCCCTCGCGCACGCGCGCAATCGCGCCGCCGAGCGCCGCTTCCGGGGTCAGGTGGATGGCTGACAGCACCTTGCCTGATGCGCCCGACAAGCGGCCATCGGTGACCAGCGCAACGTGGCGGCCCTGGTTCTGCAGCATGCCGAGCAGCGGCATCAGGCTGTGCTGTTCGGGCATGCCATTGGCGCGCGGCCCCTGGTAGCGCAGCACAGCAACGAAATCGCGCGGCAACGTTCCGGCCTTGTGCCGCTCGCGCAAGCTCGCCGGATCGTCGATGACCACCGCCGGCGCGCGGATCGCGCGGAACTGTGGCTTGACCGCCGAGACCTTGACCAGTGCGCGGCCGAGATTGCCGTCGAGAAGACGCAGGCCACCGGTCGGCTCGAATGCGTCCGCGACCGGGCGCACCACTGCGCGATCCGCACTGTCGGCGACAGCGGCCACATAGATAAGCGTGCCACTGGCCGAATCGACGCGCGGCTCTTCGGCATAGGCGCGCATGCCGCCCGGCACAATCGTCGCGAGGTCGTGCAGCAAGCCGGCATCGAGCAGCTCGCGAAACACGAACGCGTTGCCACCGGCGGCGTGGTAATGGTTTACGTCGGCGTCGCCGTTCGGATAGATGCGCGTGAGCAGCGGCACGAACTGCGCGAGCGCATCGAAGTCGTCCCAGGTCACGTGCAGGCCGGCCGCGCGCGCGATCGCGACCAGGTGGATTGTGTGGTTGGTCGAGCCGCCGGTGGCGAGCAGCGCGACGATCGCATTGACCAGCGCGCGCTCGTCGACCAGATGTCCGATCGGGCGGAAGTCGTCGCCGAGCGCCGTGATCTGCGCGGCGCGTTCGACCGCGGCGACGGTCAATGTCTCTCGCAGTGCGGTGCCGGGATTGACGAACGAGGTCCCCGGCAACTGCAGACCCATCGCCTCGAGCAGGATCTGGTTCGAGTTGGCGGTGCCGTAGAACGTGCAGGTGCCGGCCGAATGGTAGGAGCCTTCCTCGGCGGCGAGCAGTTCCTCGCGCGTCGCCTCACCGGCAGCGAAGCGTTCGCGCACTTCCACCTTGGTCTTGTTCGGCAGTCCTGGCGGCATCGGTCCGGCCGGCACGAACACCACCGGCAGATGGCCGAAGGCGAGTGCGCCGATCAGCAGACCAGGCACGATCTTGTCGCAGACGCCGAGGCACAGCGCGGCGTCGAACACGTCGTGGCACAGCGCAATGCCGGTGGCTTGCGCAATCACGTCACGACTGAAAAGAGACAGCTCCATGCCGATGCGACCCTGGGTCACGCCATCGCACATCGCCGGCACGCCACCGGCTACCTGCGCCGTTGCGCCAACCGCGCGCGCGGCCTGCTTGATCCGCTCCGGATAGGTTTCGAACGGCTGGTGCGCCGAAAGCATGTCGTTGAACGCGGTGACGATGCCGAGGTTCGGCGCATGCGCGGCACGCAGCATCGATTTGTCGGCCGCTGTGCTGGCCGCGTACACATGGGCGAGGTTGCCGCAGCTCATGCGCGTGCGCGATGGCTGCTCGCGCGGCGCATCGACGAGGGCTAGATAACTTGCCCGCGTGCGTGCGCTGCGTTCGCGGATGCGGGCGGTGACGGCGTCGAGACGCGGGTCGGTGGTCATCGGCATCTCCGGTTCAGTCGCGGCACCAAACCACGTGCAGGGCGGTGCCTGGTGTCGCGATGGCAATGCGGATCGGCAGGTCGCGCACGTCGCCGACCGCAAGCGCGCGCTCGAACACGGCGCGTTTGCGCTCGCCACGCATGAGCAGGATGCGGGTGGCGGCGGCGCGGATGCCGCGTGCGGTCAGCGTGATGCGTCGCGGATAGATACCGGCACCGATACAACCGCTTGCATCGAATGCGACATACGCCTCCCGCGACTGCAGCGCGCGCTCGATATCGGCCGCGTGCGGAAACAGCGACGCGGTATGGCCGTCGTCGCCCATGCCGAGCACGACGACCGCACCGGCCGGGTCGATCGATGCGTCGGCATTGGCACTGGCGACCGCATCCGCCAGCGCCTGCGCCGGGCCGCGCAGAATGCGCAAGCGTGTCATCGCGTTGCCGGCCAGCAGCGACTCGCGCAGCAGGCGGGCGTTGCTGCCGGCATCGTCGGGTTCGACATCGCGGTCATCGACCAATCCGACGACGATGCGCGACCAATCAAGTTCGGCATCGGCGAGTGCGCAATAGACCGGCACCGGTGACGATCCACCGGAGAGCAGCAGGCGCGTGTCGCGGCCATCCTGCGCGCGCTGGCGCAGCGCACGGACGATCACCTGGACACTGCGCGAGACCCACGCATCGGCGTCGGCACAGACGTCCCAGACGATGCGCGGATCGTGCTCGACAGGCGTCATTGTGTTCCTGCGGATCGGCGAGTGGGCATGCCGCCGGCGTCGAGCACCGCGCGTGCGGCGGCGCCGAGCAAACCGGCGTCGGGATGCAGCACGGCGACCGTCGGCACGCCGACCATGCGTTCGGCGAAGCGGCCCTTGTCCTCGAAGCGCGCGCGGAAAGCGCCTGCCTGCAGCCACGGCAGCATTCGTGGCGTCAGCCCGCCGGTCAGGTAAACGCCGTCCCACGCACCGAAGCCGAGCACGAGATCGCCGGCCGCTGCACCGAGCAACGCGCAGAAGAGCTCGACGCTGCGCAGGCAACGCGCATCGCCCGCTTCGGCGCCTGCGGTGATGTCGGCCGGCTCACGTGCATCGATCGCGACAGCGTCGATGTCGGCCAGTGCACGATGCAGGTTGACGAGGCCGGCGCCGCACAGGATGCGCTCATTGGAGACACGATCGAAGCGCGCGGCGAGTCGCTGCAGAAGCTCGATCTCGATCGCATTGCGCGGCGCAAAGCTGAGGTGACCGCCTTCGCTCTCGAGTGCATGGACCTGTCCGTTGCGCACGATCAGCGCGCCAACGCCGAGCCCGGTTCCGGGGCCGATGATCGCAAAGGTCTGCTGCGCCGTGCGGCCGATCGCGGCCGCACGCACGTTACCGATCGGATCGACGTCCGCGTCATCGAGCAGACACACCGAAAGGCTCATTGCGGCGAAATCGTTGAGCGCGCGCAATCCCTGCAAACCGAGATCATCGCGAACGCGCGCAAGCTCGACGGTCCACGGATGATTGGTGATGTGCACGACATCGCCGTCGACCGGACCGGCGAACGCGAATACCGCGTAGGTGGGTG
Organism: Lysobacterales bacterium; assembly: GCA_038259445.1. GTDB lineage: Bacteria > Pseudomonadota > Gammaproteobacteria > Xanthomonadales > Rhodanobacteraceae > Dokdonella. The sequence goes on along the minus strand of JBBSOU010000125.1, from coordinate 4,573 downwards.
TCGCGTGTTCGTGGTGCAGGTAGGCACGCGCGGCATCGGTGAAGCTGGCGAAGTCGGCGACGCGGTAGCGGCGGATCGTGTCGACACACAACGGCATGCGCGCCTGCGGGTCGGCCAGTGCGAACCGCACATTGGTGCCACCGACATCGGCCAGCAGCGTGCTCACGTGCGGCCTTGTCCCGGTGGACAGGCGCGACGCGGCGAACTCAGCGTGCCGGGCAGGAAGTCTGCCGCTTCCTCCGGCCCCCACGACCCGGCCGGATAGTCGAGCACCGGCATCGACGTGTCGGACCACGCGGCGACCACGCTGTCGACCCAGGTCCAAGCCGCCTCGACTTCGTCGCTGCGCACGAACAAGGCCGAGTTGCCGTTCAAGGCATCGAGCAGCAGGCGTTCGTAGGCGATGCGCCGCTGCGCGCCGAGCGGCATCGAAAGGTCCAGTGGCAACGGCTGCAACTCCAGCGCGCCCCATTCCGATCCGGCCAGACTGCTCATGAGACCGAGCTCGATGTCTTCTTCCGGCTGCAGGCGGATCAGCAGGCGGTTCGGCGCGGCCTGCTCCTTGCGCGGATTCTCGAACAGCCAGTGCGAGGTAGGTCGGAACGATACGACAATCTGGGTGACGCGCTCGGTCAGACGCTTGCCCGTGCACAGGCGAAACGGCACGCCCGACCAGCGCCAGTTGTCGACCGAAGCACGCAGCGCGACGAACGTTTCGGTATCGAGTCCGTCTGGCGGCGAATAGCCGGCTACCGCACGACTTTCGACCACGCCGGCGGCGTAGCGACCGCGAACCGAATCGCGTCGCGCTTCTTCCGCGCGCATCGGCCGCAACGCGCGCAGCACCTTGACCTTCTCGTCGCGCACGCTGTCCGCGCCAAGCGATGATGGCGGCTCCATCGCGATGAGGCAAAGCAATTGCAAGATGTGGTTTTGTACCATGTCGCGTAGCGCACCGGCGGTGGCGTAGTAGCTGTCGCGGCCATCGAGTCCGGCGGTTTCGGCAATCAGGATGTCGACCGATTCGATCCACTGGTGATTCCACACCGCCTCGAGCAGGGTATTGCCGAAGCGCAGTGCGAGCAGGTTCTGCACGGCCGCCTTGCCGAGGTAGTGATCGATGCGGAAGACGCGGTCTTCGCTGACGCAGTCGCGGATCGCCGCGTTGATCTCGCGGGCCGAATCGAGATCGCGGCCCAGCGGCTTTTCCAGCACGAGCCGCGAGGGCGCATCGAGCAGGCCAGCGGCCTTGAGCCCTTGCGTGATCGCGATGAACAGCCCCGGCGGCGTCGCCAGGTAGCTGACGCAGTTGCGGCCACGCGCGAAACCGAGTTCATTCGGAATCGATTGCGGATCGGCGAGATCGGCGCGCACGTAGTCGATGCGCGGCAGCAGGCCCGCTGTGTCGCCCGCGCGAAGTTCCTTCGCGGCGATCTTCTGCATGCTTTCACCGAGCCAGGCGCGGAACGCCTCGTGCGTATATTCCTGACGTCCCACCGCGATGACGCGGAAATCGGGCGGCAACAGGCGATCACGCAGCAGGTGCGCAATCGATGGAAACAGCATGCGCACGGCCAGATCGCCGGTGGCGCCAAACAGCAGCATGGTGTCGTGCACGTTTCAGTCCTTGCAGGTCATCACGTTTCGTTGGATGCACAGGGTAGCGCGAGCCGTCTGCATTGCAGCATCGTCGCATTCGTATTCATTGCGCTGAGTGCAACGGAGAAGCAGAGCGCCCCCTTCCGCCCTCCGGGCACCTTGTACTCGCCACATCCCTGTGGCTCGCCCTGCGGGCAGCTGACGCTGCAAAAATCGGCAATCCTGCCGATGTTTCCCCGCTGCGCAGGGGAAGGGAAAAGAATCGCCAGCCAAGCGTTCGTGCGAGCCATTGCTTGCCCTTCCCCTGCGCAACGGGGGTGCGAGCCCTCGCTTGTCCTTCCCCTGCGCAACGGGGGTGCGAGCCCTCGCTTGTCCTTCCCCTGCGCAGCGGGGGAAGGTGCCCGGAGGGCGGAAGGGGGCGCTTTGGCCTTTGCAACCAGCCCGGCAAGGCGTTGGTGAAACGGCAGCGCTCTCACCCATCAATCGAGCGGAGTTGCCAGCTCGCGGCCATTACTGGCGATGATCTTCGCATACAGCTTGGCGCTGTCCTTGAGCGTGCGTGTCTGTGTTTCGAAATCAACGTGGATGATGCCGAAGCGCTTCGAATATCCGAGCGACCACTCGAGGTTGTCGAGCAGCGACCACGCGAAGTAGCCGCGCAGATCGACGCCGGCCTCGCGCGCCGCATGCGCGGCTTTCAGGTGCTTGTGCAGATAGTTCACGCGCAACGGATCGTGGATGACGCCGTTTTCGGCGACCGGCGGATCGAAAAACGCCGAACCGTTCTCGGTGATGTAGAGCGCCGGGTTGCCGTAGCGCTCCTTGATCCAGACGAGCGTGTCGGTGAGGCCCTGCGCATACACTTCCCAACCGGTTTCGGTATAGGTCGCCGACTTCTGCCGCACCGGGCTGGCCTTCAGCGGCCATGATTGCTCGTCGTGGCGCACGACATTGCGCGTGTACCAGTTGAGACCGACGAAATCGATCGGCTGCTTGATCAGCGCCATATCCTCGTCGGGCCATTCCGGCCATGCCTCGCCGAAGATCTCGCGCAGCTCCTCGGGATAGGTGCCGAAGAAGGCCGGGTCGAGGTACTGGCGATTCATGTAGGCATCAGCGCGCCTGGTCGCCGCCAGATCTTCGGGCGAATCACTGGCCGGATACTTCGGTTCGATGTTGACGACGAGGCCGATGCGATGCGCGCCCTCGGCGCGATACACCTGCACCGCGCGACCATGCGAACGCATGAGGTTGTGCGAAGCGATCGGCGCCTCGAAGCGGTTGCGGTGACCTGGCGCGAGTGCGCCGTGCAGGTAACCGCCATCGGTGACCACCCACGGTTCGTTGAGGGTCGACCACATCTTCACGCGACCATCGAGTGCACGGTACATGGTTGCGGCGTAATCGCCGAACCAGTCGGCGATGTCGGGATTGAGCCAGCCACCGCGATCATCGAGCGCGGCCGGAAGATCCCAGTGGAACAGCGTCGCCGTCGGTTCGATGCCGGCTTCGAGCAGGCCGTCGACGAGGCGCGAGTAGAAGTCGATGCCTTTCTGGTTGATGCGTCCCTTGCCTTCCGGAAAGATGCGGCTCCACGAAATGCTGAAGCGGTAGGAATTGAGACCGAGCTGCTTCATCAGCGCGATGTCGCCATGCCAGCGACGGTAGTGGTCGCAGGCGACATCACCGGTGTCGCCGTTGGTGGTCATGCCCGGCGTGTGCGTGAAGCGCTGCCAGATGCTCGCACCGGCACCGTCGGCCAGTGGCGAACCCTCGATCTGGTACGCGGCCGTGGCGCAGCCCCAGAGGAAATCATCGGGAAACTCGAATGTCGAAGTCATGGACGGTTCGCAGTGGATTCGATGGGATGAAAACGATTACATTGAGGATATCGCATGCGCCGCGCGATTGGCAGAAGCAGCTGTCTTGCGCCGCAACAACACAGGAATTCGACGAATGGCCGGAGTACGTCTCGACGCGCTGCGCAAGATTTACGACAACGGTCACGTTGCCGTCGCCAATGCCAGCTTCGATGTCGCCGATGGCGAGTTCCTGGTCATGGTCGGGCCATCGGGCTGCGGAAAATCCACCTTGCTGCGGATGATCGCGGGTCTCGAATCGATCACCTCGGGCACGCTGGTGATCGGTGATCGCGTGGTCAACGAGATCGCACCAAAGGACCGCGACATTGCGATGGTGTTCCAGAGTTACGCGCTGTATCCGCACATGAGCGTGTACGACAACCTCGCCTTCGGCCTCAAGCTGCGAGATACAGCGCGCGCCGAAGTCGACCGGCGCGTGCGCGAAGCGGCGGCCACGCTTGAGTTGACCTCGATGCTCGCGCGCAAGCCCGGTCAGTTGTCCGGTGGCCAGCGCCAGCGCGTTGCGCTTGGCCGCGCCCTCGTGCGCAATCCGAGCGTGTTCCTGCTCGACGAACCACTGTCGAACCTCGATGCGCGATTGCGCCTGAGCATGCGTGTCGAACTCGCGCGCCTGCACCGGCGGCTCGGCACGACGATGATCTATGTGACCCACGACCAGATCGAAGCGATGACGCTCGGCCAGCGCATCGTCGTGCTCGATGCCGGCGAGATCCAGCAGATCGACACACCGATGAACCTGTACGCGCGCCCGGCCAACCTGTTTGTCGCCGGCTTCCTCGGCAGCCCGGCAATGAACCTGCTGCGCGGTCGCGTGATCGACGACGGCGGTCTGAAACTCGATACCGGTCATGCGCGACTGCCGCTCGAAGGCACGCCCGAATTGAAGGCCGGTGCGCGCGCATTCGTCGGACGCGAACTGATCGCCGGATTGCGCCCCGAGGACCTCATGCCCGATCGGGGCGATGCCGAAGCGGCAACGCTGCCTGCACACCTCGAACTGATCGAGCCGGTCGGCAACGAGATCTTCCTCAACCTCAGTTGCGGCAGCGACGCGCTGGTCGCGCGCGTGCCACCGCAACCGCTGCCCGACG
>JBBSOU010000124.1:0-10211 GCA_038259445.1 Lysobacterales bacterium | reverse complement strand
GAGCGTGCCGACGGTGGGCATGTAGCGCTGCATGATCTTGTAGCGGCCCTTGGGCATCCACGGCATGTCCGCGCGCGCCCACTTCGGCTGGAAACCCATGCCGAGGAAACCGACGCCGAGCTCGTCGGCAACCGACTTCACTTCGCGCAGATGGCCGGTGACTTCGTTGCAGGTCTCGTGGATGGTCGACAGCGGCGCACCCGATAGTTCGAGCTGGCCGGCGGGCTCGAGCGTGACCGATGCGGCATCGCGCAGCAGCGCGATGAGCTTGCCGTTTTCCTCGACGCGTTGCCAGCCGTAGCGGGTCAAGCCTTCGAGCAAGGCGCCGATGCCGTGCGGCCCGTCCCATGTCGGCGGCCGCAACGCGTCGGCGGCCGGTGTGTCCGGGCCGGCAATGCGGAAGCCGAATTTCTCGTGCTCGGTGCCGATCCGCCAGTCAGCTTCCTGCTTGCCACCACTGGCGAGATGATCAACCAGTTGCTGCTCTGAAGTGATCGGCTCTTCATGCTCCGCACTGGGTCCGGACATCGGGAAATCCTGCAATTGACCGGGCAATATGGGGCCGTGGTCCGATCGCGCAAGTGCGCGGCGTCGGCCTCGAAATGCTAGGGACAGCGGCAGTATGCCGCGACCATCGGCATGCGGCTGATTGTCATAGCCCGAGCCACCGGGTGACCACGTTGCGTGCCTCGTCGAGGCCGGTCTTGGCGGTCGAGGAGAACAACTGCACGCTGATGCGCGAGGTCGATTCGTCCGCACCGAGCTCGGCTTTGGTGTAGGCCAATGTTCGCGCCGCTTCGCTGCGCGACAATTTGTCGGATTTGGTCAGCAGGCAGTGACATGGCAAGCTGATCGCGTCCGCGTAGGCGAGCATCTGGCGATCGAACTCTTTCAGAGGATGCCGACAATCGATGATCAGCACGATGCCTTTCAACGAGTTGCGGCTGCGCAGATAGGTGTCGACGAGGCCGCGCCAGTGGTCGCGCAGCGCGATCGGAACCTTCGCATAACCGTAGCCCGGCAAGTCGATCAGGCGCCGGTCGTCATCAATCGCGAAGATGTTGATCAGTTGCGTGCGGCCCGGGGTCTTGCTGACGCGGGCAAGTCCCTTGTGCGACGCCAGTGCATTGAGCGCGCTGGACTTGCCGGCGTTGGAACGTCCCGCGAACGCGACCTCCGCGCCGTCGTCCGGCGTCAGGTCGCGCATCGCGTTGGCGCTCTTGAGGAACTTGACGGTATGCAGAATGTGCATGATTGCCCGTGGCTGATACGATCGCGAGAGTCAGGGGCCGGTTTGACCGGCCTTCGGCTGGTGCGGATAATTCCACGGTTTGCGGCATCGCCATAGCGGCCAATCACTGGCCGAGCGGCGAATCCCCACCTTTCCCGGAGTGAGTGTATGAGTTTTCGGACCGTTTTTGCTCTGGCGATGCTGTTCGGCGCCGGATGCGCCTTTGCTGCGACCGCCACGAACGTCGTTCCGGGCGATGCTGCCGCAGGTGAGGGCAAGGTCGCCGTATGCGCCGCATGCCATGGCGCCGACGGCAATTCGGCGGTGTCGATCTATCCGAAGCTGGCCGGCCAGAACGAATCCTACATCGCGCGCCAACTGACCCAGTTCAAGTCGGGCAAGCGCGCCAATCCGATCATGATGCCGTTTGCATCGATGCTCAGCGAACAGGACATGCAGGACATCGGCGCGTTCTACGCATTGCAGAAGCCGAGCACGGCGGAAGCCGACGAAGCCTATGTCGAGCGCGCCCAGCAGCTGTACCGCGCCGGCAATGCCGAGCGAGGCATTCCGGCGTGCATGGCCTGCCATGGTCCGGACGGGCGCGGCATGGCCGGATCTGCCTATCCCCAGCTGTCCGGACAATGGGCTGACTACGTGCAGGCGAAATTCGCCGAATGGCGCACCGGTACCACGTGGGGCGATGACCAGCACGCCGCGATCATGCCGGTCATAGCGCAGCGTCTTTCGGATGAGGACATCGCCGCCCTCGCCTCCTACGCGCAGGGACTGCACAAGGCAGCGCCGCCAGCGCGATAGCTTCTGTCTGCGTTCAGGCGTCGCCGCAAACACTCGGCGGAATTTGTCCGTCATCCGCCACTGCAGGAGTTCACCGATGTTGAAGTTGATTGGCGCCGTGCTCGCAGGACTCGTTGCATGCAGTGGTGCATCGGCACAGGCCCCCGCACAGTGGGAAGCGGGCAAGCACTATTCGGTCATCGAGCCGGCGCAGACCACCAATACCGGCGACAAGGTCGAGGTGCTCGAGGTGTTCTCCTACGGCTGCACGCATTGCAACACGGTAGCGCCGCTGGTCGACAAGATGCACAAGGCGCTGCCGCAGAATGCCGAGTTCGTGCTCATGCCCGCCCAGTTCGGCTTCGATGCCTGGAAGACTTTTGCACGCGCCTTCTACACCGCGCAGGCGCTCGGTCTGACCGAGAAATCGCATCTCGAGCTGTTCCGCGAAATCTACGTCGCCAAGAAGATCGATCCGGCATCGCCGCGATTCGATGATCTGGCCAATTTCTACTCGAAGTACGGCGTCAGCGCCGCCGACTTCACGGCAACGTCGAAGTCGTTCGCCATCGAGACGCGCCTCAAGCGCAACGACGCCCTTGTCAAGGCCTATGGCGTGGACAGCACGCCGACCTTCATCGTCAATGGCAAGTACCGTCTCAGTGGCCAGTCGGCCGGCGGCTACGAACAGATCGAGCCGCTGGTGAAATACCTGATCGCCAGGGAAACCGCCGGCGGCTGATCGCTGCCGGCTCGAACTCGTCGTGCGATCCGCGGTCACAGTGCCGCATCGCCCACCCGGAGAAAGTACCCATGTTGCACCGACTGACCGCTGTTCTCGCCAGCATGCTGATGCTGTGCGCCGTCTCCGTCTCCGCGCAGGACCACGCCGGTCATGATCATGCGGCGGCTCCGGCAGGCACGCCCGGTGCGGCCGAACCGGGCAAGAACTATTTTCTGATCGAGCCGCCGCAGCCCACCGCGAGCGGCGACAAGGTCGAAGTGCTCGAGGTGTTCAGCTACGCGTGCATCCACTGCGCACATTTCCAGCCGTACGCGGAAGAACTGAAGTCGAAGTTGCCAGCCGATGCGCAGTTCACCTACATGCCGGCGATCTTCAATGCGCAATGGGAGGCGTATGCGCGCGCGTACTACACCGCGCAGGCTCTCGGCGTACTCGACAAGACGCATCAGGCATTGTTTGACGCTGTGCACCGCGATCGCCGCGCGCTGCGTTCGTTCGACGACATCTCCGCGTTCTATGGCGAGCACGGCGTCGACGTCGCCAAGTTCAAGGCGACCTCCACCTCGTTCGAGGTCGAGAGCAAGCTGACGCGTGCGCGCGACCTCGTGCCGAAGTTCGGCGTCGATGGCACGCCGACATTGATCGTCAACGGCAAGTACCGGCTCACCGGCGCATCGGCAGGCGGCTATCCGCAGGTCGTTGCGCTGGTGCAGACGCTCGTGCAGAAAGAGCTCGACGCGAAGAAGGCAATGGCTGCGAAGTAGGCGGCACCTTCGGCCGTGACACCGTGCCACCGTGCCACGCACAGTTGGCGTGGGCGCCGGATGTCGCGGCGCTCGTGTTCATGCGCGACCGTGCAGCATGGTGACGAATGCCCCGACAGACTTCGCCTTTGATCCTCGACAACCCGACTAACGTCGTGACGGAGCCATCCGGCACGACGTCTTCGCTGCGCGTGCTCAGCTGCAACATTCTGGCCGGCGGCAGCGTGAAACGTTATCGGGAATACGTCACGCAAAGCTGGAAGCACGTTCTGCCGACCGGCAAGCGTGCCAACCTTGACGGGCTTGCGGGCGTGATCAGCGACTTCGACGTCGTCGCCTTGCAGGAAGCGGACTTCGGCAGCCTGCGTTCCGGATTCCTCAACCAGACCCAGTACCTGGCCGAAGCGGCGGGTTTTCCATACTGGACCCACCAGCCGAACCGGCGCATGGCAAAGGTGGCGTGTTCGAGCAATGGAATGCTCGCCCGCATGAAGCCGACCGAGGTGCTCGACTACCCGCTGCCGGGGCGCATTCGCGGTCGTGGCGCGCTGTGGGTGCGCTTCGGCACGGCGCCGCATTCGCTGGTCATGGTGATCGCCCATCTCTCGCTCGGTCCTGCCGCGCGCGCGACGCAACTCGGCTACATCACCGAGTTGCTCGAGGGGCATCCGAACGCGATGCTGCTCGGCGACCTCAACACGCCGATCGAAAGTCCGGAACTGCGCACGCTGTTCGCACGCACCTCACTGGTGCCACCGCTGTTGCCACCGCCGACATTCCCGAGTTGGGCGCCGCGACGTGCCATCGACCACATCCTCGCCTCGAGCACGCTGCAGGTCGAGGAGTTGCGCACCTTGCCGCACCTCGTTTCCGATCACCTGCCGATCGCGGCGACCATTCGGCTGCCGGCGGAACTGGTCCTGCCGACGATCGCGCAAGCGTAACGAGGCGACCGCGGCACACGCGCGCGCGCGAGAAGGCTCGCTCAGGCGTCCGGCAGTCGTGAATCGCTCAGCGCCGCCGGTCTGATCCGCCAGCATCGTGGATCGTGCGCCAGAGCGCTTGCCAACCGTCGCTGCCGAGGCGGCGCAGGGTTTCGATGTTGCGCAACGGAATCGCTTCGGCATCGTCGATCGCCTCGACGGCGCGCTGCACGCTCGCCTCGCGCAGCAGATGCAGGATCGGGAAGGGTGCCTGATTGGTCGCGTTGGCGACATCCTCGGCGCTCGCATCGGCGAAGCAGTAGTCTGGATGGAAACTTGCCACCTGCAGCTCGCCTTCCAGGCCGAGCACCGCGATCGCGGCATCGGCGCTGTCGAGAAAATCATTGTAGTCGAGGAAGTCGCCGAGTACGTGCGGATGGATCAGCAGGGTCGTCTCGCAGTCTGCGGCGTCAACCGCATGCAGGCTCTGCAGTTCACCGCCAAGGTCGTCGAGCAGCGTATCGACATCGCGCGCATGGCTGACGAAGAAGCGCACGCGACCGAACTGCAACGGAACGCGGGCGAACGGGCAAAGATCGAGACCGATCACGGCCTGCTCGAGCCACGCGCGCGTGATCGCGATCACGCGCAGGTCGTCATCGGTGGGCGTGTCGTCGTTGTCGCGGGAGCCGCTCATCGGCTCCCCGCTTCGTGTCGTGGCGATGATCGTGGATCGGATCGACGCGCGCTCATGCGGCCGGCTCGAACACGCGCCGGATGTCGGCGGCATCGAGGATGCGCCACGAACCTTCCGCAAGGCCGTCGAGCGTCAACGCGCCGATGCGCGCGCGATGCAGGCTCTCGACGCGATTGCCGACCGCGGCGAACATGCGCCGCACCTGGTGGTAGCGACCTTCGATCACGCTCAGGCGAGCCATGCGCGGCGCGACCACCTCGAGCCTGGCCGGAGCGAGTGGCGTGTCGTCCGACTCGAGCACCAGTTCACCACTCGCGAATACCGCACCTTCATCGCCGCCAAGATCCTGCGCGAGGGTGGCCTCGTAGACCTTTTCGACGCGCGCTTTCGGCGAGATGATCCGGTGCAGCAGGGCGCCGTCATCGGTGAACAGCAGAAGCCCCGAAGTATCGCGATCAAGGCGGCCGACCGTCGACAGCTGCGGATTGCGCAACTGGAAGCGTTCCGGCAGCAGATCGTAGACGATGCGGCCCGGGTCGCGCGTTGAGCATGTCACGCCGACCGGCTTGTGCAGCATCAGGGTCAACCCGATCGGCGGATCGAGCGGTTCGCCATCGAAGCGGATGTCGGTATGGTCAACCTTGTCGTCGGCATACAGAACCTCGCCGCCGGCATCGGTGATGCGGCCCTCGCGGAACATGCCGGCGACTTCACGGCGACTGCCGTAACCGAGATTGGCGAGCAGGCGTACGAGCTTCATCGGCGAACTCCATGCGCGTGAATGACCTTGAAGCCGCCCTGCATCGCTACCGTCTTTACCCCGGTGAAGAGTTCCGCGAGCGCAGTCTCGTAGGGAAGGTGGCGATTGGCGACGAGCCAGAACTGACCGTTCGGCGCGAGCGCGCGCGCTGCGGCGCAGATGAAGCCGCGACCAAGCTCGGGCTGATCGGCGCGGCCGATGTGGAACGGCGGATTGGTGACAATCGCGTCGTAACGTTTCGGCAGTCCGCGCGTGACGTCGTGCCAGATCACGTCGGTCACCACCGCCACAGCACGTTCGAGATTGGCGCGCTCGATATTGGCACGCGCCGGTTCGATCGCGCGCGCATCGGCCTCGAACAGGTCGATCGCATCGATACCGGTGCAGCGGCGCAGCAACTCGCATGCGATGTAGCCGAAACCTGCGCCGAGATCGGCAACGCGGCCGTGCAGGGTCGTCGGCAGATGGGCAACGAGCAACTGGGACGCCGGATCGACACGATCCCATGCGAACAGTCCGGGACGACTCGTGTAGCCGGCATCGATCGTGCGCAGTGCCTCGAAGCCGGTCCATTCCGCTGCCAGTGCCATGTCGATCGCTGCACCGGGAGCGCTCCAGAACACGCGGCATTTGTGCTTGGACACCACCTGCACGTCGGCGCACAGGCGTCGCATGTCCTGCTCGCTCGAGCGCGCGCCGGCGTCGTTGGCGACACTGGCGACGACGATGCCGTCATCGGCGAGGTGGGTGAACGCACGGGCGAGCATCGCCCGCGATGCGTCGCGCTGGCGTGGAGGCAAAACGAAAACGCGCGCGAAGCGCTCGCCTTCTGCTGCCGAGCCGACGCCAAGTCCGTCGCGCTCAAGCAGGTCGACGAACGGCTTGAAGCTCTGCTCACAGGTCCAGTCGCCCGGCGCCTGCATGCGCCACAGACCGGGGCGCGCGCCGAGAAACAGACCGCGCGATCCAGTTGTCAGGGCAAGGTCGACGCGATCGATCGCGTACGACAGGGCCTGCATCGCTTCGTTCACGGCAATGCGGATGCCGACTGCATTCACTGGCTGGGAGTTCCGACTCACTGCGGGCACGCATTCTATCGTGCTGCGCGCATGGCAATCGCGGTGCCGCCAAACGCAAAGGGCCTCCCGAAGGAGGCCCCTGCATTTTCATTGACCGCGATTGGATCAGCGTTCGCCGACGATCAGGTTGTCCATCGTCGGCCAGAGCGGGGTACCGCCTTCGTCGGGTGCGTCGATGGCGATGCTGGTGATCGGCGCCTCGGTGACGAAGCCACGGAAGTCGCCCGGTCCGGTCGAGGTGAACGTCTCCACCGTGCCATTGCTCAGCGTGATCGTCACCGTCGTTCCGGTTGGCGCGACATTGACGTCGGTTGCCCAGAAATTGCCACCAACCGCAGTCACCGGATCTCCGGTGAACGTCACCACGATGGATGCCACGGCCTGATTGGTCGAGATGATGCCGGGATCATTGAACAACGTGCTGGCACTCGCCGACACCGTATAGGCATACCCACCCGAGGTGAAGTCAATTGGCGGCGACGCTCCACCCGCGACACTCGCGAAACCCTCTTCGTAGAACGTTGGCTGGGTGTTTTCGAGGAACGTTGCACGGTCGGTATAGGTACCCGGTATACCGGCGCCACTGCCTTCGAAGCCATTCTGGAAGATGATGTCGGGTGGTGTTTCCACGGTCAGCTCGACGGGAATGCGCACCAGACCGCGCGCCGGATCATTGCTGGTCAGGCACAGATTGGCCGAGTACTCGCCCACCGCAAGTCCGGCGGCGTTGTAGGTGACGGTTACTTCGGTGTCGTCGCCACCCGCTGCGATCGTGCCCGATGTCGGCGAGACGTCGAGCCAGCTGATGTCTTCGGGCGAGCTGCAGGGCCCCGCGGAGGTGGCGATGTCAAACGCATCGTACTCGCCGCCGGTTCCAAGCAGTCCGACCAGTGTCGTGGCACCGGTCGCCGTATTGACCGTGTACAGCTCACCGCCAGGGGCTGAGCGATAGCTCGCCCAGTAAAGGATATCGGCAGCCTTGTCGAACGCCAGGCCCTGCGCGAAGTTCCCATCGACACCAAGCGGCCCGACCGTGGTGCCGAGGCCGGTCGCCTTGTCGATCGCGACGAGGCTGTCCGGCGTGCTGATGCTGACGCCGAACACCTGACCGGCGGCGTTGATCGCAATGTCGATGATGATGCCCGCACCGATCTGGCCGACCACAGTTGCCACGCCAGTGGTCGTGTTCAAGGTGTAGAGACGCGAGGAGATCGGGGTACCGCCGGCGGCGGAGGCGTACATCGTGTTGGTGATTGGATCAAACGACATGCCGGTCCACGAATCTCCCGTCTGCGGAAGTGCACTGGCGACGAAAGCGATCGCACCGGTGGTTGTGCTGATCGTGAACAACTGGTTGACCGTGGGCGATGTGGCGCTTGCGTCGATCGCAAACAACCGGCTGAAGTCGCTGCCGGCGAACGCACCGGCAAAGAATCCGTTGGTAAACGAAGCACCGATCGGACTCGTCACCCCTGGAGAACTCGTGTTGAAGCCTTCAAGCTGGCTTGGCGCCGGGAACAACTTGGCTGCGAACGCCTGAGCGCCACCACCGAGCCGGAAGTCGACCACGCCGGCACGCTGCGTCGGTGCTGACGGACGATCTTCGACCTTGCCGACGCTGACATGCGCAGCTGCCGAGTTGTCGGCCTGCAGCGAATCGGTACCCGCCGAGTCCTGTGCGGGCCAGACCACGCGAGGACGTGTCGGTATATGCGCGCCTTCAGACGGCGCCTCGTCGAGCGCCCAGGTCAGCGGATCATCGCCGGCATTGCCGATCGTCAGCGTGTCGATGGCGGTCTGTCCCTCAAACACCGTGCCGGCCAGTTCCTCTGGATTGACGACCAGCGCTGGCGCGCGCGCACGCACCGCGGCAATATCCGAATCGCTCGCCTCAAGCGGCGGTGCGGACACGCTCCAGCGGATCGCGAGGTTGTTCTGCAACGAGGGCGTGTTGAACGAGAACTGGTTGGCCGCCGTTGCCGACTGGTTGAGTCCGACCGTAGCCGAGCCGCCGTTGTCCAACTCCGGACTGGCCACAACACCGAACGCGACATCGAGATACTGGAACAGGATATCGGTGCTGCCTTCGGTCAGGACGACCTGGAATGTGACGGTATTGGTCGAGCCAACCGTGCCGGGGAAATGGCTTCGATCGTGCCACTGCACGATGAATCGCCGATTCGGTGCAGTGCCGCGTGTTTCGTAATAGACATTGCCGGTCTCGGAATCGAGATCATCCCAGAACGGATACATGCGCAGTGTCGGCGCGGTCGCGTCGGGCAGGACGAGATTGGTGAAGGCGACATCGCCGGTCGCAGCGAGGATGACGCCGCCGTTGTTGCCGATCCTCACGTCGCTGCCGGATGTGCCATAGAACGATACCGCGAACGGCACGGTCACATTTGCTTCGGCGTCGTCGCCGAGGGCAAGGCCCGTGCCGGTTGTGCTGATGTCTTCGAACGCAAACACCGGACCACCGGTATCGTTGCTGGTCAGGAATCCGTAGCCCGGCTCGACGTCACGCGCGGTCCATGTCGCGGTGTTGATCTGGGAACTGGCTATCGTGGCAAGGCGCGTGGTGAACACGCTTTCTTTCGGCGCCAGCGTGAACGGAAACGACGAGAGGATCTGTCCGGCGCCTGGGCCCGTATCGAACAGATCATGGAAATTGAGCGTCACGTCACCGGTGTTGGTGACTTCGTAGCAGAACTTGACCTGGTCGCCCGGCTGCACCGAGATGATCTGCTCGGCTGCACAGGTATCGGGGTCGAGGTCACTTGATGTGACCGTGTAACTGAGGCTCAGATCGGGATTGGCGGGATTTCCGGCACTGGCGACGCCGGATACAAACGATAATGCAGCGATCAGTGTTGCGAGTGAGGTGCGAGCTCCCCAAGTAGACATGCCAACTCTCCATTGAATGGTTGATGGTTGCGTCTCGTGTTCCCCCTGCCATGGAACATAGACCTGCGGCTTGCATCATGTCAATGGATTAGTGCCCTGTTCAGGCTGTTCAGGAATCTTCCGTCACTCGACTGCGCTGCAAACCTCGCGATGAGTGCGATGGCGAATTCCCGAATTCGATTTATCAATTCAGATGATTTCCGAGGTGGATAATCCTTCTGCATTGAATCACTTGCGGCGTGCAATCGTGTGCATGAACGTGAGATCGCGATTCGCGATGCATTCGCGCCGGCCCGATTCCGCCGCGAAT
>JBBSOU010000123.1:0-10254 GCA_038259445.1 Lysobacterales bacterium | reverse complement strand
TCCTGTTCCCAGCGCACGCCGCGGTCGTAGCGGCTTACCGACTGCTCGACCTGCGCCCGCGCGATCGACAGCAGCTGGTCTTCGAGGCGCGGCTGCAGATGATCGACGTCGCGGTTGCGCTTCTCCGAGGTGAAGCCGGCAAGGTACGAGGCGTTCCACTTCACCGCGTTCTTGGTGTCGAACGGCAGGATCGTGTTGACGATATTGTTGGTGTTTACCCTGGTGTCGTGGTTGCCGCGCTCGCTGGACGATTCCAGTGGCAGGTCATCGACGGTGAAGTCCAGGCTGCGCTCGACCTGGTAGACGTCGGCGTCGTAGTAGGTCGTCTTGTTCTTGCCCCCGCGCTGGTACTCACGCGTCTTGATCTCGCCCTTGCCGGCGACCGCGGCGCTGACGTTGCCGTCGACGATCATGTAGGGCAGGTAGACGCCGGTCACGTTCTCGGGCGTGAACTGTTCCTTGAATTCCTTCAGCGCAAACATTCGCCGCTTGTCCACGAACTGACGGATGCGCGCGACTGCATCGTCCTTGCTGATGTGGAACGGCAGCACCGCATCGGGCACCGCGCCGTTGGGCACCTGTTCGTTGACGCCGAACACGTGGCGGCACCAGTGGCAGCGCGCGGTCATCGTGCTTTCGGTGTTGACCGTGACCTCGGCGCCGCAGGCCGTGCACTTGAACGACATGAGCGTGGCGGCGTCGGCGGCGATGTCGCGTGCACCGGATGCCATGACCCGGCCGCGCAACTGCTCGATGCCTTCGCCGAAGCCGAACAGTTCCTCGACGCGTTCGCCATGCCATTCGGTGCGGCAGAACTGGCAGACCAGAAGATCCGTGCCGAGCTTCGGGCGGACGTCGGTCGCACCGCATTTCGGGCAGCGGTTGATGCCGTCCTTCAGTTCGGCGGCGGAGGTGTCGATGGCAACGGGATCGGGTGCTTCGATCTCGTTGCGGATCGCATCGGGCAGCGTCGAGGTATCGACCGGAAAACTTCCCGGCACGGGTGGCACGTCGCGTGGCGAACCGGGGCCGGTGACGGGGGATCCCGGCACCGGTGGTGGTGTCCTCGTATCGGACATGGTGTGCGTTCTCCGCGCGCTTAGAGGCCGAGCGCCTTGGCCTTGAGCGCGTCGTAGTCGTCCTGCGTGATCAGGCCGAGGTCGAGCATCTCCTTGGCCTTCTGGAGCTTGGCGACCGGATCATCCGCCGCCGGCGCGGCCGGTGTTGCCGGCTGCTGCAGGCCACCGACGCCGAGCATGCCCGAGGCCATGCCGACGCCGACCAGACCCGCCGCGCCACCGGTTTCGCCGGCCGACTGGATGCCCTGGGCGACGCTCGCCTGCAGGTTCGAGTTGCCGCGCGTGCCGGCCAGTGCGTCGGCGCGCTGCACGGTCTTGAGCAACTCGCGCGTGTTGGCATCGTATTCGATCGAGACGATCGCGGTCTTGACGATCGCCAGGCCACGATCGGATTTCCACTGGTAGGCCTGCTCAACCGCATCGGACAGACTCTTGGCGAAGCCGAGAGAATCCTGCTGCAGCCTGGTGATGCGATTGCCCTTGGTCGGGTCGTTGCTGTACAGGCTGAAGGCGGGCGCGAGCGAGCTCACCACTTCGTTGAACAACTGGCTGGCGGCGGCGTTATCCATGTCGGTGAAGTCGAACACCATGCCCGGCTGCAGGTAGCTGGCCGGCACGAAGTTCTTCACGAACAGGATCGGGTCGACGATCTTCAACGTGTAGGAGCCGCGCGTGACGGCGCCGACCTGCGTGTTGAGGAAGACGTCGTCCCAGTAGATTTCCGATTGCGTGCCGAAGCGGTTGTCCGGCAACTCTTTCAGTGACACGAAGAACGCCGCCTGCTGCGAACCGGGCTGACCGCCGAACTTGAAACGCTCCCAGCTCTGCATGATGAGCGGACTGACGATGCCGTTGCCGGCAAAGATCGACGACGAGTTGAGGTCGTCCGAGCGCCACTCATACGCACCCGCTTCGGCTACGAAACCGGTGATCTTGCCGTCCTGGAACAGCAGCAGGCCATAGCCTTCCGGCACGACGATCTTCGAGCCGTTGGTGATGATGTTCGAGGAACTCTTGGTGTTGGACCCGCGCCCGGCATTGGTGCCCTGCGGTGCGGCCGCGAACAACGCCGCGGTTGAGGGCAAGCCACCCGGCACCGTGTAGAAATCCTTCCACTGGTCCGCAAGCGTTCCACCGATCGCACCTACCGCCGCCTGAATCAATCCCATGACAACTCCTTAGCGTTTCGTGGCCGGCGCGGTACGCGCCATGCCGGCGCACTATACATTCGCTGACCGGCAATGGTGAGGAGAGGCAGCAGCTTCGTTTCGTGGGATCGACTTCAGTCGGTATGCTTCTTTGCCGCTCGCTTGAAAAGCATCGCGGCTGAAGCCGCTTCCTGCGACGGCGGTGGCATCCGGCGATGCGGTACGGTCTCGAAGTCTGTGGGAGCGAACTCAGTGGCGATGCGCTTCCCGCTTCCGAACCGAAACGCATCGCGGCCGGGGTGTGCCCGTTGCAAGTTTTCGATTTGCGATAAACCGGGATATAGTCGTCGGCACATGCGTAGAGGCGGCGCAGATGACGAACGGAATTCGAGCGCGCGTGGTCCATGGTTTCGCTGTCGAGCGATCCGATAGCGAAAGCATCGGTGACAGCCGCCGCGACGCGTTTCGTGTCGTGCGTGCCGGGGAAATCCTGTTGAACTGCCAGTCGATGCGCGCGTTCGTTCATCCGCGCTTGCGGCGCGCGCGGCGCTCTCGCGGCGGATTCACGTTCATCGAGTTGCTGTACGTCGTGGCGATCATCAGCATTCTCTCGACCATTGCGATACCGGCTTATCGTCTCTACATGATTCGCAGCCACGTCGCCGAGAGCCTTGTTTCGCTCGGCGACGCAAAGATCGAGATCAACGAGTTCCACTCACGATGGGGTCGGATGCCCGCCAACAATCTCGAAGCGGGTTTGAGATTGCCTGAGGAAATTGTTGGACGTTCCCTCCGTAGCCTGCATGTAAGCGATGGCGCGATGGTCGCGTCGATGGATCTCGGCAAGGATGCAGATGGTGCAAGCATCCTGCGAACGCTCACGCTTCGCCCCTGGGTCAACATCAAGGCGACTGGCAGCCCGATAGTCTGGAGTTGCGGTGGACACATTCCCGAGCTTTCGGGCGATTTCCAGCCCCATGGCACCATCGCCGACAATGCCGTCGAAGCAGCGTGGCTGCCAATGATTTGCAGGGACGTTAAGTGATGTCTGTCCTCACCAACAGCGGATGTCCCGATGGCTAGTGCCGCAACGCTTCGACGCTCGATCTCCGACGTTTCGCGGCGACTGGTCGCCTTGCTCGAAGAGTCGCTCGCGCCCGCCGGGGCCGTGCGGATACTGGTCGCTGAAAAGATCCTGCCGCCGCAGGACAGCGAGTCCACTAGCCCACTGTCCTCTGCGATAAGCAGCATCGTTTCACCCTCCGCGGCATCCCGCGATGAAGCCCAGCACATCGTTGAATATGTGCGGGCGTGTGAAGCGCAGGGACGTGGGGATTCCGCCTTGCGCCTGCTCGGCCGATTGAAAATCAGGCGTGCGCGCGGACGCACGTCGCTCGGGTTGATCGGCATCGAATTCGTGGTGCTGATGTTCGTGCTGCTGATACATTCGATATTCGTGCTGCCGCAGCTCCAGGAGGTTTTTGCCTCGGTCGGTGCGCCTCTGCCGGTGTTCACGCAAATGGTTTTTGCATTGATCGGTCCGTCGGGCCCGTTCATCTACCTTGCATTTCTGCTTTTGCTGATCGTGGTGATCTGGCGGGTTTTCCCATTCGTGTTTGGTCCGCTGCTTGCTCCGCTCGACCGATTGCTGCTGTCACTTCCGCTGATCGGATCGGCGATTCGTCAAGGCAACAGTGACCGGCTGTCGGGATGGCTTGGATTCTCCGAAGGGGATGCGTCGTCGCAGTTGGCCGCGATTGATGCAGCGCGGGTCTGGTATCGCGGTGATTGTCTCGCGCGTCAGTGTGATGCGGTTCTCCGCGAGGTGGCCGCCGGCAAGGAGCTTTCGGCGTGCATGGCAGAGGCACGCGGATTCGATCGCGAGTTTCAGGCGGTGATCGCGATTCCCGCGCAGCAAGATTCCCGGGCGGCATTGCGCGCGCGCTGGCGCATCGCCGACACGCTGCCTGAGCAGTCATCTCCATTGGCACCGGCGCTTGCGCAGATCGCGCTTGGGGTGGTCGTCGGAGCGGTCGTGATCGCCATGTATTTGCCGATGTTCAAACTCGGTTCGTTGGTAGGGTGAGGCCGTGCATGCACGCGCAGGCTGAGGAGCATCGAATGCAAACGCGATACAGCGGATTCACCCTGATCGAACTGATGGTCGTGATTGCCATCATTGGCATCATGGCGGCGATGACGTTGCCGAGCTATCTGGATCGTGTCACTCGCGCACAGGTGACGGAAAGCGTCGCCTTCGTAGAATTCGCGCGTGTTGCAGTTGAGTCTTTCCATGCGAAGACGCAGCGCATGCCGGTCGACAACGCCGAAGCGGGGCTTCCCGCGCCGACCCAGATCATTGGCAACTTCGTCGTGCATGTCGAGATCGAGCGCGGTGCGATCCATGTTCAGTTCGGCAATCGATCGAACAAGGCGATCGCCGGCAAATGGGTCAGCGTGCGCCCCGGCGCAGTGGCTGCAGCGCGTCAGGTACCGGTATCGTGGCTGTGCGGGCCCGCCACTGAGGTGGTCGGCCTAACCTATAGCGGCACGGATCGTACCGATCTGCCGGCACAGGCCCTGCCACTGGAGTGTCGCCTCTAGGGTTACTCTGATCATGAGTGCGCAGGCGTCGCCACGCTGCCTGCGCGCAGATCGAAGGGTGGCGATGAAGGCAGAGAAGAAAATCCCGCGTGCTCAGCGGGCTATCCGGTCAACGTGATCATCACCAAAGCTGTCGGCGCCGCCGCAGACTGAGAGTCTGCGTCGGCGCCGCGGTGACTCAGTCGAACCCGTTTGTGAACAACACGTCGAGGTCGACGAAAAAGATGTTGCCAACGAGCTCTCGCGAAACGAAGAAGCCGCCTGCATTGGTGAACGGCGTGGTTTTCACTTCGCCGGTGACCAGTCGCAGATTGCCATCGCCGTAGGTGGTGGGTGTGCTGGTGCCCAAGCCCTCATAGCTTGGCGATACATCGGGGAAAATCAGCGCAACGCCGACGGTCTGGCCAGCGACAATCGGCAGATCCGGTATCGTGATCGGCAGTGAAACCTCGCCGGTCGCACCCTGTGTCCCGCTTACCGTGGCGTGCAAGGTCCAACCCGCGGCGCTGCTGGTCGGTCCCGTGCTCATGGTTCCACCTAGCGTCGTGCCGTTTCGAGTGAATACCTGTACCTGGAATTGCCCGTTGGGCAGTGCCCTGGTTGCCGTGTTGAAACCGGTCACCACCATGTCGGTCACTGCCTGCAGATCCATGAACATGCCCCAGCCAAGGTTACCGCCATTCTCTGTGGGTCCGGGCGCGCCGGGCAATTGCGAACCGAGAGGGCGCCAGCTGAGTGAGCCGACCAGGGCACGTGATCCGAACACGTCACCTCCCGTCGTAAAGGGCGCCGACAAGGCTTGCCCGGTAACCAGCGTGAGGCCGGGGCTCGGATAGATTTCGATCGGCGGCGCACCGGTTCCGCTGTAACGCGCGCCAGCACCGACGAAGCGCAAACCCACGCCCAGAGTCTGGCCGGGTGCGACGGTTAGCGCTGGCAGCGCGATGGGCAGGGAGATCGTGCCCGGACCTTGCCGCGCATCGGCGACGCCTCGCAGGGTCCAGCCGCTGCTGGAGGTGGCTGGACCACCGCCAGGCACATTGCCGAGCGCCGAGCCGTTGCGGGAATAGACCTCGAGCTGGAAATCGCCGCCGGCCGGTGCCTGGTTGGCGATGGTCATGCCGGTGACAACCGCGCCATCGCCCGACTGCAGATCGAAGAAGAGGCCGAAACCCGCCGCGCCGTTGTTGTTGCTCGGTCCGGGATTTGCCGGCAGCACGGGATCGGCCAATCTGTAAAGCAGCGAACCGACCAGTGCGCGAGAGCTGAAGAAAGTGCCGGTGGTGGTGAACGGTACGTTGCGGGCATCGCCAGTGCGCAGAATCAGATTGGCGTTGCTGTAGGTCTCAAGAGCAACCGTGCCGGTTCCAAAGTAGTTCTGACTGATGTCAAGGAACTCGACGGCGATCCCCAGTATCTGGCCGGCGGCGATCGGCAATGGCGGGATGTTGATCGGCAGCGATATCTCGCCGCTGCCCTGTGTCGCCTGGACCGTTCCCTGCACGGTCCAGCCGGCGCTGGAGCTGCCGGGGCCGGCGGCCACAGGCCCACCCAATGCGCTGCCGGCTCGCGTACTGATACGCACACTGAAGGTGGCTCCAGGTGCCGCATCCGTGGCAGCCGTCAGTCCGGTCAACACGATCCCGGTTCTCGCCTCGACATCGAAAAACAGGGCAGAGCCGGCGAAGCCACCGTTGTTGGACGGGCCGGGATTGGCATTCAGTACGGCTTGCGCGTGCGACGCTTGAGAAGCAAACAGCAAGAAACATGCGCAGAGTAGAGCAACCGGAAGTCGCATTGAAATCCTCATTGGCAAGGGGGGCGGCATGGCAAGGTTGGCTGCGGTGGCAGCCACGGCCCCGCATTACGAGAGCCTCGACCGCGCGATTCCGATTGTAACCGCAACATCAAGGCAGGAACGCCACAGATCGGTTTCCTCGAAGCCAGGTGGGCGAAAAGACCCCCGCACCCGCGTGCTGGCCTAGCAGTCGAAGTTCACGTCGCTGCACTCCAAAGAGCATTTCGACTACGCACCTTCCCGCGAAAGCAGGGTGATCCTGGTCGGCACGCGCGTCATCGCAGCATTTTCGGCCGCGCCATCTCCACCCATGTCGGCGCGTGGTCGCTGGCCTTCTCCTGCAGGCGCACCCAGCGATCGACACCCGCGTTTTTCAGGCCTTTCGCGGCAATCGGGTTGAGCAGCAGGTGATCGATGCGCAGGCCGCGGTCGCGCTCGGCGTGTTGGCGGAAGTAGTCCCAGAACGTGTAGATCGTGCCGGGGCCGTGGGCCACGCGCAAGCCATCGATCCAGCCTTGTGCGAGTAACTGTTGGAACGATTGGCGCACCTGTGGCTGGATCAGAGCGTCCTTGCGCCAGGCCTTGGCGTCGTAGACATCGTCGTCGGTCGGGATCACGTTGTAGTCGCCGATCAGCACCACCGGATGCGGCAGGGCGACCAGTGCTGCAGCATGCTTCGCAAGCCGCGCCATCCACGCGAGCTTGTAGTCGAACTTCGGACCGGGTTGTGGATTGCCGTTGGGCAGGTACAGCGCGCCGACGATCACGCCGTGCACGGCCGCTTCGAGGTAGCGGCTTTGCGTGTCGCTGTCGTCGCCCGGCAGACCACGACGGCTTTCGACCGGCTCGGCACCGCGCCCGAGAATGGCCACACCGTTCCAGCTGCGTTGTCCGAACCACAACGCGTGATATCCGACCGCTTCGAGATCGGCAGCGGGGAACATGTCGTCGGTTGCTTTCAGTTCCTGAAGCGCGACGATGTCGGGCTGCTCGCGTTCGAGCCACGCCAGCAGATGCGGCAGGCGGGTGCCGATGCCGTTGACGTTGAAGGTGGCGATGCGCAGGGTTTCGGTTTGGACCATGGAAAAGCGATGCCTCTACTCGAATCCGTGCATGAAAATCTGCTCTGCCGCACGCAACTGTGCCAGCGCATTGGCGCAGTCGACGCGCGGGTAATCCTGGGTTGTGCCGACGCGCGTGATCCGTGTCGGTGAGGCTTCCAGCGCCGTTTCGATCTGCGCCACGCTGACCTGCGGGTAGACCTGGCGCAGCAGCGTGATGCAACCCGCCGTGAGCGGCGCTGCCATCGACGTGCCGCTGAACGTCGAGGTTGCCGTTGGTGAGCCCGTGCCGGCTGCAGTGCTCGGCGCGCCGGGTGCGACGAGATCAGTGGTGGTCGAGAGATTGGCGAAGCAGGTCATCTGGTCGGCGGCGGTCGTGGCTGCCGTGCACACCGGCGAGAACGTCTGCGATCCAACGTTGGCGTCATACACCGCGCCCACCGAAATCGCGTTGCGCACGCACGCGGGCGCCTGCATGTCGATACTCGACCCGTTGTTGCCACTCGAGACGGTCACCGCCGTGCCTTGCGCAACCAGCCCGTCGACCGCTGCGGCCAGGGCCAGCGTGAACGCCGACGCCTGGTCGCAATCGCCCGCGAAACGTGCGCCGGTGCCGAGGCTGAGATTGGCGACGGTGGCGTTCGGATGATTCACGCGAAGCCAGTCCATCGCCGCGACGATATCCGACGCGCAGCAAAAGGAATTGTTCACGTCGAGCACGCGGATCGAGATGATCGATGCGGCGGTTGCGGCACCTGCGGGGACACCAGTCACACCGCTGGCGCCGACGGCGATGCCGGCCACGTTCGTTCCGTGCGGATGGCTGTTGGCACCGCTGCCTGGACCGGTCTGCGTATTGCTGCCATTCGGGCAGCAGCCCGTGCAGAAGCACGCTTCGTCGACGACGCGGCCGGCGAAGCTCTGGTGATCGAGCCGGATGCCGCTGTCGATGATCGCGACCTTGCGGCCGGCACCGTTGAGGCCGATTGCCTGGACCGAAGGTGTCACGCTCGCCAGCGGCAATGCCTGCAGCAAGCCACCGGTTCCGCCTTCGTCGAGGTCCACGCGCGCGACGTCTGGCGATGCGGCGAGCGTCTCGAGCGTGCGGCGGTCAACCGTCAGCGCAAGCGCAGGAATCGTTTCAAAGCGCCGCTCGAGCCGCGCCGTGATCGGCAGTGAAGCAATCAGCGCATCCACTTCGGCCGCAAGCGTTGCACGAGTGCGCTCGCCCGCCGTGTGAGAGGACAGCGCGACCATCACGCGCACCTGCGAGTCGCGCTGCAGCTGCGCCCACACGGCATCCGAAACCTCACCCGCCACTGCGAAGGTCGATGCGAATGACGTGAGTGCGATGGTGACGAGCCCCAGGATGGCCTTGCTGCTGAAAGCGATCATTGGCGTTCCCCGTTTGGCAGTCCGCAAGGGGTGCGGCGCGCGCCATGCCGGCGAACTATACCGTGTGGCAGAGCGACTTCAGTTGCGATGCGTTTCTTCCAGACCAAAGCAAGACGCGTCGCGGCAGAAGCCGATTCCTGCAACGGCTCAACGAACGGAACGGTACACTGCAGGCCGTTCCGTTTTCTGGCTGTGTGCCGATTCCATGATCCTCAATGATGTGCTGCGCAGCGTGCGCTACATGCTCGATCTCAGCGACGCGAAAGTGATCGAGATCGTTCGCCTGGCCGATCCAGCATTCGTCCTCGAAAGAGAGGCGGTGCGGGCGATGCTGCTGCGCGAACACGAGCCCGCCCACGAACCGTGCAGTGATGCCGTACTCGCGCGATTCCTCGATGGCCTGATCGTCTACCGTCGCGGACGTGACGAGAGCCAACGGCCGCGACCTATCGAGACGCGCATCACCAACAACCTTGTGATGAAAAAACTTCGAATCGCGTTCGAACTCGCCGATGTCGACATGCATGATGTCTTTGCCGATGCCGGCTTTCCCGTATCCAAGCCGGAACTCTCGGCACTGTTTCGCCAACCTGGCCATCGCAACTACCGGCCGTGCGGCGACCAGATGCTGCGCAACTTTCTCAAGGGATTGACATTGCGCGTGCGCGGAGATGCTGGGGTCGTGGGTTCGTAGCCGAGAACTGACCGCACCGAGGTGAAGGGCGCGAAACTGCCTGCCTGGACCGGCTGATTCCGGTAAGTATTCCATGACGGTGGCCACCATCTGCAGCGCGACGTTCTCTTTTCTTGCGCAGCCGAGAATGGTGGCGCGCAGCGACGGAAGTGGGCTGTGCGGAGCGTCGACGTGATTCTTGCGGTGATGTGTCACACGGCGTTCTCACGTTGCGTGAAGCGTTTCATGCGTTTGCTTGGTACTGGTCGTACGACTCGGCGACACAAGCCAAAGCGCCCCCTTCCGCCCCTGTCGGGGCACCTTCCCCCGCTGCGCAGGGGAAGGGCAAGCATCGGCTCTCACGAGCACTTTCCGCCCGTGCGCAGGGGAATGGGAGGACGGGATTCGGGCTGGTCGTGCTGCAAACACCGACAATGCGGCCGATGTTTCCCCGCTGCGCAGGGGAAGGGCAAGCATCGGCTCGCGCCAGCACTTT
>JBBSOU010000122.1:0-10301 GCA_038259445.1 Lysobacterales bacterium | reverse complement strand
TCGCCGGTGCGCTGCGGCTGGTCGCTCATGCAGATGTTCCGTAGCCGCGGATCGGCATTGTTTCGACGACCTCTCCGGTGGAAAGTTCGCGCACGTCGCGCGGCACGATCAGCAACGCATCGGCCTCGACCATGCCACGCAACATGCCCGAACCCTGCTTCGCCAATGGCGTGACCCACAGGGAGCCGTCGTCCCGCGACTCGGTCGTCGCGCGCAGGAACTCGGTACGGTCGTGGCGTTTGGCAAGCGGCGCTGCGAGGCGCGCGTAGTGGATGCGTGGCAGATACGTGCTGGCACCCTGCAGCACTGCCAGTGCGGGTTCGACGAAGTTGAGATAGGTGGCCATGCCCGATACCGGATTGCCGGGCAAGGAAAATACGAGTGTGTTTCCGATCGTGGCAGACAGCACCGGCATGCCGGGACGCATGCTGACCTTCCAGAAGTTCACCTGGCCGATGTCGGCGAGGATGGCTGGCAGGAAGTCGGCCTCGCCGGCCGACACTCCTCCGCTGCTGATGATCACATCCACCTCGCTGGCAGCGGCCAGAAGTGCTTCACGCAACGCGGACGGATCGTCTCGCACATGACGAAACGGCGGTGAAACATCGCGATTGCATGCGCCACTGGACGCGACCAGCGCAGCGAACCCGAACCCGTTGCTGTTGTGGATCTGCGCATCGCCGAGCGGCTCGCCGGGCATGACCAGCTCGTTGCCTGTCGTGAGGATCGCCACGCGCGGGCGACGCGCCACCTGCACGCGCGCCTGCCCGAGCGAAGCAAGCACGGCCAGGCATGCCGGAGTGATGCGCGTGCCGGCGCACAGGGCAACCTCATCGCGGCGGAAGTCCTCGCCAGCCGGTCGCACGTTGGCATGCGCGACCTCGTCGCCGCCAATGACCAGGCGATCACCATCGACGCGCACACGTTCTTTGATCACGACGGTGTCGGCACCCTGTGGCAAGGGCGCACCGGTGGTGATGCGCAGACACTCGCCAGCCGACAGTCGAGCCGGACCCGGATCGCCCGCGAGGCGTGTGCCGATGATGCGCAAGCTGCCTTCACCGCCACGCGGCAAGTCGGATGATGCGAGCGCGAAACCGTCCATCGCCGAATTGGCAAACGGTGGCAGGTCGTGGCCAGCAACCAGGTCTTCAGCGAGTACGCGACCACCGGCTCGGTCGAGCGCAACATGCTCGCTGCCAAGCCTGCGCGCCTGCGCCAGCGCAATCACGCGTGTACGCGCCTCGTCCACGGAAATCGGCTGCGACGCCATCATGAGGCCTGCTGCTGCGCATGGCACTGGAAGTCCAGGGCGCTGTTGAGATTGTGGAAAGATGCGCGGCAGTCCGAGAAATCGATCTCGATGGCGCCGTTGCGATCCTGCCATTGCCAGACGCCGATACCCTCAGCGGCGGCATTTGCCGCATCGTCGCCAAGCGTTTTCGAGCACAGCGCAAACAACGGCTGACGCCGCTGGCCATCGTGCGCGACGAGAACGCTCGCCGGCGCCAAGCGCAATGCCGCGAGCAGTCGCATCATGAGGTCCGGTGGCGGTGCCGGACAATCGACCGGCAGTATCGCCAGCCACGGGGTCGAGCATTGTTCGAGGGCAGCGGCGATGCCGGCGAGCGGACCGGCGAAGCCCGGCACACGATCGCTGATCGTCGGCGCAAGCTCGCGATAACGTTCGATGTTGCGGTTGGCGACGATCATCAGCGCGCCGTGATGCTGTTTGCGCACACCGGCCAGCACCGACTCGATCAAGGGTTTTCCTCGCAGCGGCTGCAGGCCCTTGTCGAGTCCGCCGAGCCGTTCGCCGCGTCCGCCGGCGAGCACCGCGACCGTCACGCGCGGATCAATCAGGGAATCGGCTTTCATCGACGCCATCGTCGGCGCTGCGGTCAGCTGCGTCAATTCACCGGTCAGCGCTTGCCGCGCTTGGCATTGCGGATCATGCGCTGGCGGCGCTTCTGCTGGCCTTCGGTCAGCACGTTCTTCTTGCCGGCATAGGGATTGTCGCTTTCGCTGAAATCGATGCGGATCGGCGTGCCGACCAGCTTGTAGCGCTTGCGGAAGAAGTTTTCCAGATAGCGGCGATACGAGTCCGCCAGGTGCTTGGTTCGCGAGCCGTGGATGACGATGGTGGGCGGATTCGATCCACCCGGGTGCGCATACTTCAATTTCGGCGCATGGCCGCGAACGAGCGGTGGCTGGTAGGCGGTATAGGCGGCTTCGATGGCACGCGTCAGTTCCGAAGCGGTCATCTTCTTGTTGGCCGACGCATAGGCGCGATTGACCGCCTTCATGAGCTCGCCGATGCCGCTGCCATGCAAGGCCGAGATCGTCACCTGTTGAGCCCATTCGACGAACACGAGCTTTCGCTGCAGCGAGTTTCGGCATTGTTCGCGGTCGTAGGTTTTCAGTCCGTCCCACTTGTTGACGGCGACGACCAGCGCCCGTCCGGCGTCGAGCACGTGTCCGATCAGGCTCGAATCCTGGTCGGTGACACCCTCGCTGGCGTCGACCATCATGACCACAACGTTGGCCACCTCGACCGATTGCAGCGTCTTGATCACGCTGAACTTCTCGACGGCATCGTCGATGCGGCCCTTGCGCCGCACGCCGGCAGTATCGATCAACGTGTACTTCTTGCCATCGCGCTCGAGCGGTATGCGAATCGAATCGCGCGTGGTCCCGGCAACGGCCGACACGATCACGCGATCCTCGCCGAGCAGGCGGTTGACCAGCGTCGACTTGCCGACATTCGGACGTCCGACAATGGCGACGCGCACGCCGCCTTCGTCGACGTCACTGATCGCCTCGAATTCGTCCGGCGGAAGCACGGCCGCAAGCGAAGACAGCAGCACGCCGATGCCGCGACTGTGCGATGCCGCAATGGCCAAGGGCTGCGCCATCCCCAGTCGCGCGAAATCCGCGAGCGCCGCGCTTTCATCCAGTCCGTCGATCTTGTTGACGGCGAGCAAGGTCGGCTTGCCGGTGCGCCGCAGCCGCTCGAGGATTGCCTGGTCGGTCGGCAGCAGGCCATCGCGTGCATCGACCACGAAAACGATCGCATCGGCCTCGGCGATCGCCAGTTCGACCTGGCGCGCAGTCAGTCCGGCGAGCCCCTCCTCGACATCGGCAAGACCGCCGGTATCGACGACGACGAACCGTCGCGGCTCAAGACGGCAGATGCCGTAATGACGATCGCGGGTGACGCCGGGCATGTCGGCAACCAATGCGTCGCGCGAGCGCGTGAGTACGTTGAACAGGGTCGACTTGCCGACATTCGGGCGTCCGACCAGGGCGACGACGGGAAGCATCGCGGGCGCTCCGTTGCAGAAGAATCAATCAGCACGGAGCGTATTCCGTGCCGCCATGGATGCGCGGTCCGTTGTCCACGCGCAGTCGCGCGCAGACACGGCCGATACGCTAATGCGTCAGGGCGTGCGCCATGCGCCGATGCGACCGTCGGTATCTTCCAGATAGACGACATCGCCCGCGACCACCGGCACACCTTCAATCGGTTTCTTGCCGAGGCGCTCGCGCGCGGCGAGCTTGCCCTCGGCGAGATCGAGCCAGTGCACGTAACCCTTGAGATCTCCGAGTACTGCGTAGTTTCCGACGATCGCCGGCGCACTGAGCCAGCGATAGCGCAGCGCTTCCTGTTTCCACAGGTTCGCACCGGTCTGACGATCGAATGCCCAGACGTTGCCCTCGGCATCGCTGACCACCACGGCATTCGCCGACACCGCCAATCCTGCATAGCTCGACAAGTCCCGGCCCCATGCGGGTCGACCACTGTCGGCTGCAAACGCCGCGATCTGTCCACGGTAACCGACGGCGAAAACCTGGCCGGCATCGAGCACGATCCGACCGTCGGCATCGGCAAGACGCTCGACTTCGGTACGGCCCTCGCCGGCGGAAAGCATCTGCGTCCACGCCTGCGCGCCATCCGAAGAACGCACGGCGACCACCCGGCCGCTGTCGAATGCACCGAAGACGAGTCCATCGCCAATCACCGGCGCGGCGTTGCCGCGAACACTCAGGATCGGCACCGCCTGCTCATACACCCAGCGTCGGGTGCCGTCGGCGGGATCAATTCCGTACAGACTGCCGTTCTGCGCCCTGAGCACGAGCAAACCGTCGGCGAACGCGGGCGCGGTGATGAATTCGCTGCCGAGACTGATCTGCCAGCGCGGGCTGCCATCGGCAGCCGAATAGGCATGCACGGCCCCGTCGAGCGATCCGACCACGACCAACTCGCCGTTGGCCGCAGGGCCGCCAGTCCAGCGATGCGCTTTTTCGCGAACCGACCAGAGTGTGCGACCGCTGCCGGCATCGATTGCCAGGACAACACCATCGACACCAGCGGCATATAGTCGATCACCGTAAATCGCCGGGGTCATGCGCGCACCGGAAACTCCTGCGCCCTTGCCCGCGGAAGTCGACCACAGCTGCTGCACGTTGGTCGCCGGCGCGAACTCGGCCAACGGTGTCGGCGGCTCGACATTGTCCTTGCGACCGAGACCCTTGATCCAGTTGCAGCCGCCCAGCGCAATGGCCATCAGCGCAACGATCAACCACGAATGCTTCATGAGTTCTGCTTCTCCGCCGACGCCGGCAAGTCGATCAGCTTCATCTGCACGACGTCACGGCCGGGTGCCTGTGCATCGAGCGCGCCCAACGCCTGCTCATACGCCGCCCGCGCATCGTCGGTTCGACCGAGCTTGGCCAGTGCATCACCGCGAAGCTCGTTGGTAATTGCCATGAAATCCGTTTTTGCCACGCGATCGGCGAAATCGAGTGCCGCCTGCGCATCGCCTTCGGCAAACGCGACGCGAGCGCGACGCAGTGCAATGATCGATTTCAATGCCGGCGCACCGGCTGCCTCGTCGGCCCAGGCAAGATCGGCCCCGGCAGCCTTCAGATCGCCCTTGCCGACCGCCACCTCTGCCTGGCGCAACGCGGTGAATACCGCATAGGGACTCTTTGCATGATCCTTGCGCAGGGCCGCGCCGATTGTCGCCGCGTCATCGACACGCTCTTCCTGCACGGCCTTGGCGAAGGCATCGTACTGGAGTGCGGCTTGGGCCTGACCCCGTTGTTCGCGCGACTTCCACTGCTGCCAGCCGAAGATCATCGCCAAACCGATGCCAATGCCGATTGCAATCGACATGACGTTTGCGCGCAACCACTTGCGCACCACTTCACCTTGTTCGTGTTCGTCGAGCACTTCAAAAGCCATACGCATCACCGGTCTGGATGTCGCACACGCAAGGAGTGCCGGAGGTCCGGCAGGTGCGACGCGAGGGTCGCTAGATTAGCAGGAATCGATCAGGCGCCCGTTAAAAAAGGACGGCGGCAGATCCTCAGAAATCGACGTGCCGTGCGCCTTCGCCATTGCCGAACATCTTCAGGTGCGCGACATTGGCGCGCCGGAACGGTGCGAGATCGAGCGGCTTTCCCTCGACGAAGATCTGCGCGCCTTCGGCATTGCCGATGCGCAACGTGATTTCAGCGTCACTCGCATAGGTGCGTTCACTGCCCGCGGCAAGCAACGTGTACTCGAGCTTCTCGCCGTCTGCAGCGGTGACTTCGACCCAGCTCGCCTCTACGAGCTTCAAGGTCAGGCTGTGCTGTCCGGCAGGCGACGACTCGGCTGCCGGAATGGCCGGCGGTGCGCTCGACTGCATCGCCGAAAACGGCGCCATCGAGGCGATGACGGGCGCAGGATCGACACTCGACATGGGCGGCGGAATCGAGATCGCCGTGCCGGTGTAACGCTCGGCGCTCGCGTCGGCGCTGGCAACCGTGTTGGCATCACGCTCACCCACCTGGGCACTGGTCGCATCGAGCAGTACGGTTCGTGCAAGGTCCTGGCGCAGGCCGCCATGCGTGGCCAGCCAGACCGCCGGGCCAATGACGAGGCCAGTGAGGATCAGGTACGTCGCGCTGACCGAATAGCGGTCGAGCAGGTAGCGTGATCGCGATATCGTGCCGGTCGAAACCAGCGGCGTCTCTTCAGCGCGCGTCGCCACCACCTCATCGGCAATCGACAGCGGCAAGCCGAGCAGTCGCGCATAGCTCGTCAGGTAGCCGCGCAGGTAGACCGCGTGCGCGATGCCACTGTAGTTGTCTTCCTCGATGCGGCGTACCAGTCCGGCCTGCAGCTTGAGCCGGGCGGAAATGTCTTCGCGCGTCCAGCCACGATCTTCTCGCGCACGTCGCAGGCGTGCACCGACCGAAGTCTGCTCGCGATGCGCAGGTTCGACGGTCGTCGAATCCACCGCCGACTCAGCG
Source organism: Lysobacterales bacterium (assembly GCA_038259445.1). Classification (GTDB taxonomy): domain Bacteria; phylum Pseudomonadota; class Gammaproteobacteria; order Xanthomonadales; family Rhodanobacteraceae; genus Dokdonella. The sequence continues at coordinate 3,998 of JBBSOU010000122.1, read as the reverse complement.
CGGAATTCGGGTTGTTTGTCGCCAGCAATACTCACGATCTGTGTCTCCGGAAAAAGCTTCAGTTCGAGCTGGCCAAGAGTGTCATCCAGGCCACGCTCCGATGACGGGTTCGTCGGCACGACGAGGTTGGCGGTTCCACCGCCACTCGGTGTCGTCATGTGGAACCCGGCGCATCCAGCGCGCGCACTTGATCTGAATCGGGGAAACGCTGCCGCAGACGCCGCGTGTAGTCCTGTGCGGCGCTGCCGTTGCCGAGCCTCAATTCGATGTTGCGCGCGAGCAGCAGCGAATCGGCACTCGGCTGACCAACGGCTTCATAGCGCTGGATGAACGCGCGCGCGCGAAAGAATTCGTCCTTCCGATAAAGCACCGAAGCCATCTGGTAGAGCGCATCGGCATTGTCCGGACTGCGGTCAAGCGCGGAACGAAGATCACGTTCGGCAGCATCAAGACGCCCGCCCTTGATCGCGCACGTACCGGCGTTTGTCAGCGCGACGGCCGGCGTCTGGTAGAACGGGTCAGCTACCGCCTTCTCGAAGTACGGCGCTGCATCGTCGAATCGAGCGAGCTTGCACAGGAACGCCCCATAGTTGTTGTTCTCGTTGCCCGAGGCAGGCTTGATCTGCACGGCACGACGGTAGTGTTCCTCGGCCTTCGCATTGTTGCCGATGCGCTCATAAAGCAAGCCGACCACGGTGTGGGCATCGGCATGCCGAGGATCCGACGCAAGTGCCTTGTTGAGATTTTCGAGGGCGATTTCGAGCTTGCCCTGCGCCATGTATTTCTGGCCGAGCTCCGTGTAGAGCGCCGCAGCCTTGGTTTTCGGGTTGTCCGGATTGCCTGGCGCGGTGGAGTCGCCGCCCGAGCGCGTGCCGCCCGACGAGCCGCCCGTCGCGCATCCGGCCGCGAACGCGCAGACCAGCAGCAAAAGCGCGACGGATACGAGGCGACTACGCCGCATCGGCAACGCCTCCTTCGAGCGTGCGCAGGAACTCCGCATTGCGACGCGTCCGATCCAGCACCTGGCCCTTGAGCTGGCCGCAGGCCGCGTCGATGTCGTCGCCACGCGTGCGCCGAACCATCGTCAGCACGCCGGCATCGAGCAGGATTTTCTGGAATGCGCGGATGGTCGACTCATCGGAGCGCGCGAAGCGCGTTCCGGTGAAGGGATTGAAAGGGATCAGGTTGACCTTGCTCGGCACCTTGCGCATGAGCTTGACCAGTTGCCGGGCAAGGTCCGGCGAGTCGTTGACACCTTTCATCATCGTGTATTCGAACGTGATCGAAGTACGCGGGCGACGCGCCGCGTAGCGATTGCAGGCATCGATCAACTCGGCGATCGGATACTTCTTGTTGAGCGGAACCAGTTCGGTGCGCAATGCGTCGTTCGGGGCATGCAGCGAAACCGCCAGAGACACGTCGCTCTCATCCGACAGGCGATCGATCATCGGCACGAGGCCGGCCGTCGACAGCGTCACGCGCTTGTTGGCGAGGCCGAGCCCAAGGTCGTCACGCATGATGCTCATCGCGCGCACGACGTTGTCGAAATTGAGCAGTGGCTCGCCCATGCCCATCATGACGACATTGGTGAGCTTGCGTTGATGATGCGGAACGTTGCCGAGGTGTTTCGCCGCAACCCACACCTGGCCGATGATTTCTGCCGTCGACAGATTGCGGTTGAATCCCTGCGTGGCGGTGGAGCAGAACTGGCAATTCAGGCCGCAACCGACCTGCGACGACACGCACAGCGTGCCGCGCGCGTTCTCGGGAATGAATACCGCCTCGATCGCGTTCTTCGGATCCATGCCGAGCAGCCACTTGTGGGTGCCGTCGGTCGATTGCTTCTCGAACAGCACGCTCGGCGGAATCACCTCGGCAATCGCCTCGAGCTTGCTGCGCAAGACCTTGCCGACATCGGACATCTGCGCGAAGTCGGTGACGTGCCGGTGGTAGACCCACTTCATTACCTGATCGGCGCGATACGGCTTCTCGCCAGCCTGCGCGAAAAAATCGCGCAGGCCCTTGCGGTCGAGGCCGAACAGGTTGGTCTTTTGCACGGCGGTCACAGTCGTGGGTCTCAGCGCGACGCGATCTCGGAACTGGCGAAGAAATATGCGATCTCGGCATTTGCCGTTTCCACGGCATCAGAACCGTGCACGGCATTGGCGTCGATCGAGTCGGCGAAATCGGCGCGGATGGTGCCTGCTGCCGCTTTCTTCGGGTCGGTGGCGCCCATCAGGTCGCGGTGCGTGGCGATCGCATTCTCGCCCTCCAGCACCTGGATGATGACCGGACCGGAAATCATGAATTCGACCAGCGCGGCAAAGAACGGACGCTCGCGGTGCACGGCGTAGAAGCCCTCGGCCTCCGAACGTGACAGCTGCTTCATGCGCGCCGCGACGATCCTGAGGCCGCCTTTTTCGAAGCGGGAATAGACTTCGCCGATAACATTCTTGGCGACTGCGTCGGGCTTGATGATCGAAAGTGTGCGCTCGAGCGCCATGTGACTTGAACCTTGCGTTATCGGAAAGAGGAGGCTCCGGCACGAGCCGTGGATGCAAATCCACGGCAATCCGGATAGTTAGCGAACAAAACCGTTCTGCATTCTAGCTAGGTTTCGTGAACAAGTGCACCCCACAAGTGCGTGCTGGATCGCATTTCGTGTTTGCCCGAGGTCACACTCCGGGCTATCATTCAAACGCTTGTTTGGTTTTTCGAACCGCACCGGACGATCTCGACGTTGGAATTCCCGCACTTTTCGACCAAGGAACGCATCCTCGGCGCCGCCGAGGAACTGTTCGCGCGCAACGGATTTGCGGGTGCCTCCTTGCGCGAGTTGACGTCGGCGGCGAAGGTCAACCTGGCCGCGGTCAACTACCATTTCGGCTCGAAGGACAACCTCGTCAACGAGGTCTTCCGGCGACGACTCGATGAACTCAGCGCGCAGCGGCTCGATGCGCTCGCACAGGTACTTGCCACGGCGCAACCGAGTCTCGAGGACCTGCTTGCCGCCTTCATCCATCCGGCGCTCGCCTTGTCGCTCGACAAGTCCGGCGGCGCGACCTTCGTGCGCGTCCTGGCGCGCGCCTACGCCGAACACAACGAACGCCTGCGCAAGTTCCTTTCGGAGAACTACGGGCATGTGCTCAAGGAGTTCGCCAGCGCTTTCGGGGCGCAATTGCCGCACCTGGACAAGGAAGAGCTCTACTGGCGCATCGACATCATCGCCGGCGCGCTGACCTACGCGATGGCCGACTTCGGCGTCATCAAGCGACGCTCGAGCATGTCCGAACAGGTACACCGCGAACGCGCCGCCGAACATCTGATCCGCTTCGCCGCGGCTGGACTGCGGGCATGAGCATCGCCTCCGCGCGGAACCTTCATCGCCAAGTCGAACGTCTCCGCGAAACGTCCGCGACACACCCGCTTCTTATCGTTCGCCAGCGGCCACCTCTGTCCGCACTTCTGGAAAAGTCCTTCACCTTGGAGCGTTTCTGATGAACTACCTGCCCCTTCGCATCCGCAAGGTCGCCGTGCTCGGTGCCGGTGTCATGGGCGCGCAGATCGCCGCGCACCTGACCAATGCCGACGTCGAGACCGTCCTGTTCGACCTCGCCGCCAAGGAGGGTCCGAAAAGCGGCATCGCGATCAAGGCGATCGCCAACCTGGCCAAACTGTCGCCAGCTCCGCTGGCCGATCCGGCGCGTGCGGCGGCGATCACGCCAGCCAACTACGACGAGCATCTCGAACTGCTGCGCGACTGCGACCTGATCATCGAGGCGATTGCCGAGCGACTCGACTGGAAGCTCGACCTCTACACGAAGATTGGCCCGTATGTATCTGATTCCGCTTTCATTGCAAGCAATACTTCAGGTCTTTCCATCAATGCCCTGGCGGCCGCTCTGCCGGATGCGCTGCGCTCGCGCTTCAGCGGAATCCACTTCTTCAACCCGCCGCGCTACATGCACCTGGTCGAACTGATCCCGGCGCAGCATACC
>JBBSOU010000121.1:0-10307 GCA_038259445.1 Lysobacterales bacterium | reverse complement strand
TCCGGCCGATCCGCTCGTGGTGATCGGCGTGCTCGACTGGGAAATGGCCACGCTCGGCGATCCGCTCATGGATCTCGGCAACACCCTCGCCTACTGGGTCGAGGCCGGCGACGACGCCACGTTCCAGCGCATGCGCCGACAACCGACCAACGCGCCAGGCATGTTCACGCGCCGCGAAGTGGTCGAGTACTACGGCGCAAGGACCGGCATCGATGTCGGCGCATTCGACTTCTACGCGATCTTCGGTTTGTTCCGGCTGGCCGCGATCGCACAGCAGATCTATCGGCGTTACCGCGAAGGCAACGCCAGCAATCCGCAGTTCGCCGCGTTCGGCGGCATGGTCAACGTCCTCGAACAGCGTTGCCTGCGCATGCTCGACGCATCGGAGCCGACATGACCACGCTGCATCTGATCCGGCATGGCCAGGCCAGCTTCGGCGCTGACGACTATGACTGTCTTTCCGAGCTCGGCGTGAAGCAGTCGCGCCTGCTCGGCGAATGGATGTTGCGCTGTGGGGAAGTACCGACCCGCATCGTCATCGGGCCTATGCTTCGCCATCGACAGACCGCAGACGCGTGCATGGCGGCGCTCGCGGACGCCGCCGCCCATACGCCGGTAACGCTGCCGGGCTTCGCCGAATTCGACCATCTCGACGTGCTCGGCCGCTTTCGGCCGGAGCTTTCCGGCGCCAGCGCACTGCGCGAGTTCCTCGAAGCGAGCAAGGATCCGCGCATCGAGTTCCAGAGCGTTTTTCGCGGCGCGATGCAGCGCTGGCTCGACGCGCACGAGGACGACTATGTGGAATCGTGGAGCGTGTTCAAGCGACGCTGCATCGAGGCGCTCATGCAGACCATCGAGACTGCAGCGGTAGACGACAACGTCTGGGTGATCACATCGGGCGGGCCGATCGCGGTGATCGTGCAGCACCTGCTCGACATTCCCGATGCGCAACTGATGCGCTTGAGCGGCACGCTCGCCAACAGTGGTGTGACGCGCGTGCATCGTGGCCATGACGGCTTGCGCATCGGTGCGTTCAACGTCGCCGCACATCTCGAATCGGCCGGTGAATCCGGCCTCGTCACCTACCGTTGATCGACCACTGGAACCTGCCATGACCCGCACCGACCCGTTCGACCTCAGCGGCAAGATCGCCTTCGTGACCGGCGCCAGTCGCGGCATCGGCGAAGCCGGCGCACGCATGCTCGCGGCATACGGTGCGCACGTGATCGTGTCGAGCCGCAAGGCCGAAGCGTGTGATGTGGTGACGCGGTCGATCATCGCCGATGGCGGCTCGGCCGAAACGCTGGTCTGCCATATCGGCGAAGTCGAGCAGATCGAGGCCGCATTCCGCACGATCAGCGACCGCCATGGGCGACTCGATGTGCTGATCAACAACGCCGCGGCCAATCCGTACTTCGGTCCGATCATCGACACCGACCTCGGCGCGTTCCAGAAGACCGTCGACGTCAACATCCGCGGCTACTTTTTCCTGTCGACGCACGGTGCAAGACTGATGGCGGCGAACGGTGGCGGATCAATCATCAATGTCGCCTCGGTCAACGGCGTCGTACCCGGCGATGCACAGGGGATCTACTCGATCAGCAAGGCCGCGATCCTGTCGATGACGCAGGCGTTCGCCAAGGAATGCGCGCCGCAGGGGGTGCGCGTGAACGCCTTGCTGCCTGGCCTGACCGACACGAAATTCGCTGGCGCGCTCACGCAGAATCCAGCCATCCTGATGCGCGCACTCATGCACGTGCCGATGAATCGCGTCGCCGAGCCGAGCGAAATGGCCGGCGCGTTGCTGTTCCTCGCCTCGTCGGCGTCGAGCTACGTGACCGGCACGTGGCTCAATGTGGACGGTGGGTATCTGACGGTCTGATTCATCGTTCGCAGCAAAAGCACCCCCTGCCGCCCTGCGGGCACCTTGTACTCGCAGGGCGGAAGGGGGGGCTCCTGATCCTCTTCATGCGCAGCGACGGATGAGGGCGCGATTGGATCGGGATTCTGGCGATCAAGCACCTAGTCGGCGTTGCTGGCCGGTGCGTCCGGCAAGGTATAGGCGAGGTCGTAGCTGTGCGTGCCGTCGGCGATCGTTATCGCGAGCGTGCCGGCGATGCCGGTCAGATCGTCGGTACCCGAATCGGGCACGATCGTGACGCGCAGGTCCCGCGCGCCGCGGTCCATGATGCCAGTGTGCTGCAGAGCGAAGCTGCCTCGCCGACTGCCGATGGTACCGGTGACGCGCTCGATAGCCGCGTATGCAGCCGATCCTGTCGTCGCTGTCATCGCCGTGAGCATCTCGCCGACCGAGGTCGCTTCGAGATCGCCTTGAAAGGTCTTGTTGATCGACATGCGTCCGCGCAGATCGCCATCGGTGCTTTGGTCGAGTTGCAGCGGCACGAGATTGACTTCGAACGTACCGGTCGCGTGGACGGTCATGGGCGATTCTCCCGCAGGGGAATTGGGTGGCTCGGCAGCACCGACCGAGGAGTGGGCGACGCCCAGCAGCAGTGTCACGAACAGCACACAGGCATTGCACTTGAATCGATGCATCGGTACTCCACGGTCGCCCGTGACGGGCGGTGAGTTGCCGCACATTGTAGCCCTGCGCACGCCGTCGAACTCTCTGCAGCGCGGAACGCCATCGACGTCGCTTCGAGGGCGGGCAAACCCAATGGGAGTTCGCACGACCCTCGCGCTGGAGTCCGCAGTGGCGCGCTGCATCTCCCAGTCCGCGCCATGTTCCGTGAATATCCATCCATACGCGGAAAACGCGCAGGAAATCTGCCGCAATGCACGTCGAATGGGCGCTGGGCGGACGTGGCGCGGCGCGGCGCGGCACGCGCACGCTCGGGCATGCAGTCAACGGCGTGGGGCAGTACTTTCGTCCGTGTCGGAGCTTTCCTCGCCTCGCTATGCTGGACCCGGATCACATCACCCCGCTCGGCCACCACGGAGAACGCATGAAATTCGCCACCACGACGCTGCTCGCGGTGCTGCTCGGCAGCACATCCAGCCACGCGATCAACACGTCCGACACGCGCATGCTGTCGACGCCGGCGGTCAGCGGCGAGCGCATCGCGTTCGCCTACGACAACGACTTGTGGCTGGTCGCACGCGCCGGCGGCAGTGCAAGGCGCATCACCCAGGCGCCTGGCAACGAGACGTCTCCGCAATTTTCCGCTGACGGGCGCTGGCTCGCGTTCACCGCGAACTACGGCGACAACCTCGACGCCTACATCATGCCGGCCGGGGGTGGCGAAGTGCGCCGGCTGACCTGGCATCCCGGCAACGACATCGTGCGTGGCTTCACGCCCGACAGCAGCGCCGTGCTCGTGCAGTCGCCGGAAGGTCACTTCACGCGCCGGCTCAGCTATCTCGCGACGATCCCGGTCGCTGGCGGCACGCCGACGCGCTTGCCGGTGCCGAGCGGCTTCAAGGCAGCGCTCTCTCCCGACGGCAAGACCCTCGCCTACTCGCCCAACAACGAAGTATTCCAGCAGTGGAAGAATTACCGCGGCGGTACGCAGAGCCGCATCTGGCTGCTGGCAATGGCCGATCTTTCGGTCAAGGAAATCGCGAAACCGGCAAATGGCAGCAACGACACCGATCCGATGTGGATCGGCAACACGCTGTACTTCAATTCGGATCGCGACGGCGAGTTCAACTTGTACCGCTACGACGCCGCATCGGCGCAGTCGACCGCGCTGACCCGCTTCGACGATTTCCCGGTGACTTCGCCGAACGCCGATGCGGGCGGCGTCATCGTGTTCGAGCAGGCCGGCTGGCTGCACGAACTCGACGTACGCTCGGGCACTGCGAAACGCATTGCCATCTCGGCCATTTCCGATCTGGCCGAGACACGTCCGCGCCTCGCCAGTGACGTCAAATGGGTCCGCGAGTCGGCGGCATCGGCTGACCTCAAGCGCATCGCCTTCAACTACCGCGGCGAGATCGTCAGCGTACCCGCCGAAAAGGGCGACCCACGGCAGATCACACGTTCGACCGGCGCCAACGATCACTCGCCCACGTGGTCACATGATGGCGGCCACATCGCGTGGTTCTCCGACCAGAACGGCGAGTACGAACTGCTCGTCGGCAAACAGGATGGCAGCGGCACACCGAAGCGATTCACGCTCGAAGGAGCCGGCTACTACGAGTCGCCGAAGTTCTCGCCCGATGGCAAGCGCATCGCCTACCAGGACAACAGCCAGTCGCTTTGGGTGATCGATCTGGCCAGCGGCCGCAACACCAGGATCGCGTCCGAGCCGGTGTACTCGCCACTCGATCCGATGAGCGCGAACTGGTCGCCCGATTCCCGCTGGCTGGCCTACACCGTACAGAACGCCGGCCTGATCCAGACCGTTTACGCCTGGTCGGTCGAGACTGGCAAGTCGATCCGGTTGACCGACGGGTTATCGGAAATGGTCGAACCGGTGTTCGACCCGAACGGCGAGTTCCTCTACGTGCTCGCTTCGACCGACGCGGGCCCGGTCAAGGACTGGTTCTCGCAGGCCAACAACGAATACGCGATCAGTTTCGGACTCTATGCGATCACGCTGCGCCGCGACGGACCCAACGCGATTCCGCCGCAGAGTGATGAAGTGGCAACAACGCCTGCCGAAGCGGAAACCAAGGACGGCAACGATGAGAAGAGTGACAAGGAAAAGACGAAAACACCGCGCGTGCGCATCGACGAAGACGGTATCGGCGATCGCATCGTCGCGTTGCCCGCGGGCAGCGCGACGCGTCGTTCGCTCAAGGTCGGAGCGAGCGGAGAAATTTTCTTCATCGAATCGATTGGCCAGCGCGCATTCTCGAACTTCGACGGTGGCGGCGAACTCAGGCGCATCACGCTCGACGCACGCGAAGCGAAGACGCTGGCCAAGGAAGTCGATGATTTCGTGCTCTCCACCGACGGCAAGCGCATCGGGTATCGCGTCGGCACCGACTGGTTCGTCACCGACATCAAGGACGAACTGCCGGCCGGCAAGGGCAAGCTCGCGCTCGACAAGATCGCCGTGCAAGTCGAACCGCGCGCCGAATGGGCGCAGATCCTCGACGATGCCTGGCGCATCAATCGCGACTATTTCTATGCGACCAACTACCACGGCGCCGACTGGCCGGCGATGCGCGCGAAGTACCGCGCATTGCTGCCCGACCTCGCCACGCGCGCGGACCTCGATCGCGTCATCCGCATGATGCTGAGCGAACTCGGCGTCGGCCACAGCTACCTGCAAGCGGGTGACTACCCGTTCAAGCCGAAGAAGATTCCAGTCGGGCTGCTCGGCGCCGACTACGACATCGTCGACGCGCGCTATCGCTTCCGCAAGATCCTCGGTGGCCTCAACTGGAATCCGGAATTGCGCTCACCGCTGCGCACACCGGGTGTCGACGTCAAGGTCGGCGAGTTCCTGCTTGCGGTCGACGGCGTTGCCTTGCGCGCGCCAACGAGCGTGCACGCGCTGCTCGAGAATCGTGCCGGTCGCCAAGTGCGATTGACGATTGGCCCGAACGCGGACGGCAGCGGCTCGCGCGACGTGGTCGTGGTTCCGGTCGACAACGAGGATCCGCTGCGCTATCTCGATTGGGTCGAAGGCAACATCCGCCACGTCGATGCACGCAGCAAGGGTCAACTCGCCTACGTCCACCTGCCCGACACCGGCGGCAACGGCTACAGCGCGTTCAAGCGCTACTTCTATCCGCAATCGAACCGCGCCGGCATCATCCTCGATGAGCGCTTCAACGGCGGCGGCCAGGTCGCCGACTACTACATCGACCTGCTGCGCCGTCCGCTGATCGCCAACTGGACGATGCGCTATGGCGACAACCTGGTCAGTCCGCGCGGCACGATCTTCGGACCCAAGGTCATGATCACCGATGAGACCGCCGGCTCGGGTGGCGATCTGCTGCCATGGATGTTCCAGCGTTTCGAGCTCGGCCCGGTGGTCGGCAAGCGCACCTGGGGTGGCCTGGTCGGCATCCTCGGCTTCCCGCCATTGATGGACGGCGGCAGCGTCACCTCGCCGAACATCGCGATCTGGACCGAAGAAGGGTATGCCATCGAGAACGTCGGTGTGCCGCCCGACGTCGAGGTCGAGCAGTGGCCTGCCGAGGTCGCCGCAGGACGAGATCCGCAGCTCGATCGCGCCATCGACATCGCGCTGCAGGCGCTCAGGGAAAAGCCCGCCGTGGCGCCGCAGCGACCGGCGTTCCCCGTACGCACGCGTTGATCGAAACAGCGCCGTCCGCCCTCTACGGGCGGCGGTGGTCGATCACGGCACGGCATCGCCGAGAAAGGCCAGCAACTGCGCATCATTGACGAGCGCGGCATCGGTCAGGTCGACTCCCTGCAAGGGCATTGGCACGAGCGGCCGATCGAAATGGAAGAAGTCGAACTGGGCGCGCAGGTCGGGGGCGGCCGGTGTGCCCGGATCCTGCCACGCATGCGTGATCACGCTGTTGTTGTGTTGCGCGAACGGATAGGTCGATGCGATCTCCCAGTCGGTGTAGACGGTCATGCCGACCTGCAGCGATTCGGGAAAGTCGTCGCGTCGATAGCGGCGGTGCGCGCGCCAGCCGGCGCCCTGCTCGCGCAGCAGCATGATCAACGCGGGACCGATGCGGGCGACGCGCAGATCTACTTGCGTGGCATCGGTGTCGCTGATTTCCAGAGTGGAGATGCTGTGGCTTTCCGGTGGCACCGCGGCGCGCGTCGTCTTCACCTCGAACTGGTAGCTGCCGGTCTGGTCTGCCGAGCCGTACGAGAGAAACACGTAGCGCTCGCGGCCCTGCTGCCAGCCGGACGGGTCGCAGCAGACCATATCCACGCGCGGCGCGCGCACCAGTATGCCGGCCAGCGAGTACTCGCTGAACGCGCTACCGCCCAAGGTGCTGCCTGGCGCTCCGGTGCCGCTGCGGTTGCGTGATTCGACGCGCGTTGTGGCGATGAAATCGCCATCGACCGCTTTGTAGGTGAGCTCGCCGCGATAGTCCTGATACCACGTGCTCGCGTGCGGCAGCATCGTCATCCAGCCGGCGCGCGTGGTGGCGATGTCAAACCCCTCGAGCTGATCGGCCGACCAGTATTCGTCGCGCCAGATGCGCCGCCAGTCGCCGAGCGTGGCGGCGTTGTCGAAGCGGTCCGACATCGGCCGGATGTCTTCGACCGACGGGGATTCGAATCCGCTGCGCAGAATGAGGTTGGCTGGCGGTACATTGCCCGCGAACGCCAACGGGTGACCTAGCGCCGTCGCGAGCAGGAGGGTAACGGCAAGAATCCGGAAAAGGTCATGCGTCGGCATCGGCGAGGATTTCCGTGGCTGTTCCTGCCGGTTACGCGCCAGCGTGGCGGAAACGACATGCCGTCCCCGCCGCGCGCCCTGCCTCGCCCCGATCAGTCCTTGTCGACCGGCTTCATGCCCCGATTGCTGAGCGGAATGAGCTTCCACCAGTTCGAGCGCCACACCGGCCAGCCGCCGGCCAGCGACGGGTGATCGGGATAGTTGAGCTGCAGAACACGTCCGGCATCGTCGGACAGACTGTCCTGGCCCAGCTCGTGATAGCTCAGAACGAGCACAGCGAGCGCATCGCCGACCTGCGGCGCGCCGTCATAGGTTTCGATGATCGACTTGGCGCGGTTCGCTGCGGCCACATGTGCGCCGCGGCGCAGGTAGTAGAGTGCGACGTTGAGTTCCGATTGGGCCATGCCGTTGCGCTGGTAGCGCATGCGCAAGACCGAATCCTCCGCATAGCGACTGGTCGGATAGCGCGTCACCAGCGACGAGAAATCGTCGAACGACTGGCGCACGAAGGCCTGGTCGCGCTGGGTCATGTCGAGGCCCGCGTAGCGCTCGAGCAGACCTTCCTCGCGATCGAAGTTGATCAGGCCGCGCAGGTAGTAGGCGTAGTCGACATGCTTGTGCGCGGGATAGGTCTTGATGAAGCGGTTGATCGTTGAATACGCATCATCCGGCTTGTTCATCTTGTACTGCGCGTAGGCCTGCTCGATCTGCGCCTGCTCGCTGTAGGGCCCGAACGGAAACCGCGCGACAAGGCGCGCAAACGTGCGATCGGCGACGTCGTAGTTGCCCTGCAGATTTGCCTGCTTGCCGCGTTCGTAAAGAGGCTCGACCGCAAGGGCTTCGAGTGGATCGACCTTTTTCTCGCCAAACAGCGAACAACCCGTGAGGGAAACCAGCAGGCCGACGAAAAGAAGCTGCGCAATGGTGCGAAACAGACGTGAAACTCGCATGCGAGGGGGGGCTCTGCGATGATGTAAGACCGCAATCATAACCCGAACGCGGCAAGCCCCGGATAGTCCGGCCACGCTATACGTTTTCTTCACTTTTCGAATGAATGCAACCGAATCCACGCTGAGCGGCACCATCCCTGTCGAGTCGTCGGGTCGACGCTTCGATCAGGCACTGGCCGACCTGTTCCCGGATTACTCGCGCTCGCGATTGACGTCCTGGATCAAGTCCGGCTCCGTCCTGCTCGACGGAGTCGAAGTCGTGCCACGGCACATCGTGCACGGCGGCGAGCACGTCGAGCTGACCGTGCGCATGCAGCGCGAGGTCGGCGCGGCGGCCGAGGATATCGGACTCGACATCCGTTACGAGGATGCCGACCTGATTGTCGTCAACAAGCCGCCGGGCCTGATCGTGCATCCCGGTGCGGGCAATCCGGATGGGACCTTGCAGAACGCCCTGCTCCATCACGATCCCGGGCTTGCCGAGATTCCGCGCGCCGGCCTCGTCCATCGGCTCGACAAGGACACCTCGGGGCTCATGGTGGTCGCACGCACGCTGCGCGCGCACACGACGCTCGTCGAACAACTCTCGCAACGCACCGTGCATCGCCAGTACGAGGCGATCGTGTATGGCGCGATGGTCGCCGGCGGCAAGGTCAACCAGCCGATCGGTCGGCATCCGGGTGATCGACTTCGCCAGGCCGTGCGCGAGGACGGACGCGATGCGGTCACGCACTACCGCGTGCGCGAACGGTTCCGCACATTGACACTGATCGAGTGCCGGCTCGAGACCGGGCGCACCCACCAGATCCGCGTGCACATGGCGCATGTGCGTCACCCGATCGTCGGCGATGGAACCTACGGCAACCTGCGACTGCCGAAAGCGGCAAGCACCGAACTGACCGAAATCCTGCGCGGCTTCCGTCGCCAGGCCCTGCATGCGGAGCGCCTCGAGTTCCTGCATCCGGCCGACGGTCGCAGCATTGTCGTCGAAGCGGAGCGTCCGGCCGACATGGAAGCGCTGGTGGCCGCGCTGCGCGACGACGCGCGCGTCTGACTCCGCCCATGCACGGCGTGCTTGTTCCGGATTGGCCGGCGCCGGCGAACGTGCATGCACGCATGACCACGCGCGAGCTTGCCGGCGTCTCCGAGCCGCCGTTCGCGCACTGCAATCTCGGTGTACGCAGTGGCGATGATCCCTATCGCGTTGCGTGCAATCGCCAATCACTGCGCGGTCTGCTCGGGCTTCCCGTCGATCCGAGGTGGCTGCATCAGGTGCACGGCATCGATGTCGTCGATGCGTCGTATTCTGCCGACGAGGTTCAAGCCGATGCCGCGGTGGTTGATCATGCCAATGTCGTCATTGCGATCCAGACTGCCGACTGTCTGCCGCTGCTGCTTGCAAGTACCGACGGCAGCGTCGTCGCCGGAGCACACGCCGGCTGGCGCGGGCTTGCCGGCGGCGTGATCGAAGCCACGGTCGAACGCATGCAGGCACCGGCGTCATCGATCCTGGCATGGCTGGGCCCGGCGATCGGGCCGGCGTCGTATGAAGTGGGTGACGAGGTGCGCCATGCATTCGTCGATCGCGATGCGCAAAGTGCCGCGGCATTCGTGCCGACCCGCTACGGGCACTGGCTTTGCGATCTCTACGGACTCGCTCGCCGGCGGCGCGCGCTCGCCGGAGTGACGGCGGTCTACGGTGGCGGCTTCGACACGCTCACCGACACGCGCTTCTATTCACACCGACGCGACGCACGCACCGGGCGATTCGTGAGCTTGATCTGGCGCGAGTAGTGGCTGATCTCGCTGTCGCACAGCGCCTCTTCCGCCGTTCGGGCTGCTGATGCTGCGAACATCGGCAATCCTGCCGATGTTTTCCCGCTGCGCAAGAAGCCAAAGCGCCCCCTTCCGCCCTCCGGGCACCTTCCCCCGCTGCGCAGGGGAAGGGAAAGGCGGTCGTTCTTGCGTTCTTCAACTCGCCGGAATTCTTTTCCTTGCCGTGCACAGTGGAGGAAGCCAAAGCGCCCCCTTCCGCCCCTGTCGGGGCACC
>JBBSOU010000120.1:0-10404 GCA_038259445.1 Lysobacterales bacterium | reverse complement strand
CCGTGCCCCCAACCGCCCCTGTGGGGCCACCTGCCCCCGCTCCGCAGGGGAAGGTAATAGCGCGTGCTGTTCTGCCACCCCCTGCGACGCGGGGGGGGGGGCAAAAAACCACAGCGTTCCCTTTTTCCATTCCCGCGCTTCGCAGGGGAATGCAAAAGCACAGCGCTCGGTTTTCACCTTCCCGCGCTTCGCAGGGGAAGGCAAAAGCACAGCGCTCGGTTTTCACCTTCCCGCGCTTCGCAGGCGAACGCAAAAAGCACAGTGCTCCATTTTCCCTTCCCCATGCTTTGCTGGGGACGGCATGGTTGCTGCACTCAGACGAATAGAGCGAACAGTTCACTGCGGGTGAGCGAGCGGTTCTCGCTCTCGCCGCGGCGCCGGTATTCGTACGTTCCCGTGGCCAGGCCACGGTCGCCGATGACGATGCGATGCGGGATGCCGATCAGTTCCATGTCGGCGAACATCGGGCCGGGGCGCAGGCCGCGGTCATCGATGGCGACTTCTATGCCACGCGCGCTGAGTTCGGTGTAGATCCTTTCGGCTTCTTCGCGAACCGGTTCGCTCTGCGCGAAATTGATCGGGCAGATCACGACTTGCCACGGCGCCATCGCCTCGGGCCAGATGATTCCGGCGTCGTCATGGTTCTGTTCGATCGCGGCGGCGACGATGCGGCTGACGCCAATGCCGTAGCAGCCCATCGACAGGACGCGCGCCTTGCCCTGGTCGTCGAGAACAGTTGCGCCGAGTGCTTCGGCATATTTCTGGCCGAGCTGGAAGACGTGGCCGACTTCGATGCCGCGTGCAATTGACAGCGTGCCCTGGCCGTCGGGCGATGCATCGCCCTCGACCGCGTTGCGGATGTCGGCTATCAGATCCGCTTCGGGCAGGTCCCGGCCCCAATTGACGCCGGTCAGGTGGAAACCCTTTTCGTTCGCACCGACGACCATGTCGGCCATCAGCGCGACACTGCGGTCGGCGATGACGCAAACGCGTCGCTTGATGGGTCGCGTGATGCTGTTGGTCGAGTCAACAGGTTCAAGGACTTTGCCGTTCGTGTTGACTTCCCTTTCGAGGCCCACAGGCCCGAGAAATCCTGCCTCGGTGTGGAACAGGGCGTTGATTTCATCTTCGTCGGCCAGACGATAGCCGGCCATTCCCGGCAGTCGCGCGAGTTTGATCTCGTTGACCATGTGGTCGCCGCGGACCAGCGCTACAACGAACTGCGGATCGCTTTCGTCGTCGACGCAAAGCGCGACGGTCTTGACCGTGCGTTCGATCGGGATCTCCAGCAGCTTCGAGACTTCTTCGCAGGTGCGCTGCCAAGGCGTCGAGACTTTCGCCTTGTCAGCCGAGGGAGCAGGCCGATCGCCGCTCGGCGCAAGCGCCTCGGCCTTCTCGATGTTCGCCGCATAGTCGGAGCCATCCGAGAAAACCACGGCATCTTCACCGGACTCGGCAAGTACCTGGAACTCATGCGACGCACTGCCACCGATCGCGCCGGTATCGGCATCGACCGCACGGAAGCGAAGGCCGAGTCGCGTGAAGATGCGCGCATAGGCGTCGTACATGTTGCGGTACTCGCGCTGCAGGCATTCGCCGTCGACGTGGAACGAATAGGCGTCCTTCATGAGGAACTCGCGCGCACGCATGATGCCGAAGCGCGGCCGTATCTCGTCGCGGAACTTGGTCTGGATCTGGTAGAAGTTGACCGGCAACTGCTTGTAGGATTTCAGCTCGTGACGCGCAAAGTCGGTGATGACTTCTTCGTGCGTGGGGCCGTAGCAGAACCCGGCTTCCTTGCGATCCTTGATTTTCAGCAGCTGCCCGCCGAATTTTTCCCAGCGTCCGGTTTCCTCCCAGAGTTCCTGCGGCTGGATGGATGGCATCAGCAATTCGACCGCGCCGGCGCGATTCATTTCCTCGCGCACAATCGTCTCCACGCGCCGCAACACGCGCAAGCCGAGCGGCGACCACGTGTAGATGCCGGCAGCGAGCTTGCGGATCATCCCGGCGCGCAGCATCAGTCGATGACTGACGATTTCGGCGTCGGCGGGAACTTCCTTGACGGTCGCGAGGTGAAAGCGGGACAGGTGCATGAGGTTCAATCAGGTCGAGTGGACCCGCGATTGTAGCTCAGCGCTCCGCGCCACCTTCCCCCGCTACGCAGGGGAAGGAAGTATCGAGCTGCTCAGCCGCAGAACAGCGCGATCTGTTGCTGCATCTTGCCGACCTGCTCCTGATACTCGACCTGGGCTTCAACGGTTGCTTCGGCCGTCGGCTTGCGCAGGTTCATTGCTTCGAGATTGCGCTGCGAGGTTTCGCAGTTGCGCTTGATGTCTTCGGGCGAATAGCCGGCCGCGGCGGCCATGCGCGGACCTTCCTTGGCGGGTTCTTCTTCCGGCGGCGGCGCGACGTTGGCCTCGGTGCTGGTAATGCCGCCGCGCACCATCACCTTTTTCGATTCCTTGGTGTCCGGCGGTGGCGGCGCGTCGGAAAAATGCTTGACGCCATTGGCATCGGTCCAGGTGTAGACCTGCTGGGCACACACAGGGGCGGTGGCCATCAATGCGATGAGCAGAGCTGCGAGGCCATGCTTCATGGTGTTCTCCAGGTCGGCGCGAGCCGGAAAGTTGGTACGGAATACATCATAGCGCGCACTGGATAGCACTGGCGGACCGCCAAGACAAGCAACCCGGTGGCATTTCGCGATGATCGGTTAAACTCCGGACATTCTATCGACGGGTTCGAGAATGGACGACACTCCGCTGCGCGGCCCAAGGCGACCGCGCGGGATCTACCTTCTGCCGAACCTGTTCACCACCGGCGCGATGTTCGCCGGGTTCTACGCGATCATCGCGTCGATCAATGGTCGCTACAGCGAAGCGGCGCTGGCCGTGTTCGTTGCCGGCGTGCTCGACGGCCTCGACGGACGCATTGCGCGCCTGACCAATACGCAGAGCGATTTCGGCGTGCAGTACGACTCGCTGTCGGATCTGGTCAGCTTCGGCGTGGCGCCGGCATTGGTCATGTACACGTGGTCGTTGTCGTCGCTGACCGCCTACGGAAATTTCTGGGGCAAGGTCGGCTGGGCGGCCGCGTTCATCTATGCAGCCTGCGCTGCCTTGCGTCTGGCGCGCTTCAACACGCAGGTTGGCGTGGCCGACAAGCGCTATTTCCAGGGACTGGCGAGCCCGGCGGCAGCGGGCCTTTGCATGTCGTTCGTGTGGACGATGGAAAAGTTCGACATGAGCGGCATCGACGTGCAGTTCATCACGCCGGTCATCGCCGTCGTGGCAGGGCTGCTGATGGTCAGCAACGTGCGCTATTTCAGCTTCAAGGCGTGGCCACGATCGGATCGCGTGCCGTTCATCTGGATTCCGGTGGTGCTGCTGATCTTCGTCGCGCTGGCGGTTGATACCGCACGCGTGCTGTTCGGCATAGCGCTTCTGTATGTCATCTCCGGACCGGTCATGACCTTGTGGGGTTTGCGTCGAACGCGTGAGCAGCGTGCCCAGCGTGGCAGCGAGCGCAGCGACGAATGAGCGCCCGGCCGGCCCCGCATGTTGTCGCGGCCGGCTCCAGCGAGGCGCGTGCGCTGGTGTTTCTTGCCGACCTCTCGCAAACCCTGGCGGTCTCCCTTGATTTGCGCCAGACACTCGACGAGGCGATCAACCGCATCGCCGGGTTCATGGGCGCCGAAGCCGCATCGCTGTTCCTGCTCGAAGCCGACGGCAAGATGCTCGAGTGTCGCGTCTGCGTGGGACCGGTCGATCTGACCGGCCTGCGCATCCCGGTCGGCCACGGCGTGGTTGGTCGCGCGGTGTCGGAGAACGCGAGCCAGATCGCGGTCGATGCGCAGAACGACATGCGCGTCGATCGTACCCCGGATGCTGAAACCGGCTTCGTCACGCGCAGCCTGCTGTGCGCACCGCTGTCGACGGCGAAAGGGCCAATCGGTGCGCTCGAGGTCGTCAACAAGCGCGACGGTGGCGTGTTTGCTTTCGAGGACGCCGAGATCCTGCGGCTGATCGCGGCACCCACTGCGCTGGCGATCAACAACGCGCGCATGGCCTTTGAACTGGTCGAGCAGAGCCGCCTCAAGCGCGAATTCGAACTCGCGCGCCGGCTGCAGAAGTCGCTGTTGCCGAAGCGCCGACGCGATGGCTTCCCGGTGCTCGGTGTCAATCTGCCGGCGCACGAGATTTCGGGTGATTTCTACGATTTCTTCGATCTCGCCAACGGTCGCATCGGCTTCGTCATCGGCGATGTCTCGGGCAAGGGACTCGACGCATCGCTGCTGATGGTGCGGGCGGCGTCGCTGCTGCGCTGGGTTGGACGTGAAGGCACCGCACCTGCCGAGTGGCTGGCGCGGGTCAATGAAGACCTGTGCCAGACGCGCCTCGACGGGCGTTTCGTCTGTGCGCTGGTCGGTCACTGCGACCGCGCTGCCGAGAATGTCGTGTTTGCGGCAGCCGGTTTCCCGCCGGCGCTGCTGCACCGGGACGGCCAGTTCACCGAGTACCTGTCGGGCGGTCCGCCGCTCGGCATCGTTGCCGAGGCGGAATTCGAGGAGCAGTCGGTCGCCATCGGTGGTGGTGCGTTCTACTGTTTTTCCGACGGCGTCACCGATGTGCGTGATGCGCACAGGCAGACAATCGGTTCCGACGGCGTGCGCCGACTGATCGAGCGCCATGCCGGCTCGTCAACCGAACCGCGCCTGCGCGGCATGATCTCCGAACTCAAGCATCTGCGCCTCGTCGATGACACCACCGTGCTGGTGATCGAGTCGCCGCAGGCCCGCGGCAGCGAGATCCTTCTCGAGCGTCGTTTCGCGGCGCAGCCGGAACAGATGCGCGAGATGCGCTCGGCGCTGCGCAATGCGCTCGACGATGCGGGCATCGACGTGACGATGCGCGATAGACTCGTGCTCGCGGTCGATGAGGCGTGCTGCAACATCATCCGTCACGCGTACGGGACGCAGCGGACAGGCGATATTGCCCTGCGCGTGGCCAGCGACGGCAACGGACTGGAGTTCCGACTGCTCGACTGGGCGCCACCGGTCGATCCGTGTTGCGTGCAACCCAAGCCGCTCGGCGAGGTACGCGCTGGTGGGCTTGGTGTGGCCCTGATCGATTCGGTGATGGATCATTGGAGCGTGAGTGTGCGACCGGATGCCAGCGGCAACCGCCTGATCATGCACAAGCAGATCAAGGCCACGAATACCCTCGGGGAAGAGCAGGAATGAACGGGATCGAGCAGGAAACCGGCAACGGAAGCACATTGATCAGGCTCAGCGGCGAGGTTGACCTCTCGTGGTCGCAGCAGGTGCGCAAGGCGGTCCTTGATGCCCTCGCGGCAAGCAACCGCGTCGGCGTCGAGCTCAGTGCGGTCAGCTACATCGATTCCTCGGGGATCGCCGCGCTGGTCGAGGGGTTCCAGACCGCGCGCACCAAGGGCCGTGGATTCGCGCTCGTTGCGGTCAGTGATGCGGTGCGTTCGGTGCTCGAACTGGCGCGGCTCGATCGGGTGTTTCCGATCGTTGCCGACGCCTCGTCCATTCCCGAGGTCACCGGCACGCCGGCGTGGAAGCCCTGACCGGAACGCTCGCGCAACTCGGGCGCGCCACGCTCGGCGCGCTGGCCGGTTTCGGCTATGCAGCGATGCTGCTTGTCGATGCGTTGTATTTCACGTTCTTCGGCTGGCGCGTCGGCCAGCCGGTGCGCATCCGCGCGGTGTTCGAGCAGATGCGCCAGATCGGTGTCGATGCGTTGCCGATCGTCTGCCTGCTCGCATTCACGGTCGGCATCATGCTCGGCATCCAGTTCGTCTCGGCGCTCGGCGAGTTCGGTGCGCAGTCACAGGTCGTGCTGGCAGTGGCGAAATCGGTCACGCGCGAGTTTGGTGCGTTGATCACGGCGATCCTGGTGGCTGGCCGCTCCGGTTCTGCTCTGGCCGCGCGGATCGGTTCGATGAGCGTCTCGCAGGAGGTCGATGCGCTCGCCGTGATCGGCATCGAGCCAGTACGCTACCTGGTCGCACCGGCGTTGATCGCGATGCTGGTCATGCTGCCCCTGCTGACCGTGTTCGCCGATGCGGTGGCGATCTTCGGTGCCGCGTTGTACAGCGCGCCGGCACTTGACGTCACGCCGACCGCCTACATGCTGCAGACGATGGCGCTGCTGAGTCCGGGCGATATCGGCCAAGGCCTGGCCAAGAGCGTGGTCTTCGCGCTGCTGATCACGTTGATCGGCGTGAGCACGGGTTTTTCGGTCAGCGGCGGTGCCGAGGGTGTCGGTCGGGCGACCACGCGTTCTGTCGTGATGGCGATCTGCTGGATCATCATCGCCGACATGATCTTCAGCTATTTCCTGAATCGATGACCACGCGACCGCCACGCCAGTGCGGATTGGTCGCAGCAGCGTGGCGGGCCGCATGAGCACGCCCGCGCCACTGATCGAAGTCGAGAAGCTCGAAGCCTGGTACGGCAAGCGGCGCATTCTCAACAGCGTCGACTTCAGCGTGAATCCCGGCGAGATCCGCGTTATCATGGGCGGTTCCGGTTCGGGCAAGAGCACCTTGCTGCGCCACATGCTCGGCCTCAACCGGCCGGTATCGGGCAGCGTCAAACTGTTCGGTACCGACATCGCCCATGCCAGCGCGCGCGAGAAGCTCGACGTGCGCAAGAAGATTGGCGTGTCGTTCCAGGGCGGCGCGCTGCTGACCTCGATGACGGTTGGCGACAATGTCGCGCTGCCATTGCGCGAACACACCGATCTGGACGAGCAGACGATCCGCATCATGAGCCGCATCAAGCTCGAAGTGGTCAATCTCGGCGGCTTCCAGGACCTCATGCCAAGCCAGTTGTCGGGCGGCATGGTCAAGCGTGCCGCGCTCGCGCGCGCCATCGTCATGGATCCGCGCCTGCTGTTTTTCGACGAGCCGTCGGCCGGTCTCGATCCAGTTGTTTCGGCCGAACTGGATGACCTGATCCTGCGCCTGCGCGATGCCCTGCGCATGACCATCGTGGTGGTCACGCACGAGCTCGAGAGCGCGTTCAAGATCGCCGACACGATCACCGTGCTCGATCAGGGCGACGTGCTCATGACCGGCACCACTGCAGACGTGCGCGCCGCCGACAATGAGCGCATCCAGGACCTGCTCAACCGGCGCCCGCGCGACGTCGTGGTCGATGCCGACGAGTATCTGAAGCGGTTGACGGGCGATCTGTAGGGTGCGTTTGGAATGGGGGGCGAGCGAATAGGGGCGAGGTCGCATGGTTGTGGTGGCGCGGAACACCGATACGCCGCGAAGTCGCGCCATCGCTCCATCTCCATCAACTAGAATGACAACCAACCTCCGGGGATTGCGCGAGTGAAAAGGGATACGGTCAACTACACGCTGGTCGGTGCCGTGGTGGTGGCGGGTCTCGTGCTGCTGCTGGTCGGCATCGCACTGATCACCGGCCGCAGCGGCACCACTGCGGACTACGAGGTGCGCTATCGCAATGTGACCGGCCTGCGCTATGGCGCGCCGGTGTTCTATGAGGGTTACCGCATTGGCGAGGTTTCCGCAGTCACTCCGGAGCGCAACGACGAGGGTACGCGCTACCGGATCACCTTGTCGCTGCGTCAAGACTGGACGATCCCCGCGGACAGCATCGCGCGGCTGCAGTCGAGTGGCCTGCTTGCCGACATGTCGATCGGCATCCGCGAGGGCCGCAGCAAGGACGTGCTCGCGCCAGGCGCGGAGATTGCCGGCGCCGAGAATGCGGACGTGTTCGCGGCGGTTGGTGAGCTGGCTGGGGAAGTTTCCGCGCTGACGCGCGACAAGCTTTCACCGCTGGTTTCGCTGCTGTCGCAACGCGTCGATGCGATCACCGGCTCGCTCGAGGAAGGCACGCCGGAAATCATCGATCAGGCGAACACCTTGCTGACTCGCCTGAATGGCGCCTCGAGCGCGCTCGAGGATCTGCTCAAGCCGCAGAACCGCGCCGCAGTCGCTGGAATACTCGGCAATGTGCAGGGATTGAGCGTGGAATTGCGCGAGACGCGCAAGACGCTCGACGCGACCGTCGGTGAGCTCGGCGAGATCGCCAAGGAGAACCGTCGCGATGTGCGCAGCGCGGTGACCGATCTCGCCACGGTGATGGCCAGCCTGTCGAGTCGCATGGAAGTGATCACCCATCACCTCGAATCGGCGACGCGCAATCTCGACGAGTTCAGCCGCGAAATCCGGCGCAACCCGGGCCAGTTGCTGCGATCCCCACAAGGCGACACGCTCGAGGAGGACGCCCCATGAGTGCGACGCTCGCAAGGTCCCTACTGCTGATCGCCATGGCAGTGATGCTGTCGTCGTGTGCGCAGACCTCGCCGGTACCCGATCAGACCTTCTATCGCCTGCCGCCGCCGAAGGCATTGCCGAAGAGCGCGAGCGAAGTGTTTCCGCTGACGATCGTGGTCGGTACGTTCGCCGCCGACGGACTGTATGCCGATCGCGCGCTGATCTACGCGCTCGAACCCGAGGCCCGCGAGTTGCGCCAGTATCACTACCAGTTGTGGACCGATCCGCCGACGCGCCTGCTGCAGCGGCGGCTGGTGGGTGTTCTGCGCGATGCGGAACTCGCCCCGCTGGTCATCGATGCGCTGCCTGCCAGCCAGCCAGCGGTGCGCATCAGCGGCGCGATCCTGCGCTTCGAGCGCGTGCCCACGGCCGACGGCGGCCAGATCGCCTCGGTGGCACTGAAGCTGCGCGCCGACCAGCCGGATGGCACGCCGATGATCGACGAGATCTACCGGGCCGATGCGCTGGCCGAAGGACGCGCGCTCGGCGCGAGCACCGATGCGATCGGCGCGGCCATCGATCAGGTGTTCGCCGAGTTCCATGCCGACCTCGTAGCGCAGCGCGAGTCGAACGATGCTCGATGACTACAGCCTTCGCCTGCTGGCCGAGATCGGCATCGACGTCTACATGCCGAGATCGGCGCCTGCGCTGGCAGTCGCCGTAAACGAAGCCGGGACGGGCGATCCGGAACATGGCATTGCTGCATCGCCTGAAGCGCGTGTCGAACCGCGTGCCGAGGTCGTCATCGTGGCCCCGGTGGGTCAACGCGGGAAACTGTTGGTCGGCATCGAACAATCGCTGCGCTTTGCCGGTATGCACGTGCGCGTTCACGGTGACGAGATGCCGGGCCAGACCCACGTGATGCGCGCCGTCGTTGTCCTCGGTGAGTCGCTCGTGCGCAGTTTCGGCGCGACACTCGATGCCGCGCAGCATGCCGCGATTGAATGGGTCGTTGCTGCCGAACCTGATGCGATTCCGTCGAGCGCCAACGCCAGGCGCGCACTCTGGGGAGAACTCAAGCGCGTGTCGCGCCATCTCGCCACGCAACACCCTCAGGCGGGTGGAGCGCCCTGAGCGGATGGTCGCCAATCTCGACACACCGTGGCCGTCTTTCCGCGCGATGCGCATCGAGGATCTCGAGGAAGTGGTGCGCATCGAGCACCTGGCGTATCCGTTTCCGTGGAGCTACGGAATCTTCCGCGACTGCATGAGCTCGGGCTACGACCTCTGGGTGCTTGCCTCGCCGAAAGCCGTCGTTGGCTACGGCGTGCTTTCTGTCGCGGCCGGCGAGGCCCATCTGCTCAACCTCTGCGTGGCACCAGGCGAGCAAGGAAATGGACATGGACGCCGCATCCTCGCACGCATGATCGACCTCGCCCGCTGGCATCGCGCCGAACGCGTGTTCCTCGAAGTGCGCCCATCCAACGGACATGCGATTGCACTGTATGACAGCGTCGGCTTCAACGAGATCGGACGTCGTCCGGGCTATTACCCGGACAAGCGCGGCCGCGAAGACGCCCTGGTCATGGCGATAGAACTGCTCGATCCGCAGGCTTGATATCCGTGCTTTTTCTTCCTCGCTGCGCAAGCGCAAGGGAAGCGTTTCTTGCCTACCCTTGGGCAGCGGAGAAGCTGACACTGCCGCAAAGAATTTCCTTCCCCTGCACAGCGGTGAAAGCTGACACGCGACGCAATGAATTTCCTTCCCCTGCGCAGCGGGGGAAGGTGCCCGGAGGGCGGAAGGGGGCGCTTTTGATTGCGATTTCGATCTGACAAGCGAAGAGCGCCCCCATCCGCCCCTGTCGGGGCACCTTCCCCCGCTACGCAGGGGAAGGGAAGAGAACACCGGCAAGGCGGGGGAAGGGCGAAACACATCTACGAAGCTGAAATGTAACGCGAAGAATTAGCCTCCCGTGCGCAGCGGGGGAACGTGACATGTGCCGCAAAGAATTCCCTTCCCCTGCACAGCGGTGATAGCTGACACGCGACGCAATGAATTTCCTTCCCCTGCGCAGCGGGGGAAGGTGCCCGGAGGGCGGAAGGGGGCGCTTTTGATTGCGATTT
>JBBSOU010000119.1:0-10498 GCA_038259445.1 Lysobacterales bacterium | reverse complement strand
GCAAGCAATACTTCAGGTCTTTCCATCAATGCCCTGGCGGCCGCTCTGCCGGATGCGCTGCGCTCGCGCTTCAGCGGAATCCACTTCTTCAACCCGCCGCGCTACATGCACCTGGTCGAACTGATCCCGGCGCAGCATACCAATGCGCATCTGCTCGCCGGCCTCGAGGCGTTCCTCACGACCACGCTCGGCAAGGGCGTCGTCTACGCCAAGGACACACCGAATTTCATCGGCAACCGAATCGGGGTTTTCTCGATCCTTGCGACGATGCACCACACCGAACAGTTCAAGCTCGGCTTCGATGCGGTCGATGCGATCACCGGCCCGGCAATCGGACGGCCGAAGAGTGCGACCTATCGCACCTCCGACGTGGTCGGGCTCGACACCATGGCGCATGTGATCAAGACCATGCACGACACCCTGCCGGACGACCCCTGGCACCGCTATTTCAACGCACCGGTGTGGCTCAAGGCCTTGATCGAGAACGGCGCGCTCGGACAGAAAACCGGCGCCGGGTTTTTCCGCAAGGTTGGCAAGGATATCCATGTGCTCGATCTCGCCACACAGGACTACCGGCCGGCCACCGAGGGCGCAAGTGACGAGGTCGGAAAGATCCTTGGCATCAAGGACCCTGCCGCCCGGTTCGCCGCACTGCGCGCCTCTGAAGATTCCCAGGCACAGTTCCTGTGGGCGATGTTCCGCGACGTTTTCCACTACACGGCCTATCACCTCGCCGACATCGCGGAAACCGCACGCCATGTCGATTTCGCGATCCGCTGGGGCTACGGCTGGAAGCTCGGCCCATTCGAGACGTGGCAAGCCGCCGGCTGGAAGCAGATCGCGCAATGGATCAGCGATGACATCGCGGCGGGCAAGGCCATGAGCAACGCGCCGTTGCCGGCCTGGGTCAGCGATGGCCGCGACGGCGTGCACACGAAACAGGGCTCGTGGTCTCCGGCAGCAGCAACGTTCGAGCCACGCTCTGCGGCTGCAGTCTATGCGCGCCAGCACTTCCCCGACCCGCTGCTTGGCGAAACGTTCGACACCGGCACCACCGCCTGGGAGAACGACGGCATTCGCCTGTGGTCCCTCGGCGGCAGCGATGTCGGCATCATTTCGTTCAAGACCAAGATGAATACGGTCAACGATGCCGTGCTCGATGGTCTGCAGCGAGCGGTGGAGGAATGCGAGAAAGCGTTCAAGGCCGCGGTGATCTGGCAGACCGGTGAACCGTTCTCGGCCGGCGCCGATCTCAAGGGCGCCCTTGGTCTCGTCAAGGACGGCAAGATCGACGCCTTCGACGCGATGGTGCGCAACTTCCAGGCGACCAGCATGCGCATCAAGTACTCGCTGGTGCCGGTCGTCGCTGCGGTGCGCGGCATGGCATTCGGCGGCGGTTGCGAGTTCCAGATGCATTCAGCGCGCACCGTCGCCGCACTCGAAAGTTACATCGGCCTCGTCGAAGCAGGCGTCGGCTTGCTGCCGGCAGGCGGCGGGCTCAAGGAACTCGCACTGCGCGCATCACGCAATCCGGTAGGCGATGCGTTTGAAGGCATCAAGAAGGTATTCGAGACCGTCGCCATGGCGAAAGTGTCGAGCAGCGCGCTGGAGGCGAAGAAGCTCGGGCTGCTTCGCGCCGACGATGTGATCGTGTTCAACAGCCACGAGTTGCTCTACGTCGCCAGCAACGTGGCCGCGTCGATGGCCGAATCGGGCTGGCGCCCGCAGCTGCCCGCGCGCGAGATCGCGGTCGCCGGCGATGTCGGTACTGCGTCGCTCAAGATGATGCTGGTCAATATGCTCGAAGGCCGTTTCGTGTCGCCACACGATGTCGAAATCGGCAGCCGCATCGCCGATACGCTGTGCGGCGGCGTTATCGAACGCGGCGCGATCGTCGACGAACAATGGCTGCTCGATCTCGAACGCACGCACTTTGTCGAACTCGCGCAGATGGCGAAGACGCAGGAGCGCATCGCGCACACGCTTGGCACCGGCAAGCCGCTCAGGAACTGACCAACGGGACGCACGGACCGGCATGCCGCGAAGCAGCATCTGCCGCGCACCGATCCGACATCCTCCATTCCCATTCCGCCCCAGGAACAGACCATGACCAAGCAACTCCAGGACGCCTACATCGTCTCCGCCGTGCGCACGCCGGTCGGCAAGGCGCCGCGTGGCGTGTTTCGCAATACGCGACCCGATGACCTGCTCGCCCACGTGATCCGCGCCGCAGTCGCCGGCGCACCGGGTATCGATCCGTCCCGCATCGATGATGCGGTGATCGGTTGCGCAATGCCGGAAGCCGAGCAAGGCATGAACGTCGCGCGCATCGCGGTTTTGCTTGCCGGCCTGCCGAACACGGTCGCCGCGCAGACGATCAACCGCTTCTGCTCGTCGGGAGTGCAGGCGATCGCGATCGCTGCCGATCGCATACGCACCGGCGATGCCGACCTCATGCTCGCCGGCGGTACCGAGAGCATGAGCATGGTGCCGATGATGGGGCACAAGATTGCGATGAACCCGGCCGCGTTCCGCGACGAGAATGTCGCGATCGCGTATGGCATGGGCATCACCGCCGAGAACGTCGCCAGCGAGTGGAAGGTCAGCCGCGAGGATCAGGACGCCTTCGCATTCGCCTCGCACCAGAAAGCGCTCGCCGCCCTCGCCAATGGCGATTTCCGCGATGAAATCGCTGCCTACACACTCGACGATCACTATCCCGACCTCGACCACCGCTCGATCAGGACCGATGCACGCGTGATCAGCGACGACGAAGGCCCGCGCGCCGACACCAGCCTCGAGGGGCTGGCGAAGTTGCGTACCGTGTTCAAGGCTGGCGGCAGTGTCACCGCGGGCAACTCCTCGCAGATGTCCGACGGCGCCGGCGCCTTGATGCTGGCCAGCGAGAAGGCGATCAAGGAATTCAATCTCACGCCGATCGCACGCTTCGTCTCGTTCGCGGTCGCCGGCGTGCGTCCGGAGGTCATGGGCATCGGACCGATTGCGGCAATCCCGAAAGCGCTCGCGCTGGCCGGCCTGAGCAAGGAACAGATCGACTGGATCGAACTCAACGAGGCGTTCGCCGCGCAGGCGCTTGCGGTGATCCGCGATGTCGGTCTCGACCCGTCCAGGGTCAATCCACTTGGAGGCGCCATTGCGCTCGGCCATCCGCTCGGCGCAACCGGTGCCGTGCGCGCGGCGACGCTGATCCACGGACTGCGTCGACGCCGGCAGAAGTACGGAATGGTGACGATGTGCATCGGTACCGGCATGGGTGCTGCCGGCATCTTCGAGGCGCTTTGAGCGCACAACACGCACGATCCAGCTCAGCGCTGCACGCGGTGCATGAATATGGAACGTTCATGAACCGCAGTGCTTTTCCAGCCGCATCGGCGTGAACACTGACGAGCCGGTCACATTCGGCGAGCCGACCGACGCACACCAGGCCCTGCCCATCTCTCTTAGCATGGGCATGGGCTGATTGCGTGAGGAATCGCGAAATGACTGCACGTTCATCGATCTGCCGGGGCGCCCGCCGGACGTCGCTCGCGTTACTCACTGCAATGTTCGTGCTGCTGGCGAATGCGTCTGTTTCGGCGGCAGGCAAACCCGTGCTGGCGGTGATGAAGTTCCAGGACGAGACCGGCGTCATGCCACTGCAGGGCGGCTTGGGTCGCGTCGTCACCAACATGCTGTCCAGCGAGCTTGCTGCACGCGATGTGTTTACCGTGGTCGAGCGGCGCAAGTTGATGGAGGTCCTGCTCGAACAGGATCTCGCCCTTTCTGGTCGACTCAAGCCAGGCGACGGCGCGAAGATCGGCAGGCTGACCGGCGCGCAGTATCTGGTCATGGGCACGATCACGGCATTCGAGCCAGACGTCGAAACGACGTCGACGACGATGCGGAATGCGGGACGCGGCACGGTAGAACAGACCAGTCGAACCGCTTACCTCGCCCTCGATCTGCGCGTGGTCGATACGACCAGCGGAGAAGTGCGTCATGCGCGCACCATCGAAGGTCGCACAACCCGCGAGGAAACCGGTATTGGAGCGCGCGAGCGGGATCAGCAGTCGAAGCTTTTCGAGAATGAAATCGATGCCAAGGCCGTGCGCGGCGCCGTGCTCGAGATCATCGACTACCTCGAGTGCGTGATGGTCGTCAGGGACAACTGCGTCGCCGACTTCGAGTTGAAGGAAGGGCAGCGTCGTGACGGCACGCGCCGTGCGTTCGACGCCGACGGCAAGGAATGAACGCGCTCGTCCCCGGCGGCACGCCCGGCACTGTATGGCGCAGGAGAAACCCTCCATGAAGTTGTCGATATCCACTCATGTCCTTCTTCTCGCACTCGCGTTCATGACCGGTGCCGTGCGCGCCGATACGACGTTGACGTATCGAATGACCGGCGCCGAATGTCGGCCGGATGTTGCCTTGTGGCAGTTCACATCGACGCACACGCGCAGCGAAATGGAGAGCTTCGGCGCGCGCAACGATGTGATCTACGACAATGTCGAAAAACTGAGCATCGTCATCGATCGCAACAAGCGCAGCTTCCATCAGGCCGAACTCGACCTCGACTCAGCCGAACTCACCGGCGATGTCCTCATCGCGATGCGCAAGAACATCCAGCGCAGGCGCGGCGTCGACACGCGGGTCCGGACCGAGGGCTGCAGTCTGCTGCCGGGCGATCTGTTGCCCGGTGAACTGCCGTCGTGCAAGGGTGACGACCCCTTGTTCGACGGCACGCGCATCAGTGACGGCGGACGCATTCGCGCGCACGCCGATGCCGGCATCGACACGATCGACGGCATCGAGTGCCTGCGCCGTGACGTGTTTCGTGATGGCAAGCGGCTGCGCGTGGACTGCGCGACCGGAATCGAGGCACTGCCGCTCGATGCCGCGGAAACGAAGCTCGTTGAGCGCATCTCGCGCCACATGATCGCTGCATCGACCCTGATGTTCGAACAGGAAATGCCCGGCATCATCGACTCGGCGCTCGATCGGCTCGTGCTGGTCCAGAGGATCTGCTACGACCAGTCCGGCAAGGAAAGCGGACGCGCAAACCTTCGAATCGACCATGCCGACATTCCCGACAGTCAGTTCGAGGTGCCGGCCGGATTCAACGATAACAACCCGTTTTCCGGGCTCAACAAGTAGCGACGCTTTTTCCGCGCGGCAAGCAATCTTGCCGAATCAGACCAGTCGAGCGCCGTTTGCCACCGGTCGCTCGATCGCGGTGACCACGATGCCTTCGTCGGTGTGGAAACCGGTCAGCAGGAACTGCGAGCGGAACGGGCCGATCTGCTTCTCGGCAAAGTTGATGACGCCGACGATCTGGCGACCGACCAGGTCATCCGGCCGATACAGATGCGCGATCTGCGCGCTGGTCTTGCGCTCACCGTAGGGTCCGAAATCGACCCACACCTTGTAGGCCGGTTTGCGTGCCTCGGGAAATGCCTCGACGCGCAGGACAGTGCCGGCAACGATCAGCACGCGCTCGAAATCGTTCCATTCGATCGTCGGCACGTCGGGCGCGATCGACATGGCCTATTCAGCCCCGTTCGCCGTCGGCGCGTCGGCGCGCTCGAGGCCGACCTGCACCCAGCCAAGATTCACTCCGATGCGCGTCGCGTCCGGATTCGCCCATGCATAGACGATCGCCTGACCGCTGGCGTCCTCGATCACGGACAGCTTGAGCACCGGCGTATTGCCCTCGCGAAACGTCAGACGTTCGAGCAGCAGCGAATACCCTGAAGGTTTGCCGTCGCGCCAGGGCAGGATGCTGCGCCCGCCTTCGTTGCCGAGTCGCAGATCGCGGCTCATGTGCCAGTCGCTGCTCTGTGAGGTCGCATTGGCACCGGCGCCATTGATCGCCGCCCAACCCGAATAGTGTCGTACGCGGCGCAAGTCGTTGAACACGGTGTCGCCGCGCGCCTGGTCGGAAAACAAGCGCACGCGCAAACGCTCCCCCGAATGCTCGATCGACAACGGCAACAATGCAGCTTCAACACCAAGCCCAGGTGCGACGCTCGCACAGCGCGCAGGATCGGCGCTGACGTTCAATCCTGAGGATCCGGCAACGGCTCGCAATGCGCAGGCGTCCAGCGCGAGCCATTGCTTGGCGTCGAACGCCTTGTCGAGGGCTGCGCCAGCGACGAGCGGTCGGTGCGGCGTCAACACGCGATTGCCGACCGCATCGGTTTCCGTTCGCAGGACCCACGTGGCCTCGAGCGTTGTCGCTGCCTGCAGGCGCACGCGCCACAGCAGCCACTCATCGCGGTCCAGCGTCGACGATGTCACGCTCACGCGCGCCAGCGATGCCGGCTGCGCCTGGAACACCTGCTCGTGATTGTCGAACTCGCCGCGCAATTCGCCGGGTGTTTCGCGGGCGGCGGGTATTGCCGCTGCCTGGCGCGGCAGGCTCTGGCAGGCGCCGAGCACGATCGCGGCGAAAACGATGGCTGCACGCGGGAAGCAATGGATTCTCATCCTGCAAGGATAGACCGGCGCAGGGTTTCGGCGATATACGGCGTCACCGCAATACGCGGGCGCAGCTATCCTCGACGGACGCCACGGGAGCATTGATGAGCGACGATATCCTGCGTGCCGACGCGCGCACGCAAAAACGTACCGGCATTGCCCTCGGTGTCGCCACACTGGCGTGTGTCGGCGGGCTGATTGCGTTCCAGCAGTGGATCAACGCGCAGGTCGGCGACGTGCATACGGAGGTGCTGATCGTGCGCACACGCTCCCTGATCGGCCTGGCCATGACCGGAGCAGCGCTCTGCTTCGCCTTGCTCGCGTGGCAGGCGGCACGGAGTGGACGCCTGGTGTCCCAGCATGGGCAATGGCCGGTTCCAGGCGCGCGCGTCGTGCGCGACACACCGATCCGGCGCGGCGCAGCGGCGATGCGTATCGGGCGTCTGCTGCAGGTTGCGGCTGTCGTTCTGCTCTTGCTCGCGCTCGGCGCCGGCGTACTCAGCTGGCGCCTGTTCGTCGTTTGAGCGCGCGACGCGTCAGTCGATCGCGCGAACCCTGAAGTTTCGACCCTTGATCTTTCCGGCACGCAAGCGTTTCAATGCCGTGTCGGCGAGATCACGCGAGACGGCAACGTAGGCGCGCGTCGCGAAGATGCCGATCTTGCCGACCGCCGTTGCCGCAATGCCTGCGTCGCCGGTCAAGGCACCCAGCACATCACCTGGCCGCAGCTTGTCCTGCCGACCGCCATCGATGCAAAGCGTCGCCATGCGCGCCACCAGCGGCTGCGCCGAAGCATCGACCCTTGGCAGCGTCGACCAGCGCAGGCGGGTCGGTGTGCGCGCCTCGAGCGCGATCGCACGCGGCATTTCAGCTGGAGCGACCAGGCTCAAGGCGAGACCTTCGCGACCGGCACGTCCGGTGCGTCCGATACGGTGCAGATGCACGTCGGGATCGGTCGACAACTCCCAGTTGATGACCGCCGGCAATTCCTCGATATCGATTCCGCGCGCTGCCACATCGGTGGCGACCAGAATCGCGCAACTGCGTTGGACGAAGCGCACCAGCGTCTCGTCGCGGTCGCGCTGATCGAGATCGCCGTGCAGTGCCGCTGCCGAAAACCCGCGACGGACCAGACCCTCCGCAAGATCTTCCGTCTCGCGGCGCATGTTGCAGAAAACCAGCGTCGACTCGGGTCGATGGTGCTTGAGCAGGCGCTCGAGAGCATCGAAGCGGCGGTTGCCGTCGATCTCGTAGAAGTGCTGTTCGATGACCGGTTCGTCGGCGCCATCGGCAACGGTCAACTCGACCGGATCCCGCTGCAGGCCGCGGCTGATCTCGCGAACCTCTTCGGGCAGCGTGGCCGAGAACAGCAGCGTCTGGCGATCGCGCGGCGTGGTCACCACGAGCGCCATGATCGGATCGTGAAAGCCCATGTCGAGCATGCGGTCGGCCTCGTCGAGGACCAGCACGCGTAATGCGTCAAGCAGAAGGGCGCCCTGGTCGACCAGTTCCTGGATTCGCCCGGGCGTACCGACGACGACATGCGGCGCGTGCGTCAATGACGCCAGTTGCGGGCGCAGCGGAATACCGCCGCACAGTGTCAGCAGCTTGATGTTGGCGACGAAGCGCGCAAGTTTCCGGATTTCCTTGCTGACCTGATCAGCCAGCTCGCGGGTCGGGCACAAGACCAGAGCCTGCACGCCGGTGACGCCGGGGTCGATTCTCGACAGCAGGCCGAGTGCGAACGCTGCGGTCTTGCCGCTGCCCGTTCGCGCCTGCGCCATGACGTCACGACCTTCGAGGATATGCGGCAGGCTTTGCGCCTGGACCGGGGTCATCTCGACGTAGTCGAGCGCCTCGACGCCGCGCTGGAGTTCCTCGCGTAAAGCGAGCTGACTGAATGGATTCATCCGGACATGATCGCATGCCAGCGACATGCCCGCGCCGCGCAAACATCGGTTTGCCGCACCGGCACGTGGTCCACGAGGGCCGCTGCAGCCGGCCGCGCCGCGTCAACCCGAGAGGAGGAACGGCCACAAGCTGAGCGCCACGACACACGCAATCGACACCAGCACGACGAGCACGCGTACCGGCTCGTCACGCAACATCGACCATACGGTCTGCACGGTGCCGTCCCGCTGCGCCTCGGCAAACTCGCGGCGTGCGCGTTCGCGCCGCTCCACCTGATACTCGGCAAGCACGCGCCTGGCCTCTTCGGGACGACCGTCATCGGCAATCCAGATCGCACCGGCTGAAATGCCCCAGCGGTTCGGCGCGGTTTCATAGAACGCCAGTGCGCGTTCGCTGAGCAACGCGCGGACTTCGTCGGCCTCGTCATCGGGCACGTGGCGCAGATTGAGCAGCAGGGTCGGCATGCCGACATCCTAACGGCATGCGCGCTCAGGGTCAGCCAGGCATGCGTCAATCGGCTGAAGGCTGCTCCGGCTTGCGATCGAACACCCTGGCCACGCGTGGCATCAGGGCGAAGACGATCAGCACCAGCAACGTACACAGGACTGCAGAGGTCTCCTGCCCGAGTCCGGCGGTCATGCCGATCGCCGACGTCATCCACAGTCCTGCCGCGGTGGTCAGCCCACGCACACGGCTCGCGTCGTCGGATTTGAGGATCATGCCAGCGCCGATGAAACCCACGCCGGTGACCATGCCCTGGATCACGCGCGTCAGTTCGGCTGGCTGCACGCCGATCTGCAGTGGAACGAGCACGAAGATCGCGGAACCGACCGAAACGAGCATGTGCGTACGCAGCCCGGCCGCCTTGCCCTGCTGTTCGCGCTCGAAGCCCAGGATCGCACCCAGCAGTGCGGCCATCACGAGCCGCACGCTGAGACTGGTCAGCTCGGCAACCTCGGTGGCATCGGAGAACTCGGCGATGACGGTGCTGGATATCTGCTGCCACACTTCGCTCATGCTGGTCCTCCCGCCGCTATCAGCGCTCCACAATGTGTGTCATGGAAACGTAATGTCGCAGCATAAACCGTGGATCGGACGGGAACTTGAATGACCGGTTCAGCAAAATCGAAAAGCCATGATGATGTGGCGACCACAGCCAGCACGTTGCAGTTGCCGCCGGGTTCATGGGAAACCGTATTCGACTGCCTGTGCGAGCGGTTCCCGGCGATCGCGCGGGATCGCTGGCGCGATCGATTCGCACGCGGTCGCGTGCAGGGCCCGTCCGGGTCCGCGCTCGCCATCGATCACGCGTATCGCGTCGGCCTCGTCGTGCGCTATTTCCGCGAAGTCGCCGATGAGCCGGCGATTCCATTCATCGAGACCATCGTGCATGCCGATGACGATCTGATCGTCGTCGACAAACCACACTTCCTTCCGGTCGCGCCGGCCGGCCGCCATGTCGAGCACACCCTGTTGACCCGGCTCGTGCGCCGCTTCGACAACGCCGAGCTGGTGCCGTTGCACCGGATCGACCGCGAGACCGCCGGGCTCGTGCTGTTTTCCGCGCGCAAGGAGACACGTGCGCGCTACCAGTCACTGTTTCGCGAGCGCCGCATCGTCAAACACTACGAGGCGCTCGCGCCAGCGCTTGCAGATCTTTCTTTCCCGCTTGAGCGGCGCTCTCGCATCGTCGCCAGCCACCGGTTCCCGCTCATGTGCGAATCGGAAGGCGATCCAAACAGTGCCACGCGCATCGACGTCGTCGAACGCGGCGCCGAGGTCTGGCGCTACGCACTCGATGCGCTGACCGGTCGCAAACACCAGTTGCGCGTGCACATGGCTGCACTCGGCGCGCCCCTGCTCAATGACTGCTACTACCCGACCCTGTGCCACGCCGACGCCGACCGTTTCGATCGACCGCTCAAGCTGCTCGCGCGCATGCTGCGATTCGACGACCCGATCGACGGTCGCCGGCGATGCTTCGAAACCACGCTGTCGTTGTAGAATGCGCGGCTTTGGCGTGCCCCGGCACGCCCACAGCGTGGAGTCGACATGCAGCTCGCACAGGTCAAGGCAGTCATCAGCGGCGGCGTTTCCGGGCTCGGACTTT
>JBBSOU010000118.1:0-10611 GCA_038259445.1 Lysobacterales bacterium | reverse complement strand
TCGAGCGAGTGACAGCAGGGATTCGTCGCGTTCATCGAGAATGACAGCTGCTGTGCCGGGAAACTCCGATGTGCTCGAAAGCGCGGCTGCGGTAATGAAGGCCTCGGCATTGGTATCGGCCGCATTGGCGAGGTCGATCGATCGGTGCACACCGGACACACTGTCTCGCGCCTGCAACCACTGCATTCCGCTGACCAGATCCGCGCGTGCCGTGGCGCAACATGCGGTCAACATGGCGCATATCGACAGGAAGCGAGGAAGAGCCATTCTTGGGCTTGCAGTCTTCATGGCAGTTCGAATCCATTCGCGAAGATGTGATCAATGGCGAAACCACCGCCGAGATCGATGGCGACCTCCGCCTCGTCGGCGTTGCCCGCTGGATCTCGGATGCGATAGCGGAATCCTTCGAGTGCGGGGCGCGGGGATGCGGGCTGGTAGTTGAACGATCCATCAAGTCCCAGTTGCAGCGCGCCTGCCGCCGGTGCGCGCACGACTTCAGCGACAAGTGTGTCGCCGTCGGCATCGGAGTCGTTTGCGAGGACTCCCGAACTGGCATCGACGTCAACTGATGATGCATCCGCTGCAAGCACGTAGAGATCCGCCTGTGCCACCGGGACATCGGGCACCGCAAGCAGCGTGATCCGGACCTCAACCGGTTCGGAGTCCAGGACGCCATCGTTGACCGAATATCCGATTACGACATCACCGACCGCATTGCGCCCAGGTATGTAGCGGATGTGGCCATCAGGTAGCAGCTCCAGGGTGCCGTGGGCTGGCACTGTCTGCACCTGCAGGGTCAGTGGCATGCCTTCGGGATCGGCGTCGTTGGCGAGCAGACTGTCAAGTGCGCGCGTGTCGAGGACGCTGTCCTCGGCGATGGCGAAAACTTCACCGATCGCTATCGGTCGCTGGTTGAGTGCGGGAACCACGTCGATGATCGCGCGTCCAACTGCAGCGGCTGCACCATCGCTCAGCCGATAGGTGAACTCGTCCCGACCGATGAACATAGCGGAGTGCAGGTAGGAAAAGCTTCCATCCGCATTCAATTCGAGCGCGCCATGGGCAGGAGCGGACGCCGCTTCCGCCGAAAGCGCCTGGTCTTCCACGTCGAAGTCGTTGGCAAGAACCCCTGCACTGGTCCCTGCCTCCAGTGGCAGGCCCTGCAGAACCGTGTAGCGATCGGTGATCGCGACTGGCGCGTCGTTGACCGGTCGTACATCGATGGTTGCCATCACGACATTGCTCGAAAGTTCTCCATCGGTGACGGCGTAGTGGAAAACATCGCTTCCGAAAAAATCGTGCATTGGCGTGTACGTGAAGTGATCACCGTCGATGTCGAGTTGCCCGTTCGCCGGTTGCTCGACGATGACCACATGGAGCGGATCGCCTTCCGGATCGATGTCGTTGCCGACAAGCGGCGTGACGTTGTTGCTGTCTAGGACGGAATCTTCATCGATGCTGAAGGACTCACCAACGGCCACAGGCGGATGGTTCTTGGCTGCTCCAATGGTCAGCGAAACATCCGAAACGTCGCGTGCAAAACCATCAGTGGCGGCATAGCGGAATTCGTCGATACCGACATAGCCCGGGCTAGGCGTGAATACGAAACTGCCATCGACGCCTGCCTGGACCTGTCCATGCTGGGGTGCATCCACCAGCTCGACATCAAGGGGATCGCCATCGATATCGGAGTCATTGGCGAGCAGGCCGAGTTCGGCGGATACCGTCAACGGCGTATCGCGCATCGTGCGGTAGAGATCATCCGCAGCAACTGGCGCATCGTTCTGCGCGAACACGGTGATCGTCGCGGTCGCCGGTTCCGACAAACGTTCTCCATCGCTTACCCGGTAGATGACGCGGTCCGGACCGTTGTAGTCGGCAGATGGCGTGTAGATGAAATGACCGTCAGCCTGCGACGTGAAGCTGCCATGCACGGGTTCGTTGTCGACCACCAGTGTGAGCGTAGCGTTTTCGTGATCACTGTCGTTGGCAAGCAGGCTGCCGGAAGAGCGTGAATCCAGGATCCGGTCTTCAAGTACGCCGAACTGCTCGCCGACTGCATTCGGCGGCACATTGGATGTCGTGCGCACGTCGAGCGTTACACGAGCGAGTTCGCTCACGCCGCCGGCGGATGCCGCATAGGTGAAGCCGGTCTGCCCGCTGAATCCGGCGGGTGCGGAGTATCGGAAGCCGCCTTCGACATCGAGCAACACACTTCCAACATCAGGAGCAACGATGAGGCTCGCATTCAGTCCGCCGGCGCCGGTAACGCGATCGTTTGCGAGTACGCCGGGTGCTGCAATCGTCGCAGTGGGGCCCTCGAAACCGAACAGGTCGTCTTCGGCTGTAACGACGACGGTCGGATCGACTGCGCGAATGACGATCGCGGCGACCGCAACGTCGACAGCGCCGAGGCCGTCATCGACCTGATAGGAGAAGCGATCGACGCCGGTGAAGATCCCGTCCGGCTCGTAGGTGAAGCCCCCAGCCGGCTGCAGGTCGACCTGACCGTGTTCGGGAGGCCCAACCAGGGAAACGATCAACTGCGGACCATCGACGTCGCTGTCGTTCGCCAGCACTCCTTGCGTGGCCGAAACTTCTAGAGATTCATCCTGATCGGTGGCGTATTCGTCATCGAGCGCGATCGGTGCATCATTGACTGGCGTCAGCAGGATCTCGACGTCTTCGTCGGTGAATAGTCCGGACTCGTCATAAACGCGGTAGCGAAACATATCCCGACCATTGATGTCGACTTCTGGTGTGTATGTGAAGCCGCCATCTGCTGCGATTACGGCTGCACCTTGCGTTGGCGCCACGATCATCTCGGCATCAACCAGTTGCTCGCCGTCGACCTCCCGGTCGTTGCGGAGGATGCCCTGAGGCTCCGGTGCAACAAGTACTTCGTCTTCGCGCGTTCGATAGGTGTCGGGTTCCGTGTACGGGGCATCGTTGACCGGCAGGATGGTCAGCACGACGCGACCGACTGCATCGCCCGCAGCACCATCGCGGACGGTGTAGAAGAATTCATCCTGACCGTAGTGGTTGGAGTTTGGTGTGTAGGTAAAGCCGCCATCGGTGCGGATAGCCACGCGTCCATTGCATGGCGCGCATCCGCTTTGCGGGCTGGCACCAGTAGCGGACAGCGGATCGCCATCGACGTCGTCATCGTTGGCAAGCAGGCCTTGGGCGGCGGACACCACAAGAGCAAGATCTTCCGTCAGCACGTAGGCATCATCGGTCGCTGCCGGAGAGGTGTTCACGCGGATGCGTACCGTCGCCGGCTCACTTGTGCGCCCCGTTGCATCGCGCGCTCGATAGGTAAACGTGTCGAAGCCGGAATAGTCGACCTCCGGGGTGTAGGTAAACGTCCCAATCGGTCCGAAAACCAGGGTGCCGTGCGCAGGCTGCGTGGCGACTTGCGCCGTGATCGGCAGCAAGTCCAATCCGTTTGCAGCTTCCCAGATCGTTCCATTCGGATGTGGCCGCGTGTCGGGATCGAAATCGTTGGAGAGCACCGATTGCGTCGACGTCGTCAACACGAGCGTCGTGTTGCGCGGGGTGATGTAGTGATCGTTCGCAACGATCGGAGCTTCCGGAACCGGTGTGACCGAGAGCGTGATCCAGCTTTCGGTCTGCTCGGTGCCATCTTCAATCGAGTAGCGGATCGGCAAGTTGCCGTAGAAGTGTCTGGTAGTCGTTATCGTTGTGACTGCCGGCTGCGTGATGTCATCAATTTCGACGAGTCCGTAGTTGCGACCATCGCGGAACTCGCCGCGGGTGAAATAGAGAACGTCACCATCCGGGTCGGTGTCGTTGGCGAGCGGGCTGG
Source organism: Lysobacterales bacterium (assembly GCA_038259445.1). GTDB lineage: Bacteria > Pseudomonadota > Gammaproteobacteria > Xanthomonadales > Rhodanobacteraceae > Dokdonella. Next base: position 6,782 of record JBBSOU010000118.1, on the reverse strand, counting down.
GTGCGACGGCCTGGATCGTGTCCTCGGTGACGGTGTAGGTATCGGGACTGGCAACCGGTGCGCCATTGGTCCGCAATGTCACGACGGCGGTATCTTCGATACCGGTATCGGTCTGGAACACGCGGTAGGTGAATGTGTCGGTACCGGCAAAGTCCTGCGGCGGCGTGTATCGGAAATTCGCCGTCACTGGATCAAGCGTGACGAGACCCTGCTGCGGCGGGACCTCAACGGCAAAGTTGACTGGATAGTCGGGGTCGTAGCGATCGTTGTAGCGGATACCTGGCGATGCCGATTCGAGCACAGTGTTCCTGCGCACGCCGTATCGGTCATCTTCCGCGATCACGCCGTCGTTCACAGGTTCGACGGTGATCCTGACCACGGCAGCGTTGCTGACGCTGGTGCCGTCGTACACCTGATAGATGAAGAAGGTCTCGCCGGTGAAGTTAGCGGCTGGCAACACGCGGAAGCTACCGTCGTCCTCCAAGGCAACCGAGGCAATGTCCCAGTAGTCGTAGTTGACGATGAACGCTTCGAGTTGTTCTGGCGGCGTGTCGGCGTCGGTGTCATTGGCGAGCACGCCGTCGTCTGTTCCAACCACCAATTCGGTGTCTTCGCCGATCGTGTAGGCATCATCGTTTGCACGCGGAAGGCTGGTGATCCCAACAGCCAGGGTGACATTGCCAAAGTTCGACAACGAGCGGCCATCGGTCACCTGATAGGTGAACGTATCGATGCCCTGGTATCCGGGATTCGGCGTGTAAGTGAACGCTCCATCGGCTGCCAGCGTGGCAGTTCCGTGTGCGGGCGGGGCTCCCATGACCGCAGATAGTTCGTCATCTTCCGGGGCGTCATGGTCGTTGCCGAGCAGCCCCGCCAATGGATCGGTTATCTCGAGCGTTGTGTCGATGTCGACGAGATAGACGTCGTTGGTCGCGGTCGGTGGCTGCGTGACATCGATGTTCACCGTACTTTGCGTGGAAGCGCCCTCGGCATCGATGGCAAGGTAGGTAAAAACATCCGTTCCGCGATAGTTCGTTTCAGGCACGTAGGAGAGCGAGCCGTCTGCACGAAGGATGATCGTTCCATGTGCTGGCGGTGAGGCCAACTGCGCGGTCAGACTGGCGCTGTCTACGTCACTGTCGTTGCTGAGTACGCCTGGCGGGGGTATCGAGAGCTCGACGTTCTCGTCGGTGAGATAGCGATCGAGGATGGTCTGCGGCGGATCGTTGACATTCAGCAACGTGATCCGCACATCGACTGCGTAGGAGACAGTCGCTGCGTCCTCGAGGCGATAGCGGAAGACGTCGATGCCGTTGAAGTCACTGGACTCGGGCGTGTAGACGAAGCCGCCGTCGTTGGCCATCTGCACGATGCCGTGCTCCGGCTGCTCGACAACGACCAGGCGAAGCGTTCCTTGCGGAATGACGCTGTCGTTGGCGAGGACTCCGGGAGCATCGACGAAAAGCACCTCGCCTTCGTTGAGCGAGTACGCGTCAGGGGCCGGCGCCAGATGGTCGTTGACAGTGATGACGACGGTCGCCTGTGCGCGAACGTCGCGAGGATCACGAATTTCGTAGATGAAGCTGGTCTGGCCAATGAATCCAGCAGGTGGAACGAAGGTGAAGGCGCCGGACGGCTGGAACGAAAGCGTGCCGGCACCCGGGTCGCTGACCACTCGCGCGGTGAGGGGATCGCCATCGGGATCACTGTCGTTGAGCAGAACACCTGGCGCTGCAACGCTCAGCGTCGCGCCTTGGTCGACCGCGTACTGGTCACCGACAGCGATGGGCGCTTCGTTGACGTCGTCGATGACGATCGTCACCTCGGCGGCAGCCGACGGCACGCCGTCGTCAACTATCCGATAACGGAAGCGATCTGTTCCTGCCGTTCCGTTGGGCACGTAGAGGAAGCTGCCATCAGTGGAAACGGTCAGCTGTCCGAGTGTCGGCAGTGTTGCGAGTTCGATCGCGACGGTCGCGCCGGCCGCGATGATGTCATTGGCCAAAAGACCAAGTGCAGGTGATACCTCAAGCGGCTGGTTGTCGTTGGTGGTGTACTGGTCATCCACCGCATCGTGGATCTGCGTGACGTTGAGCGTCACGAATGTCGATGCGCCGACCAGTGCGCCGCTGCCTGCGGAATACTCGAAACGGTCGGTGCCGATGAAGTCGTCGTTTGGCGAATACACGAAGCTTCCATCCGCCGACAGCGACAACGTTCCTGACGTCGGTAGCCGACGTAGAACGGCGTAAAGGGCGCCGTCATCGGGATCCTCATCATTCGCCAGTACCCCATGCGTCGCATCAATCGCCAACGGCAGGTTGGTGACGACAGCGTAGGTGTCGGGCTCGGCAATCGGCCCGACAATGATGTTGTCGTCCACGGCGATGAGCGCGGCGAGTTCCGGCGAAAAGGGTATCAATGAATCTTGAACGCGCAGGGAGATGCGCCGATTTCCGATCGCTGCGTCCACGGCGACATCGATATCGAAGGCCGCGCTCGTTCCGTCGGCTGCTGTCGCGAGATTTGTGATCGCGATGCCATCGTTTGCTGCGAACTCGACCGCATCGACACCAGCCAACAGATGGCCCTGAATGGTCACGCGTGTCGTGGTTCCGCGGGGCAAGCGTCCGGGTGCGATGGCCACGGCGACGGGTCCGCGCGAAACGCCGAGCAGGGGAGAGTGCATGAACAGTTCAAGCAACGTCACAGGTGGTACGCCTCGGCGTACGCCGAGCAGCGGAGACACAAATGGTGTGAGCACGTCCACGCGATCCACCACGTGAACTGTGTTTGCAGGCGAGGGCGCCGATCCGCTGGTTCCGGACGGACTGGAAACGACGACAACGCGTGGGCCGATCGTGGCGCCTGGTGATGCGCGCATCACCAGTTGTGCATGGGTGTTATCGAGCACGATGAACGATTCGAGGACGAGATCGTCATCCGGAATGACACCGGCCATCGTCGTCTGTGCGAGTTGGCTACCCTGAAGCAGAAACGTCTGGCTGCTGCCGTCGCGCACGAGGAACGTTGGCGTAACAGCGCGCAACTCCGGTGCGGCATCGCGCAGGAGAAGCAGTTCGGGCGCATGCACGATCGAGGCAGGACCGCGTGCGCTTGCGCGACGCGGTAGCAGTGATGCACTCGGCAACACAGAGATGTCGACCGCCACCTCGGTATCGTTTGCCGTGAACGTGGCAGGATCGATGGCGATGCCGTCAGCGGGTGTGAGGACAATGTCGGTCTTGCCCGAAAGGCCCTGGCCAACAAGGCGCAGGCGCACGCTTTCGCCTGGCGAAACCGACGTGGGTTGCATTGAGATGACGGTTGGGCCGCGGGCTACGCCAACCATGGCTGAAGTCAGTATTCGATCGATGGGGATCGATGCTGTGCCACGGCGTACGCCGATCGGCACCGAAACGATCGGTGACAACGTCCGCAGCGGGGCTGCGGAAATGCGCAGAGTGTTGGCGGGCGTTTGGGTCGTAGTGGAGCTTCCGCTCTCTGTAATTATCTGCAACAGCCGCTCGTCGAGCAGGGCGGAACCGTCGACACTGATCGGAACTGTCACGAGTGTTCCGGCGTCGTTTGCAACCGGTGTGCTGCCGATCGTCAGTCCGTCTGCCGGCGTGGCGCGAACGGCCGGCTGGCCATCGAAACGTCCATCGATTCCCAATGGCAGACCGCGAAGATTGCTGCCTCTGATCTCCAGTACGTAACCGGCCCCACGTTCGAGCAAATTGGGAGTGATTCCATCGATACTTGGCAATCCGGATGCCAGCAGCAACTGGCTGGCCCCCGGCGTAGCCTCCGAGATGTGGCCACCGCCAGCCGTTCCCGCGCGCAGGCGTCGGAGGCTCGGCACGGCTGCTGCGTCCACATCGACGAGGGCGTCGATACGTTCGCCCGAAGCATCGACGGAAAAGCTGATGATCGAGACACCATCGGGAGGATTGATACTGACGTCCGTAATTGCATCGAGTCCGATGCCGGAAATAGCAACCGATTGCGAAGCCAGACCAATCGCGAGTACGTCAGGATCAATCGCCTGGATGACGCCACCTCTAGCGACACCCAGCAATGACGACGCGAGAAACACTGGCGCACCGGGCTGTGCAGTGGGAGTTCGCACCGCACCCAGTGGCGTGGAGTGCAGCAGTCGCGGGATCGCGCTGTTCGCGTACTCCCTGCGCACGCCGAGCGGCGCATTGACCACCACGTCGCCGGGGCGCATGACATACGGAAAACCGCGAGTTGCCGACGCGTCGTCAGTGGTCGACACCGGCGTGCCATCAGCCAGCGCCAGACCGTGCAGGCATGCGACGATGCCTCCGATCAGGAGCACAAGCAGCGCGTCGCAATTGCGGCGTCGCCACGATATTGGAAGTTGCGGATGCACCGCCATCTGCCCGACGCGTTGGCGACGGCTACAGCGCTACTCGACGTCCGCTGGCGGTGACAAGGGTGGTCTGTTGCGCTCCTGTGGCGTTGGTCGCGAGTTCCACGGACATCACCGGTTCGCCGCCCGAATAGCGTGACAGCGCTTCCTGCTGCGCTTCGGTAGTCGAGAAGCTCAGCGTGGCGAGCAGTACGCTTGGGCCCTCAGGCAAAGAAATACTCGCAGTGGCCGTCGATTCATCGATCGTCCCCTGCAAACCGCCAGAAACGCTCGTCACCGGCGGGCCGTGTGGCGGTGCGACGATGACGTTGATTGTGGTGCCGAGCGGTACATCGGTGGCGACGAGACCCACCGCTACCGGGTTCGGCGCATCGGTGGGAAGAACGATGTCACTGTTGCCGGTCGGTTCGGCGGGAGCGCTTTGACCGCCCACGCTCGCAATCCGAATGGTGGGTACGCCGGATATGACGAGTGCGCCAGGAGTGCTCTGGGTGTACGGTGGACTCGTGGCGGCTGTTCGCGTGAGTGTTTCTGCCTCGAGGCGGATGCGACCGACGCCGCCGAAGTCGTTGGGCGCGTTGTTCGCCCAACGCCCGGATCGCCCGCCCGTCGCCGTGATCGCCCCGTTTCCGCTCAGCGTCGACGCAATCAGACGGATGCCGCCACCGCTGCCCCCACCGCCCGTGTTGCCACCCTCTGTGAAGTTATTCCCGACATTTCCCCCGCCGCCGCCATTGGCGACGATGCTGCCCGTAACTTGCAGAGAGCCACTGACTGCAACGAGTATCGCGCCACCGCCCCCACCGCCTCCGCCTCCGCCTGAACTCAGGAAGGCGTTTCCGCCGGCGCCACCCGAACCTCCAACCATAGGCAGAAGGTCCGCATTGCCATAGGTGCTGGACTGGAGCGAATTGCATCCGGAAGCTGCGCCGCGCGTTCCAAATGAGCCGCTACCGCCATTGCAGGTCGCCGTTGTGCTGATACTTGGTAGTCCACCTCCTGGCCCGATTCCCGCCTGCGCAACGCGTGCGTTGGCCGGCACCAACTGAGGTTCCCCTCCGCTGCCGCCGGGAAATCCGCCAACGCCACCGATTCCAGGCAATCCGTCATCGGCGACATTCCCGTTGCCTGCGCCGTTGCTGTCCGGAGCCGGCATTCCGCTCACGTCGATCGTGCCGGCGATGGTCGCGTTGCCGCTGACCAGCAGTGTCACCGGCGTATTCAATGCGTTGCGCGTGAAGCGCACGGTGACGCCTGCGGGAATGCTTATCGACGTGTAGTTGAGGACGCCGCTGGGCGGTAACGTGACCAGCGAGTCGACGTTGGGGGTGAGCGCACCATCGCTGCCCGTGCTGCCGCTGTCGAATGCGAATGAGGGGGTCGAAGCCGATACAAGCGCGACGATCGCCAGAATCGTGGGAGCCTTCATATCCATATTTCCTTGGCGGTGCTTCAGAAACGAATGCGAACGTGCAGCTGATGCCACAACAGACGCGCAACTTCGAATCCACCTGAAGAATGGGGCCGTCCAGGCACCAAACTTCAAGCACGTCGACAAAAATCGACAGTTCGGACGTTGTCCGGTATTCCGAGAATAAAAAATGTTATCAAAGTCACATTTCGTAAAGGTAGTGGCGCGCCCGCACTCGTTTTCGGATGTCTTTGGGAGTCAGGCAGATGGCCGGAGTGCTCGCGTCCGTAGTCCGGGCGTCTTGTACTTGCCACATCATCGCGCCTAAGCCGATCTCGCCGAAGCCGATCTCCATTACCGCGCGCATTGCAGAATTGTAGAGACGGGCATCTTTATCCTGCTCTCCATGCCGGGTGTACATCGCTACGAATCCTGAAAACGTCAACATTTCCCTTCCCCTGCGCAGCGGGGGAAGGTGCCCGGAGGGCGGAAGGGGGCGCTTCGGCTTGCGACTTTGATCGTGCGTACATTTCCATGAAAGAACACAGGAAGTACATGCCCTCGACTTTCGACGTCGGCGCAAGAGGAATCCGTTGAGCGCCCCGAAGCACCCCCATCCGTCGCTGCGCGCCACCTTCCCCCGCTGCGCAGGGGAAGGGAACAGCGGTTGGTCCGTGCTTCAACATTCGTCGCTGCGCGCCACCTTCCCCCGCTGCGCAGGGGAAGGGAACAGCGGTCGGTCCCTGCATCAACATTTCGCCGAAGCCGATTTTGCCGAAGCCGATCTCCGTTACCGCCCGCAGCGCCGGAGCTTCGCAGAATCGCCGAGACGGTCATCTTTTTCCTGCTCCTGCATGCCGGGTGTACATCGCTACGAGTCCTGAAAACGTCAACATTTCCCTTCCCCTGCGCTCGGGCGCGCCGACGCCTGAGCGCGGCACAGCGGCAGCTGCATAGCGAGGTGGCTCGGGG
>JBBSOU010000117.1:0-10691 GCA_038259445.1 Lysobacterales bacterium | reverse complement strand
GTCGACGTAGCTCATGCAGGCGAGGACGGCGGCGTCATCAAGCAGCAACAACTGGGACACAGCAACAACTGGCAAGCAACAACTGTGACACCCACAATTTCCTCCATGATTCGTTTATGGGTGTCCCGGTAGCACCGGTCGGATGGTAGCGAAAGGGGGTGCGCATCGAAAGGCGTTGCGCAATGGTCTCGGCATCTGACATCGCTCCTCGATCCGAATGTCGGTGTGCGGGCGAGGTCGGTCGCGATCACTGCAAAAAGCGCGGCAGCTATACTTTCTCAAGCCGGCGCGCACAGCAGTGCGAGATGTAACAACTCAAGGCAAATACTGGAAGGAAAATACTGGCAGACCCGCGGTCCGGGATACTCGCGAAGGATCGCTTTCACTCGCTCGAACCAGTCGCTCTGCCGCATCACCGTGTGCTGAATGCCCGCGTGACTGGCTTCACTCTTAGGAGTCCGCCAGACATTCGACGACTAGGCTGATCTGCTTACCCCCGACTCCATTGTCAGTGTCGCCACGTCCTCTATTTCGGGGCTGCGAGATGACCAAAAAACAGGGGCGCCGAAGCGCCCCTGTGGTCTTGCTGATGGTGCGTTGGATCAGAGCGGATCGACGCCTTCGAAGCCGTCGGCGAAGATCAGGTCGGTGGAGCCGCTCGAGCAGCCCTTCACTTCGATGTCATCGACATGCCAGCCTTCAAAGCCCACCGACGTATCGGTGCCGAGACGGAAGCGCAGGTTGACGGTCTGGCCGGCGTAGGCGCCGAGGTCGACGATTACCGGTCCGGCTGAATACGGCCGTACCGGGTTGTCGCACCATGCGCTGAGACCTGCCAGCGGGTTGGCAAATCCGGCATTGATGGGACCGCGGTAACCGCCGCCGCTGATGATGCTCGAACCTGGCACCTGCGTGTAAGCGGAACCATTGGTCGATACCTCGATGATCGCGCCGTCATAGCAGCCGGTCGCAGTATTCGTTTCCATCGTGCGACGGTTGGCAAAGCTCAATGTCAGCGGATTCTGGTCAGCCGGCAGCACGATCGATGGCGAGATCAGGCGCTGATCGCTGATCGCAGGAATCGCGTTGGCATACCACGCGTGCGTGCCCGAATTCGGCTGCGTGGTGCTGCGCACCCAGGTGCTGGTGCCGACGCTGCCGGTGGTGGTCCAGCCGTTGATGCCACCGTCGACGTTGTCGCTGAACAGCGTCGTCGTGGTCTGGCCGACCTCGCACTGGCCCGGCGCGAGCGCCGTGCGGAACTGGGACACCGTCGATTGCGCTCCGGCGCCGCAGAAATTGCTCGGCGTGACGCGCCAGTAGTAATTGGTCGCACCGGTCAGCGGCGTCGTGATCGCGTAGCTCGTGCCGGTCACGGTCTGGCTGACGACGATCGTCGTGAAGGCCACGTCAGTCGCCACTTCGAGCAGATAGCTCGCCGCTTGCGTGCCTGCGGCCCAGCTCAGCGTCGGCGTGCTGCTGATGCCGGTGGCGCCGTTGATCGGCAGGCTTGGAACCGGTGCGCCTGGCGCCGCCGTGCTGAGGCCAAACGGAACCGTGACCGGCACGATGTCGGCGCCGGCGGTACCGGTCACGACCACGTTGTAGTTGCCCGGCGTGGCGGCGGCGAGATTGCTGACGGTCAGATTGGTCGTGCCCGGCGGCGTCAACGGGTTTGGCGATACTGCGGCCGTGCTGCCGGTCGGTGCGCCACTGACCGTGAATGCGATCGGCGTCGTGAAGCCGGCGTCGGCGGTGACGTTGATGGCGACGTTGACGCTGCCGACAGTTGCACAAACACCCACGGTCGCCGGTGTCGGAGCGAGCTGAAAACCGGCTGCGCCGATGCCATCGATGAAATTCGGCGCGGTGGCGGCCGGATCAAGCCAGTCACGCAGGCGCGTGGTCGGCGAGCCGAGCCCTTCCCAGGCGTGCGTGAACTTGCCGTACTCGTCGGACAGGCTGGCACCGGTCGCACCGCAAGCCGAAGCCCCACCGCTGAGTACGCCGACCAGGCGCTGCTGCGCGTTGTACAGCGGCGAACCGGAAGAACCGCCTTCGGTCACGCTCGGCGGTAGCGTGCCACCGACCGGGAACGCCGGAAGGTTCGGAATGGTCGGATCCCACAACACGCGCCAGTGCACGCCATTGGACGACGCAATACTGCCCGAAATGAAATTCTGTTCGGAGAACGTGATGCGCTTTTCATCGACGCCCGGGTGGTGAATGCTGGCGCACAATCCAGTCGTTTGCGTGATGTCAGCAGGTGCGGAACAGGTTGCGGCGGCGGCCGTCCGATCCCAACCCGCCCAGTAGAGATTGAATGCCGGATTGGCCGGCTGGATCATTTCGACCAGGGTGTTGTCCGAGCACTGCGTGCCGACCGTGCAACCACCGCCGCCGAACGGGTTGATCGTCGCCGCGCGAAACGTTGCGCCGGTGCTGGTTGTGTTCGGGCGCGGAACAGGAACGCCGCTCGCCGATGAACCGGGACGCCGACAGGTCGGCGACTCGTAGTTCCAGTAAACCACCATGCTCGGCGCCGATCCTGTGGTCACGCCACAATGGGTCGCGGTCATGAACAGCATCTTGCGATCGTTGTTGGTGTTGTTGACGAGCGAGCCGGTACATGTATCGGTGCCCGCAATCGTATAGGCACCGACTGCGCGACGCGGCAGGTTCCAGGGATCGCCCGGCGTCAGACACGTGGTGTCGGTATTGCAATTTCCGGAACGGCCATTCTCGGACTTGCACTGCTTGCCTTCGCCAGGAAGATCGAGATCCAGCGAAGCATAGCCCTTCACTGAAGTGCCGAAGCCGCGGTAACCCTGGTTGACCTTGGTCAGCTCGAGCACGACCTGACCGCGCTTTGCAGTCGGCACGTTGAGCTCGACGACGACATCGGCAGAAGCAATGATCGGCGTCCACAGCTGGTCGTGCTCGTTGTTGTTGATATCGGTGTACGGACCCGCAGTCGAACTGCGATCACCGGCGTAGATGAAAAGCTCGGCACCCGCCGGCAGACGGTAGCGCGTGAAGCCGAAATTGAACGAGGCGGTTTCCTTGCCGGTGACGCGGAACTGCCAGATGCTGAGGTCGCCGACTTCGGTCCAGGTGCCGCCGTTGAATGGCGTGACGAGAACATCATTGGCGATCGCGAAACGCGGCGGCTTGCCGGCCGCTTCATTGAATGCATCGTCCTCGGCGAGCTGGACGAGATCAAGTGCCCGATAGGCGCGTGTCTCGATGCTGTCGGGAGTGGTCGCCGAGCGGCTCCAGCTGGCTGGCTGCTGTGGATCTGCCGCGAACGCGGCCACGCTCATGCATGCGAGCACGAGCGCACTGATGGTGTTTCTGATGGTCATCGTGTAACCCCAAGTGCGTAAATCAGAGTGATTGAAAGCACGTCCCCCGTCCCCCGACCGTAACACAGCGCGCAAACCGTGTTGAGAGTCGAAACTGAACCACATCCCGATTTGCATGGACGGCGCGCGGCGAACCAACGCGGCATCAGGCGTTGTCCAAACGCCCAGCGGCACCTGCTCGAGCAACCGGTCCTTCTGCCCGCCGATGAGGCGCAGCGCGTAGTGGTAGCCGGCGTCGGCCGTGCGCTCGTAGGCGTGCCAGTCGAGCAGGCCGGTGTCGCGTACCGGTGGGGCCAGCAGCAGGCTGTCGATGCGGCGGCGGTCGGCGCTGGCCAGTTCGGCGTTGACCATGCGCGCTCAGCCCAGCAGCAACTCGAGTAGGGCGCTTCGATCGAGATTTCGGACGCTCGCAATGTCGGCCACGATTGCTGCGAGCGTACCGACCCGCAGGGGCCGATGATCTGGAATCGTGATCGCATGCGAGGGCGCATCACATTGCAACCGGATGTGGCTGCCTGTCTGGCGCACGACCCGATAGCCGATCCGTTTCAGGGATGGATCAATTGCGCGGCATCCATGTCGCGGGGGAGCTTCATGCGGCGAGCACTTCATCCTTCACATAGTGAAGCCGGATGAGTGTCGGTCGCTGGCCATCATCAAAATGGCACTGCACGGCATCGCGCACCTGCTCGCGCAGTTCCGAGTAGCTGTCGGCTTCGGTGAAGATCGAGTGACCGAGCGCGCGCGAAGAAGCCACCTTCGGCAGCGTCCTCGACCAGAAACACGATTTCGCTGATGGATGTCTCCTGCGAATCCAGCGATTCGGACTACACGGACCCTGAGTACAACTTCTCCCCGAAGGGCGACGGGCCTGATGATTCTTGCATACTCCGCGCCGGCATCCTCGACGGCCGCGTCGTCTTCGATCGTCGCTCGTACCTGACCGCTCCGGGCATCCACCTACACGCCCAGCGGCACCTGCTCGAGCAGCCGGTCCTTCTGCCCACCGATGACGCGCAGCGCGTAGTGGTAGCCGGCGTCGGCCGTACGCTCATAGGCATGCCAGTCAAGCAGGCCGGTGTCGCGTACGGGCGGTGACAGCAGCAGGCTGGCGATGCGCCGGCGATCAGCGCTGGCGAGTTCGGCGTTGACCATGCCGGAGCGCACGAGGATGTCGAGAATGCCGGGTCGCTTGCCGCTGCCGCGTTCGAGCAGCAGGCGCCACCATGACGGTGTCGAATGCTCTTCGACCGTGGCCACCAGCGCATCGCCGGCGCCGATATCGATCGCGGCGATCGCACCGGGTTGCAGCGACAGCATGATGTCGGTTGGCAGATTGTTCATGACCGCGCCATCGACGTAGACCTGGCCGCGATGGCAGACCGGTGGCAGCACGCCCGGTATCGCGCACGACGCGCGCAACCACAGCCACAGTGCTCCGCGGCGATGCGTGGTCAGCACGCCCTCGCTGAGGTTCGACGAGCAGCAGAAGAATGGCAGCGGGAGATCGGTGATGTCACGCTCGCCGAACTGCTCGCGCAGCAGACGCGCGACGCGACGACCGCGCGTCAATGCCACCAGCGGCAGCGTGTAGTCGCCGAGCGGCCGGCCGGCGACGAAGTTGCGTCGATAATTGTCGAGCATCTCATCGTCATTCCATTGCAGGGCGACGCCGGCACCGATGATCGCGCCGATGCTGGTTCCACCGACGCAGTCGATCTCGAGCCCCGCTTCACGCAACGCGCGCACGACGCCGATCTGCGCGAAGCCGCGCGCGCCGCCGCCCGACAGCACAAGGCCGAGGCTGCGACCGATCAGCAGGCGCGCGACACGCCGTACATCGACCGCATTGCGCACATGGTGGTGCGGCAGGTCGGGCGTCTGGATGAGCCAGCGACGGGCCGCGCCCTGCACGAGTTCGCCATCGTGCAGCAGCACGAGATGGCGCGGTCGCGACAGCGCACTGGAGGCATCGGCGCAGGCCGTTTCGGGCCACGCAACGGGCGTGTCGGCGGCATTCGCGAGCAGCAACAGGCAATCGGCCTGGCGCACGCACAACGCCTGCCATTCGCTGTCGCTGTCGGCGACATAGACGACGAATTGCGTACGCGCTTCGAGCTCGCTGTACCAGCCACTGAGTTGGCCGCGACCGAGTGCGTCATCGACCTTCACGCAGGTGCCGAAGATTGACAGCGTGCGCACGAGACGTTCGGCAAAACGCTGTGTGTCGACACCGGCATCGTGGCGGATCACCGCGAACGTGCGCGGCACCGAGCTTATCGTGGTCGAGTCGCGCGTACTGGCCATGCGCTGCACGGCGATGCGCGCGGTATCGAGCATCGCCTGCGGATGGCGATGCACGAGCTTCTCGAACGCGGCACGCGACAGCCGCAACAGCTCCGAATCACGCAACGCGCGCACGCTGGCATTGCGCGGCAAGTCGACGATCAGGCCGACTTCGCCGACCGTTTCGCCAGCGGCAACGACGCCAATCAGTTGTGGGTGGCCGTTGGCATCATTGCGGAACGCGCCGACGCTGCCGCTCTTGAGCACATACAATGCATCGCTCGCATCGCCCTGCTCGAACAGCGGCGCGCCGCCCGGCAGCGCGAACCATTGCAGCTCGCTTTCCAGTTCGGTCAGCGCGGCATCGTCGAGATGCCGGAACAGCGCGAGCGCGCGCAGGGTTTCGCTGGCAGGAACAGGCTCCACGCGATCGATGCTCGCAAGGCCGGGACGGTCGGCCTTGATTTTGCGCCTTCCGCGCGCCAACTTCACGATATCGTCGAGGAACCCCCGCATGACCAATCCACTGCTCGAAACCGATCGCCTGCCGCGCTTCTCTGCCATCCGCCCCGAACACGTCGAACCGGCGATCGACACGATCCTCGCCGAGTACCAGGCCGGCATCGACGCCCTGCTCGGCTCGAGCGCTGCGCGCACGTTCGAGAACGTGATTGACGTCGCCGAGCGGCTCGATGACCGCCTTTCGCGCGCATGGTCGCCCGTCGGCCACCTGCACGGGGTCAAGGATTCCGAGGAACTGCGCAAGGCGTATTCCGCGGCACAGGACAAGATCGTCGAGTTCAACACCGCGCTCGGGCAGAACCGCGAACTGTACGCGGCGGTCAAGGCGGTCGCGGTGTCGCCCGGTTTCGCCGGCCTGCCGCGTGCCGCGCGCACCGTGGTCGAACACGAACTGCGCGATTTCGAGCTTTCCGGTGTCGCCCTCGAGGAACCGGCGCGTTCGCGCTTTCGCGAGATCTCCTCCGATCTGGCCAAGCTTTCCACCGAATTCGAGGAGGCCGTGCTCGATGCGACCGATGCGTGGAGCGAGCACCTCGCCGACGCACGCGCGGTCGCCGGCATTCCGCCGTCGGGCCTCGATGTGTTGCAGGCCTATGCGAAGGAAAAGCAACTCGATGGCTGGCTGGTCACGCTCAAGCAGCCGAGTGTGCAGGCCGTTCTGACCTACGCCGATGACCGCGCGCTGCGCGCACGCGTGTATCGCGCCTACGGCACGCGCGCGTCGGAGAACTCGCACGAGGGCAAGTACGACAACACCGCGCGCATCGAGAAGATCATGGCGCTGCGCCACGAATCGGCGCAGCTGCTCGGCTTCGCCAATACCGCCGACGAATCACTGGCGACGAAAATGGCGCCGTCGTCGGACAAGGTCATCGCCTTCCTGCGCGATTTCGTCGCCAAAGCGCGGCCGATGGCCGAGAGGGACCTCGCCGAGCTGCGCGCGTTCGCACGCGACGAACTCGGTATCGACGACCTGCAGCCGTGGGACGTCGCCTACGCGTCGGAAAAACTGCGCACGGCGAAGTACGCGCTGAGCGAGGAAGAACTCAAACCGTATTTCCCGTTGCCGGCAGTCATGGATGGTCTGTTCGCGGTGGTCGAGCGCGTGCTGGGCGCACGCTTCCAGGCGCGCGACCATGTAGACGTCTGGCATGACGATGCACGCTACTACGATCTGCTGGACGCCAATGGTGCGGTCATCGCCGGCGCGTATGTCGATCTGTATGCGCGCACCGGCAAGCGCGGCGGTGCATGGATGGATGTCTGCACGACGCGCTATCGACATGCCGGTGGCGTGCAGTTGCCAGTCGCATTCCTGACCTGCAACTTCGCACCGCCAACCGAGTCCACGCCGTCGCTGCTGACCCACGACGATGTCATCACGCTGTTCCACGAATTCGGCCACGGCCTGCATCACCTGCTGACCGAGGTCGACGTCGCCGGCGTGTCGGGCATCAGCGGCGTCGAGTGGGACGCGGTCGAACTGCCGAGCCAGTTCATGGAAAACTTTGCCTGGAGCCGCGAAGGCCTCGACCTTATCGCGCGCCACTGGCAAACCGGCGAGCACCTTCCGCAGGCGCTGTTCGAGCGCATGCAGGCGGCACGCAATTTCCAGTCGGGTCTGTTCCTGGTCCGTCAACTCGAGTTCGGCCTGTTCGATTTCCGCCTGCACCGCGAGTTCGATCCCGCGCACGGCGCGCGCACGCTCGAGATTCTTGATGAAGTACGCCGCGAGGTGGCCGTGCTGACTCCTCCGGAATGGCACCGCTTTCCGCACGCGTTCACGCACATCTTCGCCGGCGGCTATGGCGCCGGTTACTACAGCTACCTGTGGGCCGAAGTGCTGTCCGCCGATGCGTTTGATCGATTCGAGCAGGAAGGCGTGTTCAATCGCGAGATTGGCGCGGCCTACCGCAAGGCAATCCTCGCCGTCGGCGGCTCGCGACCGGCACTTGAATCGTTCGTCGAGTTCCGTGGTCGCGAACCTTCGCCCGATGCACTGCTGCGCAGTTACGGGGTGGCGGCGTAGCGGCTTGGCCGGAATGCGTTGCGCCTGATCACTCTCGCTTGCGCGATGGCACTGGCGTGGTGTGGCCGGTACGACGTGGATGCCTGGTTGGTGCGCAGGTGATGCGTCTTGGTGCGTCGTTGGTGCGGCGATGATGCGTGGGTGATGCGTCGTTGATTCACCGCAGGAAACGGCGACAGCCGTGATGCTGTTCGACACCTATCGCGATCCCGGACGATCCGCTGTCCTGGGAAGCGATGCCGCGTTCGTGGGAAGCCGGGCGAGCGCGCGCCGAATCGGCCCGTGAAAATGCGAAGGCGCAGCGTGAGGCGCACAGGCACTCACCGAACAGCAATGCGTCTGGCCGTACCCCCAACGAAAGGGAGAGAGGCCAAGCCCCGCGCAGCCACCACGGCACAAGCCACAACAGCGAACGAACGTCTCGACTCGTGTGCGGTCTGCACGCATGAAGGCGCTTGCGCGGCACCATACAATCGCCGTATGGCCATCATCAATACCGGACGTCTGTCATTGCGGCAACTGACCCTCGATGACGATGTCTTCATGCTCAAGCTGCTCACCGACGCAGACTTCATCGAACACATTGGCGATCGTGGCGTGCGAACGCTCGAACAGGCGGGGGACTATCTGCGTGACGGTCCGTTGGCAAGCTACCGCGCGCATGGCTTCGGCCTCTACCGCGTCGACCTCGACGAAAGCGGCGAGCCCGTTGGCATCTGTGGGTTGCTCAAGCGTGACGCGCTCGAGGATGTCGACCTCGGTTACGCCCTGCTGCCGGCGTGGCGGGGTCGCGGCTTCGCCGTCGAGGCTGCGCAAGCGGTCCTCGAGCATGCACGAGCGACACTCGCGCTCGAACGCATCGTTGCGATCGTTTCGCCGGCCAACACGGCGTCGATCACGGTGCTCGAACGTATCGGCATGCGCGCCGAGGGGGAAATTCGCTTCAGCGCTGATGTCGAGCCGTCACGCCTGTTTGCATGGCAGGCATGAACCTGTGCGCCGGTTTCGCGCGGGGCATGGACAATCCGCCTGCGTGCAAACAGAATCCGCGCAGCCCATCGAAAGGAACGTCGGTGCCCATCGTCGGAATTGGCCTGCACCTCGTCATTGCGGCGTTCTTCGCCGTGCATGCCGTGCGCAGCGGGCAGGATCGCTACTGGCTTTACGCGTTGTTCGGCTTCCCGTTGCTCGGCAGCGTGGTCTACGCGTTAGCGATCTGGTTGCCGTCGATGCGTCATCATCGCGGTGCCCGGCGCGTGGCCAGCGGCATTCGTGCGCGGCTCGACCCCGGCCGTGAATTGCGCGAATCCTACGAGGCGCTGGAGCATTCACCGACGCTGGACCACCGCCTTCGCTATGCGGATGCGCTTGCCGCAGCAGGACGTGCAACGGATGCGGTCGCACAATTTCGTGCCTGTGCAAGCGGGCAGCATGGCGACAACCCGGACCTGCAGGTACGCCTGGCCGCCGCCTTGCTCGACAACGGCGAGGCGGTAGCGGCGATCGAACTGCTGGATAGGTTGATCCGCGAACAGCCCGGCTACAAATCGCCGAACGGACATTTGCTGTATGCGCGCGCACTGGTGGCTGCCAACGAGCGTGAGCGGGCGCGGGTCGAGTTCGACGCGCTGGTCGGGTATTTCGTCGGTTACGAGGCGCGTGCGCGGTATGCCGATGCGCTGCTCGAGTGGGGCGAGGGCGAATCCGCCCAGCGCCTCGCGCGCGAATCGCTGGTGCACATCCGTCGACTGCCCCGCTACGCACAGCGGGCCAACCAGCAATGGATCGATCGGCTGAAATGGCATGCCACGGCAGCCGCACGCCCGGGCTGAAGCCGCACATCTTCCGGCGCTGCAGGCGTGCGAAGCGTGTGCGGCGGTTGCCGCGATCAGCGCAATGGCTCAGGTCAGGTAAAGTAGGCGGATGTATCTCGAGTATTTCGGCCTGCGCGAGGCTCCGTTTTCGATCACGCCGGACCCGCGCTATGTGTTCCTGTCCGAGCGTCACCGGGACGCGCTCGCGCATCTTTTGTACGGTGTCGGCAAGGGCGGTGGCGGCGGCTTCGTGCAGCTCACCGGCGAGGTCGGCACCGGCAAGACGACGCTGAGCCGGCTGCTGCTGGAGCAGTTGCCCGAGAACACGCGGGTCGCCCTGCTGCTCAATCCGAAACTGTCGCCGGTCGAGCTGATCGAGACGGTGTGCGAGGAGCTCAAGCTCGACATCAGCGGCAAGCAGGGCAGCCTCAAGGGGCTCACCGACACGCTCAATACCTATCTGCTCGATGCCTATGCGCAGGGCTTGCGCGTGGTGCTGATCGTCGACGAGGCACAGAACCTGTCGCTTGATGCGCTCGAGCAGGTCCGCCTGTTGACCAATCTGGAAACGCCGACGCAGAAGCTGCTGCAGATCATCCTGCTTGGCCAGCCTGAGTTGCGCGACATGCTGGCGCGGCCTGAATTGCGCCAGCTGGCGCAGCGCATCACCGCGCG
>JBBSOU010000116.1:0-10710 GCA_038259445.1 Lysobacterales bacterium | reverse complement strand
TCCGTCGCTGCGCGCCACCTTCCCCCGCTGCGCAGGGGAAGGACAAGCAACGGCTCGCGCAACACTTGGCTGGCGATGCTTTTCCCTTCCCCTGCGCAGCGGGGGAAGGTGGCGCGCAGCGACGGATGGGGGCTGGTCGGAGCGTGCAGATCCCGCACAAGCCATTCCCTGCTGCTAAACTGCCCGCGCTCCAACGGGGAGTAGCTGGTCGCGGCGAGACGTCGCGAGGTTCGCGTCAACATGCTTGGCGATCACGCCATGGCGCGCACAGGTCCAATCGGTCATCGCGATCGAATGGAGTTCGGCAAGACCGCTGGTTCACCGCATCGATCCCGGGCCGGGGCGTTGCGCGTGGATCATCGCGTCTTTCTTTCCCCGGCCCAGCGGAGCATTCGTGCAAACCCTGCTGATTTCCACCGCCGCCGTGGCCATCGCCGAGATCGGCGACAAGACCCAGTTGCTGTCACTGATCCTGGCCGCGAAATATCGCCGGCCGCTGCCGATCTGCGTCGGCATCCTCGTCGCCACCTTGCTCAACCACGCGCTCGCCGGCGTGTTCGGTTCGCTGGTCGCCGGCTGGTTCTCGCCGCAGACGTTGAAGTGGATCGTCGCACTGTCGTTCATCGCGATCGCCGCATGGACACTGATACCCGACAAGATCGATGACGAATCCGCGGCCGTCGCACGAGGTCACGGCGTGTTCGTCGCCACCCTGATCGCGTTCTTCATCGCCGAGATGGGCGACAAGACGCAGATCGCGACGGTCGTGCTCGCCGCACAATACGAACCGTTGTGGCAGGTCGTGGTCGGCACCACCGCTGGCATGTTGCTGGCCAACGTGCCGGTGGTCTGGCTCGGCGCACGCTTCGCCAACCGACTGCCACTGCGCGCCGCGCGCATCACGGCGGCGGCATTGTTCTTGGTGCTGGCGATCTGGATCCTGCTGCGCTGATTCCGGCACACCTGTTGGAGTTTTTTTCCAATGCGCGGTTATGATCGGGCTGCTCCCCACGAACAGGATGTCCGGGCATGCAGCTTCGCCCCGTGGTTGCCATCGGCGTGCTCGTTGGTGCGCTCGCGATCGGCTGGTACTTGCTCGGTCGCGACGAGCGCACGGCAACGACTGCCGTCGACATCGCGACCGGGCCTGCGCCTGCGCCCGCGCCGATCGACAAGCCGCGCCCCGCGCGCGTTTCGACATCCGCCAGTATGGCGGTCGCGAGCGCCCCACTGCCGCCCAACGGGACACCACTTTCGAAGATCCACGACGACCTCGCCGCGCGCGCCAGGGCGGGCGACAACGCCGCAGCTTTGCGGCTCGTCGCGGATTTGCAGCTGTGCATGCGTAGCAAAACTTTTCAAGAATCGATCGCACTCAATCTCAAATTGCTGCGAACGCAGGTTAAAGACGTCGACCTCGATCATGTTGCCCGTGTGATTGTCGAACTGGAGCAACGTTCCGAGTTCCTCCAAGTGGTTTGTGAAGGCGCAACGGACCGAATGATTGAGGACCGCGGAGAATGGCTCCTTCTCGCTGTTGGTCGTGGTGACCCCGAAGCCATGGCGTGCTTTGCCGGCTTCCCGCGCGCCTTCGCGCCACCATTTCTCTCCGATGCTTGGTTCATCTGGGCTGCGAGATGGCGCGACGAAGCCGTGCCTCTCGCCCTTCGCGCCTACGCGCTGGGCAACAAGGACGTGCTGCCGCTTCTCGCGGATGCGTACTCTGGTGGCGTTGACAAGGGGTTTTCTTTCCCAGGAACCAGCGAGCTCGCCAATCTGGTCGAGAAGGATCTGGTCCGCGCAGCGCTTTACGCCGGGTTGGCGCGATCGAAGGGTCTGCTTCCCGAGAACAGGGCTGCGTGGTATCCCGCACAACTCGACGAGGCAGGGAGGGCCACGTTGGCGGTACTCGTCGCACGTGAAAGCCCCCGTTTCGAGAATGCACGCGATGATCTTTCCTCCTGCATCGGTGCGGCATTGTGGTAATGATGAAGAACGTCTCAGGCCGCCGTCTTGGCACGCTTCTCGTACTTGCCGTGATTGCAGGAGTGGGCGTTTGGCATTTGCGCTCAAGCGAGCCGCGTAAAGATTCGGACGCAGCCCAAAACGCGTCCACGGCGACTTTGCAAGGTCCGGCTTTGCGGGAGCCGAGAGTTGCTGAACATCGGCAGCCATCCCAGCCTGAAACGCAAACAAGAACGCGCGAAGCGCTCATGGCATGGGACAGGTTCGAACTCATGACCGGGTGCGCGAAGCTGGCGCGCTGGAAGAATCCCGTGATCGTCGGCCACGGTCACGGGGAACTGAACCCCGCTTCGTTGCCTTCCGATTCGCAATGCGACGGGGTTTCGCTGGACGCGTCGGACGCCGCGACTGCGCTGAAACGGGCTGTCGACCTCGGGGCACAACAGGCCCAACGCGCCTATGCCCAGAGCCCGCAACTGCACGGAAGCCCCTACCTCAATATCGATGCGTGGCGCGCTTGGCGCGATCGCGCTCCGCAGTTTCTCGCGGAAGCGATCGCGAGAGGTGACGCCGAAGCCGCGCAGCTGCATGGTCTTGCCGCCATGCAGTCAGGATGCATGGAGATGATGACCGATGACCGCCATTGCCAGCAGAGTTGGCCACTGAACACGATTCTGCCTCATGACGATACACAGGCGTATGCACATCTTCTCCTGGCTCGGCACCTCGACACCCAGAACACACTGACATCGCTCGACCGCGCGATGACCATCGTTGCTGCGCGCCTCACCGACACCCAGCTCGCGGAGGCAACAGCGCATGCCGAGGCGATGCGCAACGCGGGAGCTCAATGAGTCAGCTGGTCATCGCACTCGTAAAATGCGCTCCGTTCGAACCCAAGCGTGCGCAGGTAGATCTAGCGGCTCGCTCGAGTGCAGTGCCAAGGTTGCTGGCGAGAAACTACAACGCATCCCCATCCAGCTCACCCGTACGAATGCGCACGACCTGGTCGAGTTGCCAGACGAAGATCTTGCCGTCGCCGATCTTGCCGGTGTTGGCGCTCTGCACGAGCGCGTCGACGACGCGCTCAAGCTGGTCCTCGGCGATGGCGATCTCGATCTTGATTTTGGGCAGGAAGTCGACCACGTATTCCGCGCCACGGTAGAGTTCGGTGTGACCCTTCTGGCGACCGAAGCCCTTGACCTCGGTGACCGTGATGCCCTGAACGCCGATGTCCGACAGTGCCTCGCGCACGTCGTCGAGCTTGAACGGCTTGATGATTGCCATGACCATTTTCATGCGCGCGTCGTCTCCTGCTGCGGCCGCGCCGACTATACCGGGCGGCAGGGCGTGTAGGAAATTTCCTACACGCATTTCCGAATTCGTCCACTGCGCATGTCATGTGCCATGCCTAGACTTTGTTGCGGAGGGAGAGCCCGTCGGCAACAACGCAGACGCAGGCGCTGGGACGCGCGCAGGGATGCAGGCAGGGATGCACGCAGGGATCCGCAACCGGCCACGTCGACGTATCCGCGTCGGCGCGGCCGGACCATCGCCGCCATCACGGCAATGCGGCAACCTGCACGCCAGCAATGACGACTTCCAGTCGTATTATCCAACGACGTGTTTCCCCCTGAGGTGCACCATGATCAACGTACGCAGCATCGATGAACTTGCCCAGCGCCTGGCCGGCCTGGTTCCCCCCGGCATCAAGGACGCCCGCGATGATCTCGCTGCCAATTTCCGCGCCGCCTTGCAGTCCGGTTTGCAGTCGCTCGATCTGGTTACGCGCGAAGAGTTCGACGTGCAGCGCTGCGTGCTTTTACGCACACGCGAGAAGATCGAGGAACTCGAGCGCCAGGTCGCCGCACTCGAAGCCGGCGTGTCGAGCACGCCGCGCCACTGACCATCGCGGTCGGTGAGCGACACCGACCATGAGCCTCGCCGTCGTCTACAGCCGCGCCCAGGAAGGTGTTTCGGCGCCGCTCGTGACCTGCGAAGTGCATCTGTCCGGCGGGCTGCCGAGCACTTCGATCGTCGGCTTGCCCGAGACCGCGGTGCGTGAAGCGCGTGACCGCGTGCGCGCGGCGATCATCAATGCGCAACTCGACTATCCGCAGCGCAAGGTGACGGTCGGCCTGGCGCCGGCCGACCTGCCCAAGGACGGTGGCCGTTTCGACCTGCCGATTGCGCTCGGCATCCTCGCCGCCAACGGCAGCCTGCCGCGCGAACCGCTCACGCGCTACGAGTTCGTCGGCGAACTCGCCTTGTCCGGGGAACTGCGCGGCGTCAACGGCGTGCTGCCGGCGGTGCTGCGCGCGACCCGCGCCGGTCGCGGCGTGATCGTGCCGCGCGAGAATGCTGCCGAAGCCGCGCTGGTCAGCGGCGCCGACGTGCGCAGCGCTGAAAACCTGCTCGAAGTCTGCGCACATCTGCGCGGTCGTATCGAGCTGCCGGTCGCACAGCAGGCGCCGGCAGTGCCCGACGACGTCAATGCGCCTGACATGCGTGACGTACGCGGCCAGGCGCATGCACGCCGCGCGCTCGAGATCGCCGCCGCTGGCGCGCACAATCTGCTGCTGGTCGGACCACCCGGCACCGGCAAGACAATGCTCGCGTCGCGCCTGCCCGGCATCATGCCGCCGCTGGCCGAGCACGAAGCACTCGAACTCGCCGCGGTGCGTTCGGTGGCTGGTTTCGGCACCGATCTGGCCGACTGGAAGAAGCGCGCGTTTCGCGCCCCGCATCACACCGCCTCCGCAGTCGCACTGGTCGGTGGCGGCTCGGTGCCGCGGCCCGGTGAGGTATCGCTTGCCCATCACGGGGTATTGTTCCTCGACGAGCTGCCCGAGTTCGAGCGACGTGTGCTTGAAGTGCTGCGCGAGCCGATCGAGTCCGGTCGCATCATCATTTCGCGAGCGGCGCGCCAGGCCGAGTTCCCGGCGCGCTTTCAGCTGGTCGCCGCGATGAACCCCTGCCCGTGCGGTTACGCCGGCGACAGCGACGGCCGCTGCCGCTGCACACCGGACCAGATCCAGCGCTACCGTGCGCGCATTTCCGGACCCTTGCTCGACCGCATCGACCTCAAGCTCGAGATGCCGCGCGTCAATCACACCGAACTGCGCCAGTCCGCATCCGGCGAGTGTTCGGCACAGGTCAGGGCGCGCGTGCACGCTGCAAGGGAACGCCAGCTGGCGCGCTCCGGCAAGCCGAACGCATGGCTCAGCAATCGCGAGACCGAACGCGATTGCGTACTTGGTGACCACGAGCATGCCTTGCTCGATCGCGCGGTCGAGAAACTTGGCCTGTCGGCGCGCGCCTACCACCGCGTAATCCGAGTTGCCCGCACGATCGCCGACCTCGCCGGCAGCGATCCGGTGCAGGACGTTCATCTTTCCGAGGCGATCCAGTACCGACGCTTCGACGCCGGATGATCGCCGGAGGTCGCATGGACGGTCCTGTCCAGAGTTCGTGACGACAACCGCGGATTCGGGCTATCGCGGCCTCCGGACTGCCCCGTGCTACGCCTGCCGCGCGCTACACTTGCCATGTTTGCCTGCCCAACGGTCTCGCGCGTGTCCGCACTCTCCGCCTTGCCACCCGTGGTTCCGTCGTATGGCGCCCTGCGCGCCGTCGCCGATGCCGCACGTGCGCGCGCCGAAGAGCAGCGGAGCACGGCACTTGCCATCGTGGTCGCCACCGCCGGTCCGGTGCAGCGCGTGCGCGGCTCAATGGCCCTGCTCGATGGCAACGGCATCTGCGCCGGCACGTTGACCGGTGGTGCGCTCGAAGGCCAACTCGAACACGCCGCGCAGCGCGTGTTCGAGGACGGACGCGCGCACGCCGTGACCATCGACGTCGGCGAAGAAACCGCCGCCGAGGCGCACACGAATGGCGACCATCGACACACCGTGCAGGTGCTGATCCTGCCGTTGCCGGTCGAAGCCTCTGCCCTGCGCGACGCGATCGTCAGTGCCTGTGCAAGCAGTGCCTGGCTGCGCCTGCGGCTCGGTCTGGCCCGTGACGAAATGGACCGCCGCGATCTCGGCCGCGGCGAAGCACGCACCGGCGCGCATGTGTTCGCGTTCGACGACGGCGGACATCCCTGCGCCGCACCGCTCACCTTCGATCGACACGTCAGCCTCGCGTTCGCGCCGCCGCCGCGCGTCGTGTTGCTTGGCGCCGGCCCCGAGAGCACGGCGCTGAGCCGGATCGCGCGCCTGCTTGGCTGGTATGTGGAAGTGGTCGAAGTCCGTGCGCGCGGTCTGTCCCAGATCGATGCGGTGTCGGTCGATCGCGTGCACCGCATCGGCACCGATGACCTGCCGGCCCTGATCGCCGGTTCGCACTTCGATGCCGCGATCGTCGGCAGCCACGATTTCCAGATCGATGCCGCCTACCTTCGCCATCTCGCTGCGGCGGGCATGGGCTACATCGGCCTGCTCGGCTCACCGGAACGGCGCGATGCGCTGCTCGGCACGCTCGGCGACATCGTCGCCACGCAACTTGAGCCGCGCCTGTACGCGCCGGCCGGACTGCGTCTGGGGGGCGAAGGGCCGGAGTCGACCGCACTGTCGATCATTGCGCAGTTGCAGAACTACCTGACCCACGACGCGCATGCCTGAGCAGGTGCAGCTTGTGCACACAGGAATCGTGCTCGCTGCAGGAAAATCGCGACGCCTCGGTACACCGAAGCAACGGTTGCGCATCGATGGCGAAGCGCTGCTGCATCGAGCGGTGCGTCTGCTGCTGGAAACCGCGCCGCGCGAGGTCATCGTGGTTGTTGCTGACGGTGACGACGCGCTGCTGCAAGAACTGCGCGACGTCGACTGCCGCCCGGTTGTCTGCAGCGATGCCGCGCTCGGCATGTCGGCGACCCTGCGTTGCGGGCTCGCAGCGCTCGACGCGGCATGCGCTGGCGCGCTGATCGTGTTGACCGACCAACCCGCCCTGGACGCCGCACATCTGCGTTTGCTTGTATCGCGCTGGCGCATCGATCCCGAGCGCGCCGTGGCCAGTGGCTACGCAGGCACGATCGGTGTACCGGCACTGGTGCCACGCCGCTGGTTCGACGCCCTGCACGACACCGCCGCCGATCACGGCGCCCGCGAACTCCTGCGCATGCCGGACGCGTTGGTCGATGTCGTCGACGCCGAACAGCTCGCCTTCGATCTCGACTCGCCTGACGATCTGGCGCGCTGGCAGGCGGCGTCGCGCCCGTCGTCGTAGCAACGTCCACCAACACGAACAGGAACAGCATCACCAGCAGACCTCGCGGGGCCGTCATCGATGATCCCGTTCGGCTCGTCTCGATCTATTCGCATGCTGCGGATTTCACGGCTGCCATTCGACGGCGACGAGTGAGTGGTTTTTGCTTGAACCTCATGACCTCGACGGCACGCGATGCTCAAGGGAAGCGCGATCTGGCGCAACGCACTTCGTTACGCTGCCGTGCGTCGCAATGTCGAATCTGCACGCACCGAAATCGCCGCAGCTTCGCAAGCTGTCGTGGGAAACGCCGTCAGGCGTGATGCCTTTGGGCACGTTGCGCGAACTGAATTCTGGTGCGCTCTTCGATCCAGTGCTCTAACCCGCCTGCAGCGTGACGAACAGCAGCACGCCTGAGGGCGTTTCCTGTGACAGCATGCACGTACTAAGCGCGCGGCCACACTTCGCCGAGCGGATCGAATTCGACTTCGTCGATGAGATCTCCGCGCCAGCCGAACCCGCACACGGCGAGCACCCCCTCGCGCATCGGGTCGAGGCCAAACAGGGTTTCGATGTCGACCTCGTTGACTGCCGCGGTGATGAACGCAGCCAGACCCTGCTCGGTCGCGGCGAGGTACATCGTCTGCGACAAGTGCCCTGCATCGAGCACCACGGCGCGATGAGCCTTGGCATGATGGCGGTACTTCCAGAACGTGCGACGGAAGCGACTGGCGAGCGCGATGACGACATGCGCGTGCTTGAAATGCGCCTGTCCCGCGACCATGCCGAGCGCGATCGCAGCGGTATCCGCCGTGGCGAGATCGCCAAGCGGTTCGAGCGCGTGGTCGATCGGGTGGTAGTGATAGAGCCCGGCCTGTACACCCTCGACGTTCTGCACCAGCACGTACGCCTCGGTCGGATGCAGGCCACCAGCGGATGGCGCGGCGCGCTTGATTACGCGGATTCCCGGCTCGTCACTGACCGCGCGCGCACCGAATGCGCGATACATCACGGTGGCGAAATCTTCGGCGGAAACCGCGCGCGTGCGGTCGTAGTTGCGGCATGTCACGCGGCGACGGATCAGCGCCTCGAGTGCCGAATCCTGTGGGCGTTCGAGCACAATGCGTTCGTCCGATCCTGCGCGCTCGCACACGGCCGGCTCGGGCGGTCCGAGGCGCTCGAGAAACGGAAGATCGGTTTCCCGACCGAAGCGGCGTTCGGCTTCGGCGGTATCGATCGCGCGCCATCGCGTGTGCCGGTGCGTGACCGCCGACAGTCCAAGCCAGTGGCTGTCACGAACATCGGTATCGCGCGCGCGCCATTCGACATGGTGGCCGGCATCGTCATCGGTCAGCAGCAATCCGTGTTCGAGCAAGGCGTCGATCGACGCACGCGCGTGCTCTGCCAACAGCACGTCGTGGTCCACCCAGGTCTGCGGCGACAACGCGCCAAGTACGCGCAGCTGTTCCGCATCGATCACGATCTCGCCATCGACGTGTGCAGCCAGTGCCACCCATTCGCGGACGTGCAAGAGCCCGGACTCGCCGGAAAGCAGCCGGCCGAGATCGAAGTCGAGACGTTCGCGCGGCTCGACCACCAGGTGTGCACAACGACGCAGCTGCATCGGCTTCTATCCTGAATCGGTTCTGGTAGCCTAGCCGCGCTCTGGACGAGGCGTGGATGACAGCGCGCAGTCTACCGGGCAATTTTCGCCGCGGCGGATGCATTTTGCCGCGTGCATCCACTGTTGCTGTACGGGGGGAACAGCCATGAGCGACCAACGTCTACCGAAGGAAAATGAACTGCAATTGTTGCAGCGGTTGTCAACCGACGACGACTACCGAGACCGCTTCGAAAAGGATCCGGCTGGTGCATTGAAGGAAATCGGCGTCACTGACGCATCTATCGCGGCGCTGGATCCGGCGAATCTCAAGCCGGGAAAGCTCGCCGACAAGCCGACGCTTGCTGCAGCACACAAAGCTCTTTCCGACACCAGCGTCAGCGATCACGTCTGCCTGATCGTTCCTTTCATGCGCATCAACTACGGACGCACCGATTGAATCACGGCCATGCGCTGCGGAACTGCGCGAGGTGCTCATCTGCCTTCTTGGCGTCTCCACGCGCGTGCGAAAGTTCTGCAGCCCGCAGTAGCGCAAGGTTGGACTGCTCGACGTTGAACGGCGTAAGCAGACTGGTGCCGTTCGATTCCGCATACGCGCGCCCGCGGTGAGTGCTGATCCACACCGCCTCGTCGAGCGCATTGCTGTCCATCTGCGCGTCGACATAGGCTTCGCTCAGCGCAACGCGCGTCACGTACAGCTCGCTGCCATCGAGCAACCCCGTGAGCTTCCGGATCGCCTCCTGCGCGTCGCCTTGCTTGCGCGCGATTTCCGCTTCTGCAGTCACGTACAATTTGTAGGCTGTCGAATACGCCACATGCGTATTCCCCTGTGTCGCCAGCAACGCCTCCTGCGCCAAGGCGAGATGCGCCCCACGCGCGGCCAGATAGGCGAGAAAACCGAGTCGCGCGTCGAGCGCAGGACGATCGGCTTCGAGTGCACGCGCGCGCTCTTCCCTGGTCTCGGTCACCGCGCGCTCGAGCAATGCCAGGCGTTGAGCATTGTCGACAGGGTTGGCTTGCTGACCGATGCCGAGCAGCGCCGCGCCGAAGATACCGGCGAGAACGTTGCCGCCCTCCAGTTCGGCGCGCTGCCGGTCCAGTAGTGCGACCGCGTCGTCGGGTTTGCCCTGGTCGATGAGGAAGCTGGCTTCGAACATCGTGCGTGTACCGCTGGCCGCCGGATTGTCGGCCGCCGCGATCATTGGCGTTTTTGCAATCACTAGGCTGGCTTGGTCGAAGCGGCGTTGCGCTGCAAAAGATGCTGCGTGATATTGGGTAAAGCTCAAGCCGCTGGCCTCGGCATCGATGAACACGCGTTGCGCATCGACGTAACGATCGTTGGCGAGATAAAGGATGCCGAGCAGATGCTTGGCCGGCAACGGCATCGGGTTTTTCGTCGACGCCGACGACTCGGCTACCGCCACGATCGCCTTGTCGAACCGGTTCGCGTCTCGCCATGCCGAGTACGCGTAGCCACCCGACGCCGCGAAATAATCGGGGTACGTCTCGGTGAGCACTCCCCACTTCGTGAACGCGTCCTTGGACATGCCCAACGTCGCCAGGAACGCTTCGGCATACAGGATGTCGCGCGGCGCGAGTCGACTGCGATTGGCCAAGGCTGCCTCGAACGCCCGCTGCGCGTCCGATTGCCTCGCCGCGCTCGCGTTGAGGGTGGCGATGCGCATGTTCACGGAAGCAAATTCCGGATCAATCGACAGCGCTTGCCGGAAAAGCTCAAGCGCTTCGTTGAAGCGACCGCGTACATAGTTGCGACTGCCCAGCGAATACGCCCTGAGCGCATCGAGATTCTTGGTCGCCACCTTCTCCAGTGGCAGCGAGTCCTGGCTGACCGTGGCCAGTGCTTCGCCGAGGCGCACGCGCAGACGGCTGTTGATCGCATCGAGCGAGGGCAGCAC
>JBBSOU010000115.1:0-10824 GCA_038259445.1 Lysobacterales bacterium | reverse complement strand
CGAACAGCGCGACATGCACGCCGGTGTCGCCACGGCTCCAGTCAAGCTGCAGCCATTCGAAGGTTTTGTCCGCGTCGCCGCGCAGTGCATAGACGCGGGCGATCTGATAGGCGACACCCTTCTGGCTCTTCCCGTCGGTTTCGATGAGGCGTTGCAGCGCTGCATCGGCCGCGGTACGGTCGGTGCCGATCTGCAGCGCCAGCGCCAGATCGCGATCGGGCCAGCCGACCTGTGTCTGCGTCAACGCCCGCGTCGTCAGCGCGTCGCCGCGCAGACTGGCCAGCAGAATGCGTTTGCCGGCAACCCATCCGGCCTGATTCGGTTCGAGATCGACGGCCTCTTGCAAGCTGGCTTCGGCTTCGTCCAGCCGACCAACGCTGGCCAGCAACTCGGCCAGATGGACGCGGCCGTATGCGGACAGCGGGTCGCCCTCGATGGCCTTGCGGCGCTCGGCGATGGCTTCGTTCACGCGCCCCAACGTGGCCAGCAGGAAGCTCACCGCCCCATGCGTGGGGTCGGTGTCCGGAACCAGCGGCAGGGCGATGCGGAATTCCACGAGCGCGCCGTCCCAGTCGTGCTCGGCGACGCTCAACCACTTTGCAAGGATCGCATGCGCGTGACCGAAGTTGGGCTGTAGCCGCAATGCCGTGTCGATGTCCTTGCGCGCCTGCTCGTACGCTGCGCGCTCCGCATCGCCGGTCAATTCCCACCTGGCGAGATTGGTGCGCTGCGCTGCCAGCCATGACCACGCTTGCGCGTAGCCCGGATCGAGCTGGGTCGCCCGTTCGAAGTGCTCGAGGGCCTTGCGGGCGTTGCCCTCGCCCATGTAGTAGGTGCCCTGCAGATACGCCTCGTAGGCTTGAAGGTTGCCGCTGGCGGGGTGCCCGGTCTCGACCGCGCCGGGCAGGCTGTGCAGCAGCTTGACCTGCAGCGCAGCGGCGACGGCCAGCGTGATCTCGTCCTGCAGGACGAACAAATCGTCGTAGGCACGATCGAAACGCTGCGTCCAGACGGTACTGCCGTCGGCGCTGCGAATCAGCTGGATGTTGATGCGTACGTCGTCGCCGATGCGTTGCACGCTGCCTTCGATCAGATGGGCGACGCCGAGTTTTTCGCCGATGGTCTTGCTGTCTTCCTTGCTCTCGCGGAATCGGAACGAGGAACTGCGGCTGATGACCTTGAGACCTTCCAGTTGCGAAAGTGTGTTGATCAGGTTTTCGGAGATTCCGTCTGAAAGAAATTGCTGGCCGGCCTCGACGCCGTTGTTGAGCAAAGGCAGCACGGCAATGCCGCGGCCCTTGATCGGCATGGGCGCGGCAGTCGCAGCCGGCGCCGGCGATTGTGGCCACGACCACATGAGGACGGCTAACGCGAGCGCTGCGAGCAGCAGCACCAGCATCCCGGCATGGGAAGGCTTGTTCAGAACATCGCGATCGCGTGCGCTTGGCGACGATGACAAGGATCCGTTCGCCGCGACCGGCGCAGTGCCGACCTGCGCGGACCCCGCGGGAGTGTCCGGCAGCTTCGCACCCTTCGGCGCGGCCGCGTGAAACGCGTCAGCAGCGTTCGGCGCGCTCGCCATTGTGTTGCTGCGGTCCGGGGAAAATCGCACGTCGCCGTCGAATCGGTAACCGATGCCGTACAGCGTGTGCAGCCTGCTCGCGCTGTCCTGCAACACATGGCGGATGCGCAGGATGACCCGGTTGAGCACGCTCGGCGTGATATGACGATGGCCCCAGACGGCGTCGAGGATTTCGTCGCGCCCGAACGCCTTTCCCGGCGTCCGCACGAGCAACACGAGTACGTCGAAAACCTTTGGCTCGAGCGCGGTCTCGGTGCCTGCGACATTCACGCGCCGACCGACGAGATCGATCTCGATCGCATCGAATGCGAGGTATCGACACTTTGCCTCGTTGTCCACGGCGTCCGGCCTCAGAAACGGGAATGGCTGGGAAATCTGCAGTCCATTTCGGATGTCAGGACTGTTCTGCGCGGGCCGCCACCTCATCGCCCACCTGAAAACGGGACTGCCTTGGCATCGCGGACTTTATCCCAGACAGCCATGGGATTGCGCGCTCGCCCGACGAGCTGCTTTCGCGATCCTGAAGGTCTACGCACAAATTCATCACGCCATCATCAGGATCTCCCATCGGGTGATCAGGTTCCACAGCGCTTGCCGGCGCAGTCTCGGCGGGCTAGCCGGCGCAGCGCAGTGGGATGCGGGCTTGCCGTGATTCCGTATCGCCTTTGTTCGTCGTTACCGCCAGCGGGACGACACACAGGCACGGGTCGGACCGACCACACCAACAAGGAACCGCCATGAATCGACCCCTCAGATTTGTTCCGACGATCATTCCCCTCTTCATGCTCGGCGCAGGCGTTGCCAATGCGCAGACCGTCGGCGCCTGGGGCGACCCGCAGCCGGCCGCGGGAATCAACACGGCGTCTGCAGAAGGCTGTCCGATCGAGCGACCGGATGGGCTGGCCCTGTATATCGCCTCCAACCGCGCCGGCGGACAAGGCAAGCAGGACATCTGGCGGGCGTTCCGCGCCACGCAGCAGTCGGCTTGGGGCACGCCCGAGAACCTGGCGCCGCCGGTGAATACAGGCGAGTTCGATTACTGCCCGACGCCGCTGCCCGGCAACCAGCTGCTGTTCGTCAGCTCGGTGCAGGTCACCGCTGTGCAAACGACGCCGACCTACTTCGACTGCTTTGCCGGCGACACGCCGCCGCCGCCGCCAACGGGCGGCCCGTCTGCCGGCGACATGTTCCTCAGCGCGGAAACTGCGGCCAACTCGTGGACGACGCCGGTCAACCTCGGCTGCTTCCCGGCTGGCCCGAACACCGCGGGCGCTGAATTCAGCCCTTCGCTGGTGACGACGACCGAGGGTACGTTTCTGTTCTTCTCGAGCAACGGCTATGCCGACAGCCAGGGCCAGGACATCTACATGAGCCAGCGGGCCAACGACGGCAGCTTCGGGCCGGGCGTGCGCGTGAGCGAACTGTCCAGCGCTTCCGACGACCGCATGCCGAACGTGCGCCCCAATGGCCTCGAGATCGTGTTCAGCTCGAACCGCGCTGGCGCAACTCCGTTTGACCAGGACATCCACGTCGCGTCGCGACCGAACACCAGTTCGCCGTGGTCGGCGCCGGTGCGCATCGACAATCCTGCCATCAACTCCAGCGCTTCGGAAACGCGCTCCTCGCTATCGGCAGACGGCACGCGACTCTACTTCGGCCGCAAGCTCACGATCGATGATCCCGGCGATGTTTTCTTCGCCACTCGCGAAATTTTCGGCCAAGCGGCGGTGCCGTTGCCCAGTCACTCCACGCCGATGCTGATCCTGCTCGCCGGTCTGCTGGCTGCCTTCGCGTTGCGGCGCTCGCGCGCAGCCTAGTGGCGCGTTAGGCATGTGTTTCAACCGCAACAAACACGAGAAACGAAATGAAAACCATAGACGTCGACAAAATTCAGCCAGACCCCCTAGCTGCGGCACTGGCTAGTACTGACAAGGACACGGTAACCGTTCTTGGATACATTTGCGCTGTTGATAAGGCAACCATCTGTGTAAGCGAAACTCGTGACGGCACCAGTTACATTGAGTACCCGCGCTCTGCTGTAGTCGCCGCTTTCACGGATGAGAAGTCCGATCAGGTGACTCTCCTCGTTGAAGCCAACGCCCGTGTCAAGGCAATATCCGCTATGCGAGCAGGAGTAGTTAGTGCCAAAGCGCGTGCGGTCGGAGGCGCGGGCTGTGGATCAAGCTGTACGAGTCGCGACGGCGACGCGACTTGCTGCTGTCCAGTTGGGGAACGCTGCGTACGCTCCTTAAGCTCATGCGAATGTCAGGACGCTCATCCGCGACTATCGGGAGCTGTAGACAATCTCGGCTACAACGGTGTCGTCGACGAGCCTGGCTCGATGCCCGATTTCGAAAATGATTCGATTGGTCCCGGATCGCCATTCACCGCAGCAGAGAACGTTCCAGGAGGGCCTTCCACGGTGCCGCCCGGTTACGATCGAAAATGCAAGCGTGTTCCGTACTGGGTCTGCGTAGGCAAACGTTGCTGGATCGAATACGCTTGGGTGTGCACCTACCGTCCGCTCCCGCGTGCACAATTCGCTTAGAGCGCAATCGAGAAAAAGTGGGCAGGCTTTATTTACGGCAGCGATGCCTAACAAGGCGTTGCACCCGACCCCCACGCCTCCGCTTCGCTGCGGCGCGGGGTCGGGTGAACTTAGGCGATACGCGCGTACGCCTTTGGTTGCTTTTGTTGATATCGCCCAACGGAGGGAAGCGCGGCTCGATCGAGTCGCGCCGAGTTTCGTGGTCGTTCTTGCTGCCAGGGCGAACACCTTTCCTCCGACGGTGCTTCCTTGACGCAGCCGTCCGTCTGCCGCGCACCTCGGGTAAATCAATCTGACCCCTCTTTCCCGGATCTCAGAAAGGCGATGGACCGACCAGCCGGATATCGTGCCGCTTTCCGAGCTCTCGCATCTGCGATGGATAGTCGGCATGGTTCGGTGGCGTCGTCTTGACGAGCTCCGCGCGTTCGCTGAAGAACGACGCGAACTGCGCGGGCGCCAACGTCGTCAGCAAGGTCACCGCGGTTTCGGTCTGGTTGCCTTGTGCATGCGGTGTTCCGCGCGGTATGAACACATAGTCGCCCGCCTTGAGGATGGATGACTTGCCGTTTGCGTGGAAGGTGAGAACCCCCTGCAGGACATAGAAACTCTCGTCCGTCTGGTCGTGCACGTGCAATGGCGTGCGATAGCCAGGATGTTCAATGAGCTTGAGCTGGGCGACAGCGCCAGTCGAATCGGATGTGAGCGGATGTGCTTCGCCGACGCCAAGCGACAGTCGATCACCGCCACCGGACTCCACGATTAGGGCCTGTGCGCGAGCGGTGTCTGCGCCAGTCACGAGCACGGCGACGCATGCAATGCATGCACGTATGGAATGCCTGATGAGATCTTCCATCGATGCTCCTGGGATCGATTCGAAACAGGGGTCGAAACAGGGGTCAGAGTACTATTTCAGATATCCCCGAGGAATATCCAAAATCGCAGAACAGGGGTGAGGCTCCGATTGAGCCCGGGAAATTCCAAAAAAGGTACTCTGACCCCTGTTTCGCTCCGGCGGGTCAGCACGCGCGCGCGCGAAATGCGCCAGGCGCCCATCGCCATGAACACGGTCAGCACGACCGGGAACTCTTCGGGCAGCATCGCCATGCCCAGTGCTATGCCGGCCAGCAGCGCATCGAGCCAGCCGCCACGCAGCGTGCCGTAGAGCAGTACCGCCAGCATGCTGACCGCCACGCCGACGATGGCGAAGCCACGCACCGCGCGACGGGTCTGCTGCTGCAACCGCGTCGGTCCGGAATCGAGCGCGCGCAACGAATGGCCGATCTTGCCGATTTCACTGAGCGCGCCGATTGCGATCACTTCGGCAATGCCGGTGCCGCGCACCACCAGTGATGCCGAGAACACATAGGGCAGATCATCGCCGCCGGGCCTTGGCGGCTGCGCCGCCACGCCGTCGCCGCGCGCGACCTTGCGCACGGGCACCGACTCGCCGGTCAGCAGCGACTCGTCGGTCTGCAGATCGTGGCCCTGCACGAGTACCGCGTCTGCCGGCACGCGGTCGCCCTCGGCGAGCATGATGATGTCGCCTCGCACCACCTCGCGGCCGGCGATACGTGTCTGCTTGCCGTCGCGGATCACCAGCGCGCGGGGACTGGTGAGATCACGCAACGCCTCCATGACGCGCTCGGTGCGCGATTCCTGCACGACCGTGATGACCACCGACAGGGTTGCGAACGCCAGCAGGATCAGCGCTTCGGTCAGGTCACCGAGGACGAGATAGATCGTGCCGCCCACCAGAAGCAAGGCCAGCATCGGCTCGCGCAGCACTTCGCTGACGATGCGCAGAGGCGAGCGACGGTCGGAGCGAGGCAGCTCGTTGTAGCCCTCGGTAGCCAACCGGTGTCGCGCATCCGCCTCGGTCAGGCCATGGATCGAAGTGGGCAATGCATCGTCGCCGGGCATTTTCCGCACCTGCTGTTTTTTCCCTGGGTGGAGGGGCAGCGTATCAATGCGGCGTGATCGCCACCTTCAACACGCCGTCGCGCTGGTTTGCGAACAGGTCGTAGGCAGCGACGATGTCGTCGAGCACGAAGTGATGGGTCACCAAAGCGCCGAAATCGGCACGCCCCGAGGCCACGATGTTCATCAGCCGACGCATGCGCTCCTTGCCGCCGGGGCACAGTGCCGTGTTGATCCTGTGATCGCCGAGGCCGGCAGCAAAGGCATCAAGCGGAATGGTCAGATCGTTTGAATAGACACCGAGGCTCGACAGTGTGCCGCCGGGTTTGAGGACACGCAGTGCCGACTCGAAGGTCCCCTGCGTACCGAGCGCCTCGATCGACGCGTCGACGCCGCGGCCAGCGGTGAGCTTCATCACCTCGTCCACGACATCGCAGGTGTTGAAGTTCAGCGTCACGTCCGCGCCCATCTGCCTGGCAATGCCGAGACGATGGTCGTTGCCGTCGATGACGATGATCGTGGATGCGCCCTGCAGGCGTGCGCCAGCCGTCGCGCACAGGCCAATCGGACCCTGCGCGAAGATCGCCACGACATCACCGATGCGGATATTGGCGTTCTCGGCGCCCTTGAAGCCGGTGGACATGATGTCCGGACACATCAGCACCTGTTCGTCGCTCAGGCCGTCAGGGATTGGCGCAAGGTTTCCTTGCGCGTCAGGTACGAGCACGTACTCCGCCTGAGTGCCATCGATCAGATTGCCGAAGCGCCATCCGGCCGTGGCCTTGTAGCCGTGGCCGCCGCAGCGACCGCTGCCGATCAGGTAACTGCCGTCCTGCGACGCCACGCCGTCCTGCGCCGCGTAGGAGTTGAAGTTCGGACATATGGCGCCGGCAATGACGCGCTGACCTTCCTTGTAGCCAGTGACCGCGCTGCCGAGCTTTTCGATCACCCCGACCGGCTCGTGGCCGACCGTCAAGCCCTGCGCGACCGGATATTCGCCCTTGAGGATGTGGATATCGGTGCCGCAAATGGTGGTGGTGGTGATCCGCAACAGGGCATCGTTGGGGCCGACATCCGGGATGGGCTTGTCGGCGAGCTCAATGCGACCGCGCTCGATGAATACTGCCGCTCTCATCTTGGACATGCTGGATATTCGACTGGAAACAGCCCGTAAGGGTGCCCCGGCACGCGGCCACGGGTCTGTGCGCTAGCCAACCTTGGGTGAGCGATGGCGTCGCGCGGGAATGCCCACTCGGCTTTCGCGGAACTCGCACAGCATGAAAAGCCACCGTGATCCCGATCTTCGATTATTCCCCGGCAGCACAAGCTCTCCTCCGGGTCCATTTTGCGCTGCACAGACAACCGGGACACCGACAATTTCCGCATTCATCGTTTGCGCGCTTGCCGCCTGCGCCGCCAGTCGACCATGGCCAGCAAACGTATCGCGGTTTGCCCGCGTTTTTCGTGTCCTGCTGCTATTCCACCGTTCGCACGCGCGCTTGCTAAAGGTCTTTCTGTATTTGTGCTGAAAAATGGGAGAACATTGGCGCGGGCTGAAAGAACGTGGGTGATCAGCCACTCAAAAATTGCGAGATCGAATGGCAGCCAGGCTCGCGTCCCGTTTTCCTGTACTTCTGATCCGTCCAGTCGACGGCTTGACCCGATGCGTGGCGCTACTGTTGCTGACAGCGGTCTCGGCTGTGCTTCCGGGCTGCGCCACCATGAGTGTGCATCAATCCCTCGCGACGCGGGTTGATGCCCTGGTGATGCCGCTGACGGCTGCGAACCAGTTCAGCGGCGCGATAGTCCTTTCAAGAAATGGACGCGTTGTCCATCAACGCGGTTTCGGCATGGCAAACAGGTCCGCCGGACTTGCCTTTGCGCCGGATACGCCATCTGACGGCGCATCCCTGACGAAGACGTTTACTGCCGCGGGTATCTGGTGGCTTGTGCAAGAAGGCCGGATAGATCCCGATGCAGCGGTGACGCAGTACGTGCCCGAGTACCCGCACGCACAGACCACCGTTCGGCAACTGGTTTCCCACAGCAATGGTCTGCCCGCGGACTACGAGTTCTTTGAACCGTTCTTTGCCAGCGACGAAGTGCGCACGACCCCGTCATTGCTGCGGGTGGCGGCAAAACATGCACCGACGCCAAGTTTCCTGCCGGGCAAACGATTCGAGTATTCGAATCTGGGCTTTGATGCTGCCGCGCTCGTGATCGAAAGCGCGACGGGGCAGAGCTACGAGGCGTTCCTGAAAGAGCGGTTCTTCTCGCGGCTGGGCATGCGCGGCAGCTTTGCCCGTCCAGCGCGACTGGCGGAGTGGATCGGCGTTCGCACGATGGGCTATCGCTGGCACGACGGCGCATGGCAAACGGTTGAGGTATTCGACATGGAAGGGTTCCTCGGCGGCTCCAACCTGTACTTCCCTGCAGACACTGTTGACCAGTGCCGGCTTCGCCGTGCGCTATGCTTCCGACGTCCTTCCACGCCGGAACTTCGCCCTTGAATTCACTGCTGCCGACACGTTACTGGCTGTTCGTCACGGTCGTCATCGCGCTCGTGATCGGCGTCATTTTCTGGAATGACGGCTGGGAATGGCGCTGGGTCGCGGTGATTGGCGCGGTGTTCACGGCGATCGGCAGCTGGGACATGGCACAGACGCGCAAGACGCTGCGGCGCAACTTCCCGATCCTCGCGCATGCGCGCTACCTGTTCGAGGCCGTGCGGCCGATGATGCGCCAGTACATTGTCGAGGCCGACGACGACGAGGTGCCGTTCTCGCACGACCAGCGCGCGATCGTCTACCAGCGCGCCAAGCGTGCGCTCGAGACGCGGCCGTTCGGCACCGAGCGCAATGTCTATGCGAACAACTACGAGTGGATCAACCACTCGATGATGCCGAGCCAGATCGAGCACCACGATTTCCGCGTGCCGATCGGCGGCTCGCAATGCCGCCAGCCTTACTCGGCGAGCGTGTTCAACATTTCGGCGATGAGTTTCGGTTCGTTGTCGCCGAACGCCATCCGCGCGCTCAACGAGGGCGCGCGTCGCGGCGGCTTCTACCACGACACCGGCGAAGGATCGCTGTCGGTCTACCATCGCGAGAACGGTGGCGACATCGTCTGGGAGCTCGGCTCCGGTTACTTCGGCGCCTGTGAGCGTGCTGGCACTTTCAGTGAAGCGAAGTTCGTCGAGCGCGCGCTGCTGCCGCAGGTAAAGATGATCGAGATCAAGCTTTCGCAAGGCGCCAAGCCAGGCCATGGCGGCATGTTGCCGGGTGCCAAGGTGACGCGCGAGATCGCCGAGACGCGTGGTGTGCCGCAAGGCGAGGATTGCATTTCACCGGCACGCCATTCCGCTTTCGATTCGCCGCAGGGCCTGCTGCAGTTCGTCGCGAAACTGCGCGAACTGTCGGGCGGCAAGCCGGTCGGTTTCAAGCTGGCGATCGGGCATCCGTGGGAATGGTTCGGCATCGCCAAGGCGATGCTGGTCACCGGCATCCGTCCGGATTTCATCGTCGTCGATGGTGGCGAAGGCGGCACGGGTGCGGCTCCGATGGAATTCGCCGACCATGTCGGCGCGCCGCTGCGCGAAGCACTGATGCTCGTGCACAACACGCTGGTCGGGCTCAACCTGCGCAGCGAGATCCGCATCGGCGCGGCCGGCAAGATCATCACCGGCTTCGATGTCGCGCGCACGCTCGCGCTCGGCGCCGACTGGTGCAATGCCGCGCGCGGTTTCATGTTCGCGCTCGGTTGCATCCAGTCACAGAGTTGCCACACCGATCATTGTCCGACCGGTATCGCCACCCAGGACAAGACGCGCTGGCGCACGCTCGATGTGACCGACAAGGCCGAGCGCGTGAAGAACTTCCACGAAGGCACGCTACGCGCGCTAAAAGAGTTGATTGCCGCAGCGGGATTGCAGCACCCCGGTGAACTCGGACCCGAACACATCGTGCGACGCGTCAGCGGCAACGAGGTGCGCTCGCTGGCCACGCTGTACTCGTTCGTGCGTCCCGGAGAACTTCTCGAGCAGACCGCCGCGCACGCGGTGTTCCAGCGCTTCTGGCCCGATGCGCGCGCCGACAGCTTCCAGCCACCGCCCGGCGTGGCCGAATTGCGTTGGAGCAAGAGTGCGTGATGGGTCGTTAGACAGTTCGATCGCGACTGAAGTCGCTCCCACAGGGCTTCCGCCGTGATGCCCGTCGCCACGATCACGAAAATCATCGCGCCTGGCGGCGCTTACCACGACAGCAAAGCGAGGCGGAACTGCGCGCGTAGAATCATCGCAACATCGTGGGAAGTGGCGCAGCCACGATGCTGTTCGGCACGATCCTCGAATCAGGCATGGTTGTCGCAAAGGCATCGCGCCTGTCGGCGCTTCCCACGACAGCAGCGCGCGACACCTGTGCCGTGGCGACATCGGCGCGTCGCGGCGTTCACGAAAGGGCAATCGATAAGCAGCCACCATGCACGGCAGTCGAACGCGAGCTCACATGAGACGCAACTGTCATCGTTGCGTCTTACCGTGTGCTGCAGAAAGGTACGCCCGGAAATGATCGAATGGTTGTTCGCAACGTGATTCAACGGAACAACGCGCGGGTGCGCGCGCGCAGTGCCGTGTTGATGTTCGCATCGGCCTGCCTGTGTGCCTGCGCGGCACCGGCGACGCGCGTCGATGCGTCGGCTCCGATGGCCGCACTGGCATCCGCGCCATCCACGCCGATTGCGGTCGAGCGCATCGCGCATCCGCACGGGGAATCGCCGCAAT
>JBBSOU010000114.1:0-10907 GCA_038259445.1 Lysobacterales bacterium | reverse complement strand
GTCACTCGCCGGCAGCCTGTTTTCGAGCGTGTGTCGGGTATTCGGATGATGGAGAGAAATCTAAGCTTGTTGCGTCCGCTTCTGGCCGATTTCCGGCGGTCATACTCTCGCCGGTTGCGGGTGACTTCAGTGGCGGAGATGGTCAGTTCGACGGCGGGGAGTAGTCAAGTACGTGGCGGGTTGCAGGAGCTGGTTTCGCGTCTCCTGTCTTGCTCCAGGCGCCGCCCGCATCTGACTCGCGATCGGATCGGCGGAGTTGCCGGTTCAACTCGATGAGCTCGCTGAGCTCCCTGCGCGGGAGCAGCAAAGAGCGTGGGAAATGATGAGGGGTCAACGTGCCGCAGCAGTCACGGGTGACGCCGCCAGCAGCGCTTCGATTTTTTCGACCAGCGCCGCATCATCGGGCTTGACCTTGCTGGGGAAGTCGGCGACGACGTTGCCGTCACGATCGATCAGGTACTTGTGGAAGTTCCATCCGGGGTAACGGCCCTGCGCTCCACTGGCAAGCTTGTCGTAGAACGGATTCGCCTTGCCCTTCTTGACCTCGACCTTCTCGAACATGGCGAACTTGACGCCATAGGTCAGCGTGCAGAACTCCTTGATCTCCGCCTCGGTGCCGGGCTCCTGACCCATGAAGTCGTTGGACGGGAAACCGAGCACGGCGAAGCCGCGATCCTTGTATGTCGCATCGAGTTTTTCGAGGGCGTCGTATTGCGGCGTGAATCCGCACTTGCTCGCCGTGTTGACTACCAGCAGGACCTTGCCGCCGTAGGTCTTGCACAGGTCAACCGGCTCCTTGCCAGCGAGCGGACGGAACTGTGCGTTGAGCAAGTCGCCACAGGCAAAAGCGTTAGCGGTGCTGCCGAGCAACAGCAGGGAGAGAAGGACGTTGCGCATGGCTGGACCTCGATCAGGGGAAATCACGAATGGCGATTCTGCACGCAAATACGCCATTTCGTGCCGGTCGGACGCAATCGGCCGCATGCAGGCGCTTGACAGGGTCAGTTTAGGTGTTATAGTTAGCTACAACACTACTTCATCAACCGACCTCAAGGAGGTCATCATGAACCGCCTGTCCCGCCTCGTGCTTGTTTTCGCATCCGTCTCGCTCGCCGTCGCGCTTGGCATGTTCGCCGTCGATCGCAGCTCGCCGTCCGCAGTGGCGCCGCAGCCCTCTGCGATCGTCAGCGAGCAGATCCCGATGCTACCGACCATCGTTGTCAGCGCGCGGGCCGAAATGCAGATGATGCCAACGGTCGAAGTCCGCCCCAGCGCCGCGGAACTGCTCGCCGCAAGCCAGACGCCCGATGACGGCGAGTCGCTCGCTTCCAGCAGCGCCGCGTCCGACGCGATCGCCGACCTGCTGCCGCGGGCCCGTCTGGACATGCCCTACTATTCCTTCGGCAAGACCCTGCCCAGAGCAAGCAAGGACTGAACCATGACGACGGCCTGGAATGACAGCACGCCGATCTACCGCCAACTGCGCGACCGCGTGGTGGCGATGATCCTCGATGGCGTGCTCAAACAGGGGGACGCGCTGCCTTCCGTACGTCAGGTCGCGGCCGACTTCCAGATCAATCCGATCACCGTATCCAAGGCATATCAGGAGCTCGTCGACGAGAACCTGGTGGAAAAACGAAGGGGACTGGGCATGTACGTCAGCGAAGGTGCGCACAGCGCGCTGTTGAGATCGGAACGCGAACACTTCCTCAATGAGGAATGGCCGAACCTCTTTGCGCGGCTCGAGCGCATGGGCATCAGCATCGAGGATCTGCTCGAAGCGGCGGCGAAGCGTCAGGGAGCAACGAAATGAGCGCAGTCATCGAGGCACGTCAGTTGAGC
The DNA here is from genome assembly GCA_038259445.1 of Lysobacterales bacterium. GTDB lineage: Bacteria > Pseudomonadota > Gammaproteobacteria > Xanthomonadales > Rhodanobacteraceae > Dokdonella. Next base: position 9,065 of record JBBSOU010000114.1, on the reverse strand, counting down.
AAGCGCTTCGGCAAGACAGTCGCGCTCGACCACATCGACTTCAGCATCGAATCAGGCCGCATCGTGGGCCTGATCGGCCCCAACGGTGCCGGCAAGACCACCGCCCTGAAGGCAATCCTCGGGCTCAGCGAGTTCGACGGCGAACTCAGCGTGCTCGGCTTCAATCCGCGCACGCAGCGACCGCAGCTGATGGAGCAGGTCTGCTTCATTGCCGACGTCGCCGTATTGCCGCGCTGGCTGCGCGTCGGCGAGGCGATCGATTTCGTCGCCGGCGTACATCCGCGCTTCTCGCGCGAGAAGTGCGAGGCGTTCCTCGCCAACACCAAACTGCGCAAGACCATGCGCGTTCGCGAACTGTCCAAAGGCATGATCGTGCAGTTGCACCTGGCCCTGGTGATGGCGATCGATGCTCGCATTCTCGTGCTCGACGAGCCGACCCTCGGCCTCGACATCCTCTATCGCAAGACTTTCTACGAGAGCCTGCTGTCGGATTATTTCGACGAGAACAAGACGATCATCGTGACCACCCACCAGGTCGAGGAAGTGGAACACATCCTCACCGACCTGATCTTCATCCGCGACGGCAAGATCGCGCTCAATGCGTCGATGGAAGAGATCGGCGAACGCTATTCGGAGGTCATGGTGAATCCGGACAAGGCCGAGCTCGCGCGTGCCCTGCAGCCGCTCAATGAACGCCAGATCTTCGGCAAGTCGATCTTCCTGTTCGACGGCGTCGATCGCTCCCGGCTCGCCGAACTCGGCGAACTGCACAAGCCGAGCATCGCCGATCTGTTCGTCGCCACGATGAAAGGAACCTACGCATGAACACGATGGGGTGGCTGGTCAAGCGCGAATACTGGGAGCATCGCGGTGGATTCCTGTGGACCCCGATCTGGGCCAGTGGGGTCATGCTGGCGCTGACCATATTCGGCATCATTTCCGCCGAGGTCGTCGGCTCACGCGTCAACATCCAGGGTGGCATCCCGTGGGACAGGATTGCCGAACGCCTCAGCGCCGGCGACATTGCCCAGGCCGGCAGCGGACTCGACGTTGCCTATTTCGCACTCGCCGCGATCCTGTGCATCCCGCTGTTCTTCGTGCTGTTCTTCTACCTGCTCGGATCACTCTACGACGATCGCCGCGACCGCAGTGTGCTGTTCTGGAAATCGCTGCCGGTATCGGACACCAGCACGGTGCTGTCGAAAGTCGCTGCAGCGCTACTGCTCGCTCCGATCATCTCGCTGGTAGTGGCGACGCTGGCCTATGTGGTGCTGCTCGTGCTCATCTGCCTGTGGGCTGCGGTAAACGGCATCAATGCCTTGCCTGCGATCGGAGCGTCGCATCCGCTCGGACTGCTCGGACGCATGTTGATCACGATCCCGGTAGACGCATTGTGGGCGCTGCCGACGGTCGGCTGGCTCATGTTCTGGTCTGCCTTCGCACGCAGCAAGCCGTTCCTGTGGGCCGTGCTGGTACCGATCTTCGCGCTGATCGCCAACAGCTGGCTCGGCATGCTCGGTGCGCCGTCGTTGAAGCACTCGGTGATGCTCAACGACATTGTCTTCCGCCTGCTGTTCGGCATTGTCCCGGGTGCCTGGCTGCAGGGCGACAATCTCGATCTGGGCGATCGCATCCGTGAGGCAGGTGCCGCCGGCAACAGCGGCGTGCTCACCCTGATCGAGCCGGCCAATGTGCTCGGCCTGCTGACGACACCGAGCCTGCTGATTGGCGTGGTCGTCGGTGGCGCCCTGATCGCGGTAGCGATAGCGCTGCGCCGCTCGCGCATCGAGACTTCGACCTGAAACGCGCGAGACGTGCGTGCGCAGCAATGCTCGACACACGCACGTCTCGCTCTACCGCTGACTGGCTTGCAGCGCCCTGCATACGCGCAGTACGGGCATGCTCGGCGCAGCAGGGCCGACACCGGCGCAATCGCCGGATCGTGCCAGCGCCAGCGCCTCGAACAAGTCATGCGCTGGATCCAGTTCGCGGCTCGCCAGCACTTTTGCCTGATCGAGCAACCTCGTCACCTCAGCGGGATCTGCGCGTGCGTGTGCAATCAACGCACGCCCGAGCAGGATTTCAGCATGCCGCGGATGGCCGTCAGGTTGAACCCAGTCGAACGTTCGCGCGGCGGTATCGAGGAACCCGCTGGCAGCACTCATATCATCGCGGGCGAGCGCAATGAACGCCCGGTCGAGCGCGAAGTAACCGAACAACAGATGCTCGGGTCGAAACTCGTGCGCAATCGAATCGGCGAGGCGCCCGAGCCGTTGCTCGGCCGCATCGAGGTTGCCGCGCATTTCGTCGACCTGAGCCAGATGGCGATCAAAATAGGTGAGCGCAGAAACATGCACGTGCATGATTCTGGCGTATCGCGGCACTGCCGATTCGAGGATCGCTGCGGCCTCTTTGATATCGCCGTTCTCGAGCTTGAGCCGACCCAGAGCGATTTCCGCGATCACCGTATACTTGTGTTGCTCACCGTGGCTTGCACGCAATGCATCTATCGCGTAGCTGTACTGCGCCATCGCGTCGTCCTTGCGACCGACATCGCGGTACAGGTCACCCAGGTTGCGTGCAATGTTGGCGGTCAGCGAATCGGCCGTGCCGAGCCCTTCACGCGCGTCGGCAAGTGCCCGTTCCAGCGTGTCGATGGATTGCCGATAGCGCCCGCGCGTATGCAGCACGTCGCCCAGTTGCTGGCGCGTGAACAGCGTCGCATGCGCCAGTCCTCCGAGTGCCGACGTGCGTTGCCCGACCGCATCGAACGACATTCTTTCGGCTTCCGCATAGCGCCCGGAAAGGTGAAGCAGCAGGGCAAGACCCTGTGCACTGCGTCCGCGCTGATCCGGTTTGACGTCTTCAAGTGACCGATAGATGGCGTCGGCCTCGCGAAGCACCGGTTCGGCCAGCGCATACTCGCCGCGGGTGATACGGAGCTCGCTGACGGTGGAGAATATCTCGGCTTGCAGGCCGGGCTGGTCGTGGAGGTCGCGGCGCGCCCGTTCGAGGCCGTCTTCAAGCATTTCGCCGGCGGTCAGATCACGTCCGGCGGTGCGACCGGGGTCGGCCTGCTGCATCCAGCTGCCGAGGTATTCGCCGACCACGCGACTGCGCTCGGCTTGCTCCGCAACGGCAATCGACTGCAGGCGTGTGTTGACTGCATAGGCGGTCGAAATCGCAACAACGATACAGACAGTGGCGGCTGCCAGCGCATTGCGTCGCAACCACTTGCCGACGCGCCGCAACGTCGAGCTGCGGCGCGCATGGATCGGCTCGGATCGCCGCCAGCGCACAAGGTCTGCACAGAGCGCATCCACCGATACATAGCGTGCCTGCACCGGTTTAGCCAGCGACGTGGCCAGGATGGCGTCCAGATCACCGCGCAGGCGCCGTGCCAGCCGCGCGCTCGTTGCAGCGCGCGTATGGGCGCGCTGATCGGCGTCTGCGCCGGCTGCAACCACCTGCGAAGCGAGCGGAGGTTCCATCTCGAGGATGTTCTTCTCCTGCATCACCGCGGTGCCGCTGCGGAACGGTTGCACGCCGGTGGCGAGCTCATACAGCAGCAGCCCGAGCTGATAGACATCGCTGGACGTCGTCACGCTCTCGCCGCGCAACTGCTCGGGGCTGGCATAGCAGCGTGTCAATGCGCGACCTTCCTGCAGCGTGGGTGGCGACGCATGCGGGAAATCACCAGGATCGAGCAGTTTCGCGATGCCGAAATCAAGCAGCTTCACGGCACCTTCGCGGCTGACCAGAATGTTCGATGGTTTGAGGTCGCGATGGACGACCAGGTGGCGGTGAGCGGTGGCCACCGCAGCCGCCACGTCGAACCACAGCGCGATTCGTGCATCGACGTCGAGCCGCAAGGTATCGCAGTGCACATCGATCGAGGTGCCGTCCACATACTCGAGCGCCAGCCACGGTACGCCATCGTCGCGCACGCCGCCGTCAAGCAGGCGCGCAATGCGCGCGTCGTCGAGGCGTGCGAGGATCTGCCGCTCCTGCTCGAAGCGTGCGACCAGCGCCGGCGATGCCAGGCCGGGCCACAGGCATTTGATCGCAGCGCGTGCAACGAAGGCGCCGTCGGCGCGCTCGGCGAGCAACACCTGAGCCATGCCTCCGTGTGCGAGTGTCGCGATGGCGCGCCATGATCCGAAGCGCTGGCCGCTCGCCGAATCACCGGCGAGTGCTGCCCAGAGTGATTCGTCGAGCATGCGTTCGAGGCAGTCACTCTGTTCGTCTTCAGCCGCGCTGAGCATGCCGCGCAGGCGCGCAGCCCGGTGCGGCTGATCCTTCTCGATACTCTGCAGCCAGCGGGCTCTTGCATCGGTGTCCAGATCAAGGGCGTGCTGCAACAGCGCGTCGAGCGCGTGGAACTCGGCACTGCCGAGCCGCACGCTCACGGCAGCAGCAACTCGGCAAGCCAGGCGCGTGCGCGCTTGAGTTCGCGTTGCGCCGTGCGCAGAGAAAAATGATGGATCTCGGCAAGTTCTTCGACTTCGAGCCCGATCAACCAGTGCTGCTCGACCAGTCGCGCAAGCCGCGGGTCGGCATCCTGCAACGACTCGAGCGCCTCGGCGAGCACCACCAGCGAATGCGCCGGCGCTTCGGCCGTCGCCGCGGCGTCCTGCAACTCGACGTGCACCGCGCCGCCACCGCGCTTCTCTGCCGATGACGCACGCGCATGGTCGATGACCACCTGGCGCATGACGCGCGCGCACAGCGAGACGAAGTGCTCGCGCTCGATCGGCGCGCGCGCCGACGCACCGGCAAGGCGCGCCCAGGTTTCGTGCACGAGCACGGTGGTCGACATCGTCGAGCCACGCACGTGTCTGAGCAACTGGAAATGCGCGATCCGCTTGAGGTCTGAATAGACCAGCGGCAGCAACTCGCGCAGTGAACCGGCCTCGCCGTAGCCTTCTCGCGCGAGTCGCTCCGCCAGATCCCCGACCTCATCGTTCACGCTTGCACACTCCGCCCAACCGCAGGCTGCGGTTTGCACGGGGATTATGGCCCGGGGACACTGCATCGCAAGGGGCGCACCTGCCGCATCATCGCGATTCAACAGAATGCTTCGCGCAGCTGTGACGGCGCTCACGAACGTCCGACCGAATCCGGCGACGCCACGCGCACGACGCGTTTCACCTTGCCGAGGGCGCGGCAGGCGACGCCGCGTCGCTCATCCGGCCACCACAGCGTTGCCACCGTCGAGAACATTGCCAAGCCTCCGCTGCAGCCAGTCTGGAGGCTGCGCGAGAGACCACTACGCAATAGGGCGTCGGCAACGACACGCGCGCAGGGAACGCGCGCGGGCCTCAGCAGCAGCGTCCGCCGCCACCGCGGTAGCGCGCGTTCTGGCGTTCGACGAAAAACTCCTCGTAGGTCATCGGCGTGCGCTCCGGATGAAAGCGCCGCAGGTGCTCGACGTAGGTGTCATAGTCGGGCACGCCGATGATCAGGCGGGCGACCTGCACGGCGTGGCGCCACGCGCCGCGCAGCGTGGCGCCGATGGCCGATGCAGAAGCCGGGGCGCTCACCGGGCCGCCTCGGCAAGGGCGACGTACGGTGTCTCCTGAGCGGTCGGCGTGGCGATCGCGCGTGCCTTGAGTGCGGCACGAATGCCGAACACGATGACCACCACCGTGAGCGTCATGAAGGTGATCGCAAGACCGGAATTGACGTAGTCGTTGACGACGATGCGCTGCATCTCGTCGAGCGTTTTCGCCGGCGCCAGCACCTTGCCCTGCTCGAGCGCGTCGCTGTAGACGCGACCGTGCGAGAGGAAGCCGATGCGGACATTCTCGTGGAACACCTTCTGCCAGCCCGCGGTCAGCGTGCAGATGACCAACCACACGGTCGGCACCAGCGGCACCCACAGGTACTGGTCGCGCTTCATCTTGATCAGGCACACGCAACACACGGTCAGGGCGATGGCCGCCAGCATCTGGTTGGCGATGCCGAACAGCGGCCACAGCGTGTTGATGCCGCCGAGCGGATCGACTACGCCCTGATAGAGAAAATAGCCCCAGCAGGCGACGCACAGCGCGGTGGCAATGACATTGGCAACCCACGACTCGGTGTGCTTCAGCGCCGGCACGGCCATGCCGGCGAGCTCCTGGATCATGAAGCGGCCGACGCGCGTGCCGGCATCCACCGTGGTCAGGATGAACAGCGCTTCGAACAGGATCGCGTAGTGGTACCAGAACGCCATCATGCCGTCGCCGGAGATGACCTGATGGATGATATGGGCCATGCCGACCGCGAGCGTCGGCGCGCCGCCGGTGCGTGACAGGATCGTCGTCTCGCCGATGTCCCTTGCGGTTTGCGTGAGGATCTCCGGCGTGATCACGAAACCGAGGTTGCTGATTGCCGCTGCCGCCGACTCGACCGTGGTGCCGAGCAGCGCGGTCGGCGCATTCATCGCGAAGTAGATGCCGGGATCGAGTACGCAGGCCGCAATCAAGGCCATGATCGCGACGAACGCCTCCATCAGCATCGACCCGTAGCCAACCACGCGCGCTTCCTTCTCGTTGGCGAGCAGCTTCGGCGTCGTTCCCGAGGCGATCAGCGAATGCCATCCCGAGACTGCACCGCAGGCAATCGTGATGAACAGGAACGGGAACAGGCTGCCGGCGAATACCGGCCCGCTGCCATCGATGAACCGGGTGATTGCCGGCATCTGCAGATCCGGCGCGGCAATGACGATACCGATCGCGAGCAGCACGATCGTGCCGATCTTGAGGAAGGTCGACAGGTAGTCGCGCGGCGCGAGCAGCAGCCACACCGGCAGCACCGAGGCAATGAAGCCGTAGCCGATCAGCATCCATGCCAGCTCACGACCTTCGAAATGAAATGCCTCAGCCCATTGCGGATCGGCGGCGACCACACCGCCGAGCCAGATCGAGACGAGCAGCAGCACGAGCCCGATGATCGACACTTCGAGCACCTTTCCGGGTCGCAGGTAACGCAGGTAGACGCCCATGAACACAGCGATCGGCATCGTCATGGCGACCGTGAACGTACCCCACGGACTCTCGGCAAGCGCCTTGACCACGACCAGCGCGAGCACCGCGAGAATGATGAACATGATCATCAGCACGCCGATCATCGCGACCACGCCGGCGGTCGGCCCGAGCTCCGATCGGGCGATGTCACCGAGTGATTTGCCGTCTCGGCGCGTCGAGAAGAACAGCACCATGAAATCCTGCACGGCACCAGCGAAGATCACGCCGACGAGGATCCACAACGTTCCGGGCAGGTAACCCATCTGCGCGGCGAGCACCGGCCCGACCAGCGGACCGGCGCCGGCGATCGCAGCGAAGTGATGGCCGAAAACGACGGTCTTGTCGGTCGGCACGTAATCAAGGCCATCGTTGCGGCGCACCGCCGGCGTCGCCCGCGTGGCATCGAGCTGCAGCACCTTCTCGGCGATGAACCGGCTGTAGAAGCGGTAGGCGATGAACAGGATCGAGGTCGCCGCGGTGACCAGCCAGACCGCGTTGATCGTCTCGCCGCGATTGAGCGCGACGGTGCCGAGACAGAAGGCGCCGAGGACGGCCAGTGCGATCCAGCCGACCTTGCCAAGTATCGAACTCATGACGCCTCCGGACCGAAGATGGGGAACCGCCTCAAGCGTGATCCGGTGTATGGCGCGTGGTCAAGCAGTACCGGACGCGGCCTTGGTCGAATGGACGTCCTCGAAACGCACTCGAAAAACCCGCGCCTCGCGAGACCGACTCAAAGCCACTTCGCGCGTCGCAGCCACCAGAACAACGAGCCACAGACCGTGACCGTGAAGGCGATCATGCCGATGTAGCCCCAGCGCGAATGCACTTCCGGCATGGCATCGAAGTTCATTCCGTACCAACTCGTCATCAACGTCGGGGCCGCAAGCAGTGCGGCCCAGCCGGCGAGGCGCTTGACCACCTCGCCTTGCGCCACCGTGACCAGCGACAGGTTCACGCTGAGCGCGGCGGTGAGCATCTCGCGCATCGTGTCGGTCGATTCGTTGATGCGCGCGGCGTGGTCGTAGACATCGCGGAAATACGGGCGCACCTCGTCACGGATCAGTGAGGGATACAGGCGCGTGAGCTGGTTGAGGATGTCCTGCAAGGGACCGATGGCAAGACGCAGCGTGACCAGCTCCTTCTTGAGGTTGTACAGGCGCCGGATCGTGTCGCGCTTGAAGGTGTCCTCGAAGATGTCCTCCTCGAGTTCCTGAAGGTCCTGCTTGAAGCTCTGCACGATCGGCATGAAGTTGTCGACGATGAAATCGAGCACGGAATAGAGCCCGTAGCTGGGACCACTCATGAGCATTTCCGGCGACAGTTCGCAGCTGCGTCGTGCCGGCGCGTAGGACAGTGACGCGCCATGGCGCACGGTGACCAGATAGCGCTTGCCGACGAAGATGTGCGTCTCGCCGAACTCGATTGCCGCCGCCACCACTTGAGCGGTCTGCGCGACAATGAACAGCGAGTCACCATACGACTCGATCTTCGGCCGCTGATGCGCCTTGTGCGCATCCTCGATGGCGAGATCGTGCAGGCCGAATTCTTCCTGCAGTTTCTCGAGCAGCGATTCATCGGGTTCAAGCAGGCCGACCCAGACAAACGTGTCGGGCTGCGCGAGCACGTCGCTGATGGCATCAAGCGTGATATCGCCGATACGGTTGCCGTCGCTGGTGTAGGCAACGCAGTTCATGACCATCGACGCGTTGATCGAACGCGCCAGCGACGATTCGGGAATGAGCGGGTTTTGCGTGACCATGGGCGCAATGATGCGCGTGCTCGGGCGACGCCGGCAATCGCTCAGTGTCGACTCAAACCGTCCAGCAGGGCGACGACCGCAGCGCGCGATGCGCGGGCATGGATCGGCAGCACGACGACATCGCCTGCCTGCGCGCTTTCGATTGCCGCGCATGCGGCGTCGACCTCATCGAGTCGCTCGACGATGCGTGCCTCCTCGAAGCCGGCGGCGATGAGCGCATCACGCAGGATCGCCGGCACTTCGCCGACCGCCCTGCCGCGCAGCATGCCGGCGATGTCCTTGAGCACGATCCG
>JBBSOU010000113.1:0-11266 GCA_038259445.1 Lysobacterales bacterium | reverse complement strand
TCTTCGCCCTCGGGCAGGTACTCGGCCGGCGGTGTCAGCGTGATCAGCGCGAGTGTCGCGGCGGCCACGGTCGAGGCGAGCACGACGAGCCTGCGCGTGGCGCCGGCGGTCAGCCAGGCGATGCGCGCGGCGAAGCGATCGAACCACGCTTCGCCAGGCGTCGGCGCGTCACTGGTGCCGAACGCGAGACGCGCGCTGAGTGCCGGCACCACGGTCACGGCGACCAGCATCGAGGCCAGGATCGATGCCGAAATCGCGATCGCGATGTCCGAGTAGAGCTGGCCCGCTTCTTCCTCGATGAACAGGATCGGCGCGAACACGAGCACGGTGGTCATGGTCGAGGCGAGTACTGCCTTCCAGACGCGCGAGACGCCTTCGACTGCGGCCTCGAAGCGCTCCCGTCCGCGCCGTCGTGCCTGATCGATGCTTTCGAGCACGACGATCGTGTTGTCGACGGTCATGCCGATCGCGAACGCGACACCGGCCATCGAGATCACGTTGAGCGTGCGTCCGGCCAGCAGCAGGCCGATGAAAGCGGCGATCGTGCAGATCGGGATCGCGATCACGCCGGTCAGCGTGGCCTTGGCCGAGCGCAGGAAGGCGAACATGACGAGCGTCGCCAGCAGCGCGCCGAGGGCGAGGTTGACCCAGACGTTGGCGACCGAGTCCTCGACGTAGCGCGCATCGTCACTGCTCAGCGTCATCACCAGACCGATCGGCGCCAGCACCTCGGCATTGATGCGCTCGACTTCGGGCAGCATCGCGTACTTGATCTGGATGACGTTGGATCCCGACTCGCGCCGGATCGACAGGTTCAGCGATGGCGTGCCGTTGTAGAACGCGAGGTCGCGCCGCTCGAAGTGATCGAGCTGCACGCTGGCGACATCGGCGAGGCGCACCAGCGCACCGTCGCGCTCGGCAACGATCAGCGTATCGATGTCCTCGACCTCGCCGAAACGCCCGACCGTGCGCAGCAGGTAACGGCGCTTGCCGGCATCGAGATCACCGCCGGAGCTGTCGACATTGCGCGCGCGCAAGGCATCGCGCACATCGGTCAGTGAAAGCCCGCGTTCGGCCAGCCGGCGTGGATCGACCTCGATGCGCACCTGGCGCTGGGCACCTCCGCCGACCTCCACGAAAGCGACGCCAGCGACACGTTCCATGCGCGGACGCACGTAGTCCTCGACATGGTCGCGCATCATGTCGAGATCGAGATTGATCGAACTGTCGGCTCGCTTGCCGATGCGAAAGTACATGAACGCGTTGTCGGAGAACGAGCTCGTCGTCAGTGCCGGATCGTCGACGTTCTCGGGGTAACCCGAGACCTGGCTCAGCGCGTTGTTGGTGCGGATCAGTGCCTCGTTGATGTCGACGCCGAACGGGAATTCGAGTTCGATGGTCGCCCGACCGGTGCTCGCGCTGGCGACCATGCGCGACAGGTTCGGCAGCGTGCGCAGGTACTGTTCCTGCTCGATCAGGATTTCCTTCTCGACGTCCTGTGGCGTCGCTCCGGGCCAGCGCGTGTCGACCGTGATCGTGCGCACCTCGAGATCGGGGATCATCTGCACCGGCACGCGCAACGCAGCCGTGATGCCGAGTACACACACGATCAGCACCGCGACCGCGATCAGATTGCCCTGGCGCAGGATCGGCGCGAAGCCCATCGACTCAGTCTGCCTGCACGGTCACGGCCTGGCCGTCGCGCAGTGCTTCGTTGCCGCGCACGACCACGCGCTCGCCCTGGGCGAGGCCCTCGCCGATCGCCACCTCGTCGCCCTGGTCGCGCAGTACGCGCACCGTGCGCTGGCGGGCCACCAGTGCATCGCCTTCACCGGCCTCGACCACGAACAGGCTGTAACCGCCATCCGGCTGGCGCAGCAGCGCATCGCGCGATACCGCCAGCGCGGGTTCACTGGCCGGCAACGAAATCTCGGCGCGCGCCGAGGTGCCGGGCAACAGCCTTCCTTCGGGGTCCTCGACGAGCAGGCGCAACAGGAACGTGCGCGCACCGGGATCCGTGACCGGCACCTTGGCGCCGATCCGCGCCGGCAAGGCAATGTCACCGAGCGCGTCGGCAAACACTTCGATGACCGTGTCGTCCCTGATGGCGGCGTAGCGCTCCTGCGGCACGCGTACATCGAGGCGCACGCGATCGATCGCCACCAGTGACAGCACCGGCGTTCCGCGCGTGACCCACTCACCGGCTTCGGTCAGCTTCTCGGCGATCACGCCGTCGAACGGCGACGGCAAGGTGTGTCGCTCGACCAGTTCGGATTGCTCCGTGACACTGGCCTGCGCCGAGGCGAGCGCGGCCTGCGCGCGCTGCCAGTCGGCCTTGCGCGTTTCCACTGCGCTGGCGGCGATGTACTTCCTTTCGACCAGTCGTGACGCCTCTTCGAACAGACGCTTGCTCTCGGCGACGGCGGTTGCCGCCTCGTTGGCTTGTGCGCGCGCGCGCAAGAGCGCCTGTCGGCCGACGGCAGTATCGAGTTCGATGAGTACATCACCGGCGTTGACGCGGTCGCCAGCGTCGACGCGCACCTTCATGACAAGGCCATCGACGCGCGGCGACAGCTGCGCGTCGCGTTCGGCGGTCAGCGTGCCCGTCAGCGAGAATCGTTCGCCGAAACCCGCCGGTGCCGGTGACGCGATGCGCACCTTGGCCGCTTCGTCGGCATTCGATGACTGGTCACTGGACGAGTCGCAGCCGGCGAGCGCGAACAACGCTACCGCGAGCCAGCGGGCGGGAGCAGCACCCATGCGCAAGCCTTTGAAATGAGTCGGTTCGACTCTACCACGCATGCGAAAAACGGCGATGACGGGGCGCCAATTCGCCGCAAGCATTCATCTGCGCGACGTACCCGCGACTCAGCGCTCGACCAGCGCCTTGAGCCGCTCGATCCTGCCATCCCATTGTGCGGAAACGAGATCGATGTACGCGCGTGCGAGGTCGATCGGCCCGCTATTGAGCGAGTACAGACTCTCGCGCCCGTGGCGCACGCTGCTGACCAGATCGACCTCCTCGAGCACGCGCAGGTGCTTGCTGATCGCCTGCCACGTCAACGGCTCGCCATCGCACAACGCGGCAATCGATTGCGGCGCGCCGTTAGTGAGCTTGGCGATCAGGCCGAGCCGCGTGCTGTCACCCAGCGCGGCGAACACGGGCGCGGTCTTCGCCGACTGCCTGCGCAGCCGAGTCGCCGGGCTAAACGACATCGCCGCTCTCGACGTGACGGCGGATGTTGTCGAGCTGGGCAACCCACCCGGACGTGTTCATGGACAAGGCCTCGGCGCGACGCGCGATGGGAATGGCGTCGAATCCGGACTCGACCACCTGCAGCAGCGTGCCGCCGTCTTTCGCCTGCAGCGTGAACTCGATCAGCGTGGTCGGTTCTGCGGAATAGTCGACGCCAGGCTCGACCGCGTACGGATGCCAGCGCAGTGCGAAATAGCGCTCCGGTTCGATCGCCTGCACGGTCACCTCGAACGCCACATGCTCGAAACCGGCGATCGTGAACATGCCACGGGTCATCTTGCCGACCACGAATGGACCGTGCATGTCGACACGGAACCACTGGCCGAACTGGTGGTGGTCGGTCAATGCGTGCCATACCCGCGCAACGCTCGCCCTGATCTGTGTGTTCTTCTCGATGCGATCACTCATATGCCACCTCCTGGTTGCATAAAAGATCAATCCGGCGCATCCAGACATGCAACCTTTTTATTGCGCAATTGGACTTCCTGGGTCAGATCACTCGCAGTGTGATCGCCTTGAGTACGGCGCGGGTGCGATCGCGCGTACCAAGCTTGTCGAGGATCGTCGAGACGTAGTTCTTCACGGTGCCTTCGGCGAGGAACAGGCTGCGCGCGATTTCCCTGTTCGAGTAACCGCCGGCGAGCAGGCGCAGGATCGCCACTTCGCGCTCGCCGAAGGTGTCGGTTGGCGCAGTCTCGTCGCGGTAGCGGTAGCGCGCACGGACCGGATCGGTGCTGACCGGCTGCAGCAGCGTTTCACCGGCGGCGACGCGCGTGATCGCATCGCGCAGGTCCTCGGGCGCCGCGTCCTTGAGCAGGAAGCCCTGCGCACCGGCATCGATCGCGCGCAGCAACAGGTCGCTGTCGTCGAACGTGGTCAGCAGCAGCACCGGCGTGAGGTCGCCGCTTGCGCGCAACTGCACGAGCGCTTCGATGCCGTCGATGCCGGGCATGCGGATGTCGCTGAGCACGACGTCCACAGGTTCGACGGCGAGTCGTTGCAGCAGTTCGCCACCATCGGCGGCCTCGAGCACGACAGCGATACCGTGAGCCTCGAGCAAGGCGCGCAAGCCGGCACGCACGAGGGCCTGATCGTCAGCCAGCGCGATGCGCAACGGCTCGGTCATGTCGGCAGGCTCGCATCGATGCACAGGCCGCCCCGCGGCGTGCGCCCGAGCGTCAGCGATCCATGCAGCGCGGCGATGCGCTCGCGCATGCCGGTGATGCCGTTGCCCTCGCGAGCGTCGCCGCGCACGCTGCCGTCGTCTTCAATGTGCACGTGCAATTCATCGCCCAGTTGGCGCAGTCGCACGAGCACGCGCGTGGCGCCGGCGTGGCGCGCGGCATTGGTCAGCGCTTCCTGCACGAGTCGAAGCAGCGCCTCGGCCTGCGCCGGATCATCGACGCGCACGCTGTCATCGATGTCGACCTCGAGCAGCGGTTTCGGCATCGATGCCGCGAGTGCGCGAAGTGCAGTCTGCAGGTCGAGTCCACGACTGTCGCGAATCGCCTGCACGACGTTGCGGATATCGCCGAGCAGTTCACGCGAAAGCTGCTCGGCGATGCGCACCTCGTCACGCCCGGCCAGTGCCGGATCGGCCGCCAGTGCGCGCAGGTTGAGCGTCATCGCGGTCAGTTTGTGCCCGGCAACATCGTGCAACTCGCGCGCGAGGCGCAGGCGTTCGGCATTGCGCGCACTGTCGGCGAGCAGCGCACGCGTCGCCAGCAGGTCGGCGTTGACCAGCGCGAGCTGGTCACGTGCGCGTTCGGCGCGGCTGGCGTAGTGGCCGACCAGCAACGCGAACGCCTGGAAGCCGCTGTAGATCATGACCACCAGCAATGGCGAGCGGTAGCCGGCTTCGCGCACGATCACGAAGAACATCAGATCGATCGCGAGCATCGTCAGCACGGTGCGACGCAGCGGCCACATCATGCTGAGCTGAGCGGCGAGCACGACCAGCAACACCGGTGCCGCGCCGGAACGCGGCGCAAGCCAGATCAGTGCGAGTGCTGCGACCACTTCGACCGCAATCAAGAAGAGCTTGAACGCCGGGCCGAGCCGCGGCAGGTCGCACAGGAACGACGCAACGAGGAACGCGACGAGCAAGGCCCAGCATTCGGTGAGGTGCACGTCGGCCTCGGCACCAAGTGACAGGCCGACCGACGTCCACGTCAGCAGCAGAGCCAGGTGCAGCGGTTGCAGCAACTGCTGGATGAATTCGCGCATGGCGTTCCCGGCGGAGATGGCCGGCATGCTGCGGCGTCGTTGCCGTGCTGGCAACACATGCAGCGAAGAAAGTGACTTCCGGCAGGTCGAAGTGGTGACGAGCGGGCCGTGAGTGCACGCCTGGCGCGCGCCACCATGGCTTTACCGAACCGATCGCGGAGCACGACCATGTACCAGACCCTCGTTGCAGCCCATGGCACCATTGGCCTGATCGGATTGCTCTGCTTCTGGATGGCGGTATCACTGCGGAAGGGCAGCAACGGACATCGGCTGGCCGGACGCGTGTATCTGGTCGCCATGCTCGGTATCTGCATCAGCGGCACGCCGATGGCGATCAGCCGCTTCATCGACGGTCATGTCTCGTCGGGCGCGTTCCTCAGCTACCTCCTGCTGCTCGTGCTCGGCGCCGGCTGGCTCGGCTGGCGCGCGATCCGCGACCGGCACGACGTCGATCGCTATCGCGGCGCTGGCTATCTGGCCATCGCGCTGACATGGCTCGGCGCTGGCACCGCGATGCTGCTGCTTGGCCTGAGCAAGGGCGATATGCTGATCGCGGGCTTCTCGCTGGTCGGCTTGCACGCCGGCATCGACATGCTGCGGCGGCGGCGCACACTCGGCGACAATCCGCGCTGGTGGATGCGCGCGCACTACTCGGCCATCTTCGGCACCGGCGTGGCCACGCATATCTCGTTTCTCTCGATCGGCTTGCCGCGCCTGCTGCCGATGCTCGACGGACCGCTGCTAGGCTATGCCTCCTGGTTCGTGCCGCTGGTGGTCGCGCAAGTCGCTACTTTCGTGCTCGATCGCAAGTACCGGGTCGCGCCTGCACCGAAGTCGGCCAAGCCGATCCTCGCCAATGCCTGAGTGCAAAGGCGCGGCGGCGCTTGCCAGCGCCGCCGCGTCAAACGATCCTTGGCGTTCCTGTCCAGCCAACCGACCGTCATGAACGACAGCTTTCCCGACCGCCTGTGCGTCGATGCGCAGAGTCCCCACTACAACGAAGAACTGCTCAAGCGCCCGATTGGCGTGCGCTTCAATGGCCGCGAACGGCGCGATGTCGAGGAATACTGTGTCAGCGAAGGCTGGGTGCGCGTCGCCGCCGGCCGCGCGCTCGATCGCCGCGGACGCCCGCTTACGGTCAAGCTCAAGGGCGAGGTGGTTCCGCATTTCCTCGATGAGGAAATCGCGACCGACGTCGCTACGGACACCATGGAAACGAAACCCGACTGAGCATTGCTGCGAGTCGCGCACGAACCCGGCTGGCTTAGTCGTCGTCGATCCCGATGCCGTCGAAGCCATCGGCAAACAGCGGGGCGACGACGCGGATCGATCCGGCCATGCCCTGCGTGTAGTGGAAATCGCAGAAGTAGGCGTATTCACCGCTGTCGACGAGCACGCGCTCGGCTTGCGTGCCGGATGTGATCGAACCGATCGGACTGGTCGGATCGATCATCGCCTGGTTGCCGCTGACGATGCCGCCATACAGTGGATGCATGCCGAAGTTCGGCACGGCACGAAAGACCACGCGCGTGCCCTCGCTGATCGTCACGCAACGCGGCCGATAGCGGAACGGATTGGTCGGATCGTCGTTGGCGATGACAACCTCGCCAGCGCCGCGACGGTCGAGGAAATCGGCAGCGAGACAGTTGTTCAAGGCATGCGCGCACGGCGCGGCCAGCATGGCGATGGCCGCGAGCAGGCAAACGCAGGATCGTTTACGCAGAAAAGGAGTCATCTGTGAACGGGCTCACACCGGCGACAGCACCGGGTCGATAATGTCACGTGAGCCGTCGCTCGCGGTCAACGCAGGAACGTTGTCGATGAAGTCCGTTGTCCTGCGCTGCGCGAGTATCCTCGCCATTGGCCTGCATGCGCCGTTGCTGCTGGCGGCCAACCACCTGTTCGATTCCGGTTTCGATGATCGCGTCGAAGGCCCGCATTCCGATGCGCAGGCCGCGCGCTTCCTTACCCAGTCCACCTTCGGCCCACGCGCGACCGACATCGAACAGCTGCGCGAGGTCGGCTATCAGGCCTGGCTCGGCGCCCAGCTGGCGTTGCCGGCCAGCCGGCATCGGCCGTATCTCGAAGCGCAGGCAGCGATCGGCCTCGATGTCTACCAGAACAGCCGTCAGGAAGCGTGGTGGCTGCATGCGATGACCGCTCCGGATCAGGTGCGCCAGCGCGTCGCCTTCGCGCTGAGCGAGTTGCTCGTGGTGTCCGACCGCAGTGGCGCAATCGAAGGTGCGCCGATCGCGATGGCGAACTACTACGACCTGCTCGTCACCGGCGCATTCGGCAACTACCGGACCCTGCTCGAGCAGGTCACGCTGAATCCGGTGATGGGCCATTACCTGTCGATGTTCAGGAATCGCAAGCCGGATGTCGCCACGAACGTGCGCCCCGACGAGAACTATGCGCGCGAGATCATGCAGTTGTTCTCGGTGGGTCTCGTTCGCCTCAATGCCGACGGCACGGTGATGATGTCGGGCGGACAACCGATACCGACCTACACGCAGGACACGATTCGCGGTTTCGCCCACGTCTTCACCGGCTGGAACTGGGCCAATTGTCCAGGCACCGACAGCGGCCAGTGGTGGCAGTGGGAATATTGTCCGTCGGGTCCGGTCGACTGGCCGAACCCGGGCTGGGACGCCTACTGGCTGCAACCGATGGCGCCATGGCAGAGCTACCACGCCAGCGAGGGCAGCAAGCAGTTGCTCGACTATCCCGGGGTGGCCTTGCCGGGCGGCGTGCTCGCCGCTGGCGGCAGCGCGCAGAGTGATCTCGCGGCCGCGCTCGACAATCTTTTCGCGCATCCGAATGTGGCGCCATTCGTATCGCGCCATCTGATCAAACGACTGGTCAGCAGCAATCCGAGTCCGGCCTACGTCGGTCGTGTTGCCGCGGTGTTCAACAACAATGGCAGCGGCGTACGCGGCGACCTCGGCGCGACCGTGCGCGCGGTCCTGCTCGATGCCGAAGCGCGCAGCGTGCCGACGCTGGCGAGCAATCGAGGCAAGCTGCGCGAGCCGTTGCTCAGGCTCACGCATCTGTGGCGTGTGCTCGACGCGCGCGCCGACGATGGCCGCTACCGCGAATGGAACCCCGACTACTACCTGGGCCAGGCCGCGTTGCGCTCGCCGAGCGTGTTCAATTTCTTCCTGCCCGATTATCGACCGCCCGGTGAACTGTCGGCGCTCGGCCTCGATGCGCCGGAGTTCCAGATCACCACCGACACGACCATCGCCAGCGTCGCCACGGGCCTCGGTGCAAAGGTCTACTGGGGCTGGCGCGGCAATGGCCAGACCGCCGAGGACGTGGTCGTCGATCTCGCCCCCGAACTCGCGCTCGCCGCCGACCCGCTGCGCCTTGTCGATCGCTACGACCTGCTGTTCATGAGTCGCACGATGTCGCCTTTCATGTTCGACACGCTGGTCACCTACATCGGCAGTCTGCCGAACACCACCAGCGGTCGACGTGAGCGCGTGCAGAACGCGGTCTGGCTGATCATGAGTTCCCCCGAATACGCGATCGAGCGCTGAAGCCATGAAACGACGCGATTTCATTCAACGTGCGCTGTGCGCGACCGCCGGCTCGGCCTTGTTCACGAGCTTCGCCGGCAAGCTGTCGATCGCGCACGCTGCGGCACTCGCCGGCGATCGCCTGCTCGGCAACGACTACCGCGCCCTCGTTTGCGTTTACCTGTACGGCGGCAACGATGCTTTCAACATGCTGGTGCCACGCAGCGGTGCACAGTACGCGCAGTACGCCGCCGCGCGTGCCGGCCTGGCGCTGCCGGCTGCCAGCCTGCTGGCGCTGAACCCGAGTGTCGCGCCAAGTGACGGTGGCAGCTACGGCTTCGCATCCGCAATGCCTCGCCTCGCGGCGCTGTTCAACCAGCCGCAGTCGCCGCTGGCGATCGCCGCGAACGTCGGACCGCTGCTGTATCCGATCACCAAGGCGCAGTATCAGGCCGAAAGCGTGCCGGTACCCGCGCAACTTTTTTCGCACAGCGACCAGAGCGTGGTCTGGCAGCAGCCGGCCGCCGACCTGCAGGTGCGGCGTGGCTGGGGCGGACGCCTCGCCGACATCTTCTACGCGACCAACCCGAATCCCGACCTGTCGATGAACATCTCGGTCGATGGCGAGAACGTGTTCCAGGCCGGCAACACCGTGGTGCCGTACTTCGTCGGCCAGAACGGCGCCGAGACGATTCCGTTCGTCAACGAGGATTCGTGGAACGCGAATCGGCGCGCTGCATTCGTCGCCCTGCGCGATGCAGCGCACGGCCACGCCATGCAGCGTCAGTACGCCGCCGTGATGCGCCGCTCGATGGCCAACGGCAGTGACATCAACCTGGCCCTCGACGGCGGCACGACGCTGGCGACCGCGTTCCCGGACACGCATCTCGGCCGCCAGCTGCGCATGGTCGCGCGGCTCGTCAACGTACGTTCGTCGCTGCAGATGCAGCGCCAGATCTTCTTTGTCGGTCTCGGCGGTTTCGATACCCACGACAACCAGCTCGACGACCACAACGACCGGCTCGGCGAACTCGACGCCGCACTCGCGGCGTTCCATGCGGCCACGGTTGAAATGAACCTCGCCGATGCAATCACGACGTTCACCGCATCGGAGTTCGGCCGCACCGCGAGCATCAATGGCGACGGCACCGACCACGGCTGGGGCGGCCATCACCTGATCCTCGGTGGCGCGGTCAATGGGCGGCGCATCTACGGCACGATGCCGAACCTGACCATCGGCGGCCCCGACGATGCCGACTGGGGCCAGATCATCCCGACCACCGCAGTCGACCAGTACGCGGCGACCTTGTCGCGCTGGTACGGCGTGGCCACTGGCGATCTGTCGAGCGTATTCCCGAACATCGGCCGCTTCGCGACGGCCGACCTCGGCTTCATGGCGCCGAGCTGACACCCGCTTCGCCCAGGCGCTGACTCAGAACGTGATGTGCACCGACGCCGCCGAGCGTTTCGCCTCGCCGTGGTACACCACTTCGATGTTGTTGCCGTCGGGATCGAGCACGAACGCGGCGTAGTAGCCGGGGTGGTACTCGCGATCGCCCGGCGCACCGTTGTCGCGACCGCC
The DNA here is from genome assembly GCA_038259445.1 of Lysobacterales bacterium. Taxonomy (GTDB): domain Bacteria; phylum Pseudomonadota; class Gammaproteobacteria; order Xanthomonadales; family Rhodanobacteraceae; genus Dokdonella. The sequence goes on along the minus strand of JBBSOU010000113.1, from coordinate 681 downwards.
GCTGGCGAGGGCGACGCGATGGAATGCATCGACGGTCGCCATGTCGCGCGCCTGGAACGCAAGATGGTGGCGTCCGGTCAAGGCACCCTGCGCGGCGATGCTGTCGGCACTCGAGACGAACAGCTCGTCGGCCCAGAAGAACCCGTCACCCTCGCCGCCGATCGGTACCTCAAGCACGTCGAGGACCGCCGCATAGAAGCGGCGGCTGGCGTCGAGGTCCTCGACGACGAGCTGGATGTGGTCGATCAGGCGGCCACGATGCAGTTCACTGGTTTCCATTGGGGACGTCCGCTTCGATGTCTTGCTCGGGATTTTGCGACACGACGGTGTGCGTTGCATATCCCCCGGTGACGCCATCGACACGCATCGCGTGGTCGGAGCTACGCGCCGGTCCAGCAATGAAGTGGCCCTTTCTTTCACGATGTCGCTGCGCGGGGGAAGGAAGCGCCAAGTGCTCGCGCGCACACTTGGCCGGCGATTCTTTTCCCTTCCCCTGCGCAGCGGGGGAAGGCAAGGAAATCCGCCAGAACGCAGACGGGCGATTGACTCGTTGTGCCCTTCCCCTGCGCAGCGGGGGAAGGCGAGGAAATCCGCCAGAACGCAGACTGGCGATCGACTCGTTGTGCCCTTCCCCTGCGCAGCGGGGGAAGGCAAGGAAATCCGCCAGAACGCAGACTGGCG
>JBBSOU010000112.1:0-11322 GCA_038259445.1 Lysobacterales bacterium | reverse complement strand
TGGTGTCGAGGCTTGGGACAAAATCGCAGCGCGAGGAAGAAACGGGCTCGAGGTCGTCTGTGGGCGCGGCTTCAGCCGCGATGTGATTCCGATCTCCGGCAGAAAGCATCGCGGTTGAAGCCTCTCCAACGGCCGCATTGCCCGACGCAGTGTCTCGACGCATTGTCGACTCGTCGGGTTCGCCGAGGTTCAGCTTCCCGCGCAACAGGCGACACAGGTTGACGAACATCCAGCTCACGCCGGGATCATTGAACTGACTGGCGATGGTCGGGTAGACCGGGACCTCGTTGTCTTTCAGCTGGAACGCGACGCGGTTGCGCTTCCATTGCTTGCGCACGTCGCGCAGCGCGTCTTCGGCGCCGCGCTTGTCGTATTTGTTGAGCACGATCAGCTCGGCGAAGTCGATCATGTCGATCTTCTCGAGTTGGCTGGCCGCGCCGTACTCGCTGGTCATCACGTACATCGGGAAATCGACCAGGTCGACGATTTCGGAATCGCTCTGGCCGATTCCGGCAGTCTCGACGATGACGAGGTCGTAGTCCTGCGCCTTGAGAAATGCCACGCAATCCTTGAGCACGATGCTGGTCGCCGCGTGCTGCCGACGAGTCGCCATCGACCGCATGAATACGCGCGACGAGCGCAAGGCGTTCATGCGGATGCGATCGCCGAGCAGGGCGCCACCCGACCGACGACGCGTTGGATCAACCGCGAGCACGGCAATGCGCATCTGTGGAAACGCCTGCAGGAACCGCAACAGCAGTTCGTCCACCACCGAGGATTTGCCGGCGCCACCGGTGCCGGTGATGCCGAGGACGGGCGCGCGGCCTTCGAGCCGGGAATCGGGAATCGGGAACCGGGAACCGGAAACGCCGGATCCCCAGTGCTTGCGCAGCTTGGCAAGCTCAGTCTCGCCGTACTCGCCGTTCTCGATCGCGCTGAGCACGCGCCCGACCGCAATCTCGTCGTCAATATCGACCGAAGTCGCCTTTACCGACTCCCGATTTCCGATTTCCGAGTCCCTGCCGAGCGAGGCTCGGCTGACCACGTCCTCGATCATCGCCACGAGGCCGAGGTGCATGCCGTCGTTGGGGTGGTAGATGCGCTCGACGCCATAGGCCTGAAGTTCGCGGATCTCTTCCGGCGTGATCGTGCCGCCACCGCCGCCGAACACGCGGATGTGGCCTGCTCCGCGCTCCTTCAGCATGTCGATCATGTACTTGAAGTACTCGACATGGCCGCCCTGATAGGACGACAACGCTATAGCGTCAGCGTCCTCCTGCAGCGCCGCGCGCACCACGTCCTCGACGGAGCGGTTGTGGCCGAGATGGATCACTTCAGCGCCCTGGGCCTGTATCAGCCGGCGCATGATGTTGATTGCGGCGTCGTGACCATCGAACAGGCTGGCTGCCGTGACGAAGCGCAGCGGCGCGCTTTCGGCAGGCGAGTCGATAGGCGACAAAGGGCGTGGATAGGTGCTCATGGTGGAGTTCGGCATCGTCAGGAACCGCAATTCTACCCCTTGGCCAGACTGGCCCGCCCACACGGCCCCGTAGAGCGCATTGCCATGGGAAAACCGCCGCGGTGCCATCGCACCGGTATGATTGGCAAAGGCCTGCCCTGCTACCTGCCGCCCGGAGGCAGACCATCGGCAACGCACATCTGGACGAGTGCATGATGACTGCCTCCGACAAGCCCGCAGCGATTCCACCGGACGCGCGTCTGGCGCTGCTCGTGGACGCGATTCGCGACCATTCGATCTACATGCTCGATGAGCACGGCGTGGTCACCAGCTGGAGCGCCGGGGCCGAACGCAACAAAGGCTATTCGGCAGAAGAAATGATCGGCGCGCATTACCGCTGCCTGTTCACTCCCGAATCGATTGCAGATGGCGAACCCGAGCGCCTGCTCGAGGAGACGCGCCGTGCCGGCCGCGCCGAATGCGAAGGCTGGCGAGTTCGCAAGGATGGTTCACGGTTGTGGGTGCACACGATCATGCACGCGGCGCGCGATAACACGGGTGCCTTGTTCGGCTTCGCCCAGGTCACGCGTGACATGAGTGCGCGCAAGCTGCGTGACGACGCGCTGCACGACACCGAGCAACACTTTCGCACCGTCGTGGAAAACTCCGCGGTGGCCATGGCCCTGGTCGGACTCGACGGCCAGTGGCTGCGTGTCAACGAGGCCCTGTGTGCGCTGCTCGGATACTCGGCGCAGGAACTGGCGACGCGAACGTTCCAGCAGATGAGCTTCCCCGACGACCTCGATGCGGACCTGCAACTGCTCGCCGACCTCGTTGCCGGTCGCGTCGCGAACTACCGCCTCGAGAAACGATACGTTCGCAAGGATGGCGTGATTGTCTGGGGCTTGCTCGCGGTATCGCTGGTGCGCGATGGAGTCGGCGCGCCGCAGTATTTCATTTCGCAGGTCCAGGATATCAATGACCTCAAGCGCGTCGAAGCCGAACTGCACGAGCAGCACGATCGGTTGCAGGTGACCCTGCATTCGATTGGCGATGGCGTCATCACCACCGATGTCAACGGCCGCATCGAGTTCATGAACCCGGTCGCCGAGTCGATGACCGGCTGGAACCTCGAGGAAGTGATCGGCAAACCGCATCAGTGCGCCTTCAAGATCGTGCATTCCGAATCAGGCGACGCGATCGACAGTCCAGTGACCGCCTGCCTTGACGAACGCCGAACCTACTATCTGCAGGACCGCACGGTGCTCGTCAATCGGCACGGCGGGCGGTGCGATATCCAGGATTCGACCGCGCCGATCCGTGCGCGTGACGGGCAGATCATCGGCGCGATTCTCGTATTCCAGGACATCACGAGGGTTCGCAGCGTCCAGCGCGAACTCGAGTTCACGGCGCTGCACGATGTATTGACTGGCTTGCCCAATCGGCGAAAGTTCGAATCGGTACTCGGCGACGCATTGCAGGAAACGCGTGACGACGAGGTCGAGCATGCCCTCTGTTTCCTCGACCTCGACCGCTTCAAGGCGGTCAACGACAATGCCGGACACGCCGCCGGCGACCAGTTGTTGCGGACAGTCACCCAGGTGTTGTCGAAGTCGGTTCGCTCCGGCGATCTCGTCGCGCGGCTCGGTGGCGACGAGTTCGTCATGATCCTGTTCCGCTGCCCGATGGATCGCGCAGCGTCGATTGCCCAGAGCATGCTCGATACTCTCGCAGGATTGCGTTTCCCGTGGGAGGACGGCATGCACGAGATCACGGCGAGCATCGGCCTGACGCGCATCAACCGGCAATCGATATCGATTGCCACTGTCGTGCGCGAAGCCGACATCGCCTGCTATGCCGCCAAGCGCAAGGGGCGCAACAATCTGTGCCGATTCGATAGCGAGCAGATCGGCCAGGGCGTTCAGCAGCGCGAGTTCGATGTCGCCGAACAGGTTCGCACGGCCTTGTTCGACAATCGATTCTGCCTGCACATGCAGCGCCTGCTCGCAACCGCAATCGAACCGCAGCAGCGCTTCGAGGTGCTCGTGCGCATGCTCGACCACGCCGGCAACCTCATTCTTCCTGCCAGTTTCATCGAATCCGCGGAGCAGCAACGGCTGGTCGCCGGAATCGACACCTGGGTACTGCGGGAAGTGCTCGAACAGCGCGCACGCGAGCTCATGAAGATTGCCAATCTGCGCCTCAACATCAATCTCTCGGCACATTCGCTCAATGATGAAACCTTTGTCGCACGGTTGGCCCAGCTCGTCGAACATTCGGCATTGCCGGCATCCGCAATAACCATCGAGATATCCGAGTCGGCGCTGGTCAACAACCTGCTCGCCGCCGGCTCGATGATCGAGAAGATCCATGCACTCGGCTGCTCCATCGCCATCGACGACTTCGGTACCGGCTTCACATCGTTCCGCTTCCTGCGCACGTTCCGCGTCGAATACCTCAAGATCGACGGTAGCCTGATCGCCAACGTGCATCGCAACTCGATCGACGAAGCGATTGTTCGCTCGATCGCCAACATTGCCCATCAGCTCGGAACGCAGACGATTGCCAAGTGCGTCGAAACCAGCGAAACGCTCGTGCACGTGCGCGCCCTGGGCATTGATTTCGCTCAAGGCCATGGCGTGTCGCATCCGCTATCCATCGACGACGTCATGCGCGCGTACAGCAGCCGCACGGCTGTGTAGCCTTCTGCGGGCGTCAAACGCTAGGCGCAAAAATCGCCGCGCAAGCGTGCGCCACTCATCGATCGAGTCGACGACGCTCGGGCATGCGCTCGATCAGCCGCTGCACGCGGATGAGGTCTTCGGCGGTGTCGACGCCAGCAGGAAACGGCTCCGGAGCGAGCGCCACGGCGATGGCATGACCGTGTTCGAGCGCGCGCAACTGCTCGAGCGATTCGGCGCGCTCAAGCGGCGATCGCGGCAGTTCGGCCAGGGTCTTGAGGAATCCGGCGCGATACGCATAGATGCCGATGTGGCGCAGGAACGGCACGACATCCGGCAAGGTTTTGCGATCGACTCCGAACGCATCGCGTGGCCACGGAATCGGCGCACGCGAAAAATATAGAGCCCGTCCAAGGTGATCGCGCACGAGCTTCACGCAGTTAGGGTCGAAAAGTTCTTCGGTGGTGATGATCGCGGTTGCCAAGGTCGCCATCGGCGCCGCGCTGCTTTCGAGCGCAGCGGCCACGCGGCGAATGCCACTGGCCGGAGCCAACGGTTCGTCGCCCTGCAGGTTGACGACGATGGTCGAGTCATCCCAGCCGCGCTGGTGGACCACTTCGGCGAGTCGGTCGGTGCCCGACGCGTGATCACTTCGCGTCATCACAACGGAAACTCCCGATCCCATGAGAGCCTCGCGTATGCGCGCATCATCGGTCGCCACCACGACCTCGCGCGCGCCCGCCACCAGTGCCCGTCGCGCCACATGCACGATCATCGGCAATCCGGCGATCGGCAACAACGGCTTGCCAGGCAACCTCTGCGACCCGTAGCGAGCGGGAATCGCGACCACGAACGATGGATCGGCACTCATTGCATTTTTACCCCAGGGAAGGCGTGCGCAGGGTATCGCGATTGGCATCGGCCGTGGCCGACGACATGGGTGGCAGTGCACGATGATCAGAGCGGAAGCACAAGCGCCCCCTTCCGCCCTCCGGGCACCTTCCCCCGCTGCGCAGGGGAAGGGAAATCTGGTGAGCATCGAGAAGTGGCGCCGATCCGCGAAGTTTCTCCCTTCCCCCGCGCAGCAGGGGAAGGAAAGAACTGGCGCTCCGGCCAGCTGACGCTGCACGCATCGTCAATCGGGCCGATGTTTCCCGCTGCGCAGGTGAAGGGAAATCTGGTGAGCATCGAGAAGTGGCGCCGATCCGCGAAGTTTCTCCCTTCCCCCGCGCAGCAGGGGTAAGGAAAGCCTGGTGAGCATCGAAATGTGGCGCCGATCCGCGAAGTTTCTGCCTTCCCCTGCGCAGCGGGGGAAGGTGCCCGGAGGGCGGAAGGGGGGCTTTGCTTTCGCAAGGCGCCACGATGAATCATCCGCAGCACTGAAAGAATACACCGCACTCCGTCGTGCGCTCCGCCATGAGCGCATCAGAAACCTGCCCGCACCGCGCTATCATGCGCGCCGCGAACGCATTGCCTGAAACGACGTGTCCGATTCCACTCCCCCTGCACAACCACGCATCGAGTCCGCGCTGCCGCTGCGCGCGGTGCTGATGATGGCGGCAAGTGCAACACTTTTCGGCCTCATGGCAATCACGATCCGCTACGCGTCAGCGCAACTGCATCCGTTCGAGATCGCGTTCTTCCGCTGCTTCTTTGGCGCCGTGTTCAGTCTGCCGCTGATCTATATCCATGGTTTCCAGATCCTGCGCACTCAGCGAATCGGCTTCTATTTCGCACGTTGCATGGTCGGCATCGTGTCGATGCTCGCCGGCTTCTGGGCGCTCGTGAACCTGCCGCTTGCACAAGCCGTGGCGCTTTCCTACTCGACGCCGATGTTCGTCACGATCGGTGCCGTGCTCGTGCTCGGCGAAGTCGTGCGCATGCGCCGCTGGAGTGCGGTGATCGCGGGGTTCATCGGCATCCTGATCATCGTTCGTCCGGGCGGCAGCGATTTCACGCAGGCCAGTCTGGTCGCGGTGCTCGCTGCCGCACTCAGCGGCTTGGTCACGATCAGCATCAAGTTCCTGTCGAGGAGCGACCCTCCCGATCGCATCGTGCTGCTGACCACACTGCTTTGGGTACCGCTTTCGCTGCCCGGTGCGCTGTATGTCTGGCAATGGCCCGAACCTGCGATCTGGCCCTGGCTGGTGCTCTCCGGGGCACTCGGTACCGGTGGACACTACTGCTGGACGCGCGCGCTCAAGCAGGCCGATGCGTCGGCACTTGCACCGATGAGTTACCTGCAACTGGTAGTCGTGGCGCTACTCGCGTGGTTGCTGTTCGGCGAAACGGTCGATCGCTACACGGTCATCGGAGCAAGCATCGTCATCGGCGCGAGTCTTTACATCGCGCGCCGCGAGGCGCAGGTGGCGCGGCAGAACCGCATCGAAGCACTGGTCGCGAAAGGCGAGCCGCAAGCCTGAGCCTGCCTTGAACGATCCACTTCACGGTCGATTAATTGCGCTCATGGGATCGTGCTCGCCACATTCGCGTGGAGAGCTTCATGAAGAACGAAAATCCGCCATCGGTCGACCTCGACAAGCTCGGCGATCTGATCGAAGGCATCGAGGTGGCGATGCTGACCACGCAGGCGGCCGATGGCAGCCTGGTCAGTCGTCCACTGCAGACGCTTCAGTTCGACCGCAAGGGCGATCTGCTGTTCTTCACCGAAGCCGACAGCGGCAAGGTCGACGAGATGGAGGCCAAGCCCAAGGTCAATCTGGCTTATGCGCATCCGGGCAAGCATTGCTACGTGTCGGTTCGTGGCACGGCCAGTGTCGCTCATGATCGCGCGAAGATCGATGAGCTGTGGTCACCGGCCCACAAGGCATTTTTTCCAAATGGCAAGGACGACCCCAACCTCGCCGTTCTGCGCATCACGGTGCGCGATGCGGACTACTGGGAATCGTCAGGGAACTTCATATCGCGCGCGCTCGACTTCACGCGTGCGATCGTCAATGAAGATCCCGGTGCGCTCGGCGAACACGGCAAACTCGCTGGCCGCGGTGCCTGAGCACGGCACATTTCACAGCGCGACCAGCGCCTGCTCGAGGTCGTCGATGAGCACATCGGCGTCCTCGAGTCCGATCGACAGGCGCACCAGACCGAGTGGCAGCCCGCCGGGTGGCTGCATCGGGGCTTCAGCCGGGAACACGGCACACACAGGAAACGCCAGCGATTCGTAACCGCCCCACGAAACGGTCATGAGGAATCGCCGCAATGCATCGCAGAATCGTTCCACCGAGTCGATGCGGTCCACGTCGAGTTCGATCGTCAGCAAGCCACTGTCGCCCCTCAGCTGACTGGCGGTCAGCCCAGCTTGCGGATGACTGGGTGCATGTGGCGAGTAGACACGGCGGATGCGCGGGTGCGCCTCGGCCCACGAGAGAATACGTGCTGTCGTCGCGGCAATCCGCTCGATACGGACTCCGAGCGTGCGCAGGCCACGGATCATCAGCCACGCGTCGTGCGGCGAGAGGATCGCGCCGAAGGTCATGTAAGGGCCGCGGAACACCTGCCGCAACAGGGCTTCGCTGCCGCACAGCATGCCGGCAACCACATCGCTGTGTCCGTTGAGATACTTCGTCGCCGAGTGCGCGACCAGATCGATGCCCAGTGCGAGCGGCGACTGGTTCAACGGCGATGCGTGGCTGTTGTCGCAAAGCGTGCGGATTCCGCGCGCTTTCGCGAGCGCGGCGACGGCGCCGATGTCCTGCTGCTCGAACGTCATCGAGTTGGGGCTTTCGAGAACGATCAGCTTCGTCGAGTCGGTGATCGCCTGCTCGAAGTTGCCCACGTCGGTGCCGTCGACGAAGGTGCACGCAACCGCGAAGGTCGGCAACAGATCGCGCAGCAGGATTCGTGTCCAGCTGTACGGGCGCGCGACACAAACGGCATGATCGCCCGCGCGCACGCTCGCCACCACGCCTGCGGCGATGGCCGCCGCGCCACTCGCAAACGCGAGGCAATCTTCAGCCCCTTCGAGCGCCGCAATCTTCTTGCGCAGGATCGCCACCGTTGGATTGTTGCCGCGCGTGTACATGTGCGCGGCGTACTCGTCACGGAACCCGGCGCGCATCGAATCGACTGTCGGGAATGCAAAGATCGATGACTGCACGAGCGGCGGCACGACGGCGCCGTGATAGCCCTCGCGCTCTTCGCCGAGGTGATTGAGGATGTAGCTGAGGTCCATGGCGGAACCTCCGTCCTCAGCCGGTCTCTTTCATGAAGGCGCGGGTGGCTGCGCCGATCTGGGAATCCTGCAGCGCCATGTGCAACGTCGCCTTGACCAACCCAAGCTTGTTGCCGCAATCGAAACGCAGTCCGGCAAATCGATAGGCCAACACCGGACTCAGCTTGAGCAGGTCTTCGATGGCGTCGGTCAGCTGGATCTCACCGCCGGCCCCTGGCCGGGTTTTTTCGAGCAGTTCGAAGATGCGACCCGGCAGCACGTAACGGCCGACGATGGCGAGGTTCGATGGCGCCACCTCCGGCTTCGGCTTCTCCACGACCATGCGCACGCGTGCGGCACGATCGGAGATCGGCGTCGCATCGACGATGCCGTACTTGTCGGTCTGCTCACGCGGAACTTCTTCCACGGCGAGCACGGCAGCGCCCTCACTCGCCGCCACCTCGGCCATCTGGCGCAAGGCACCGGGCTTTCCGTCGTCATTCCAGATCAGGTCATCGGCAAGCACGACGCCGAATGACTCATCGCCAACCACCGGCCGCGCGCACAGTACCGCGTGGCCGAGGCCAAGCGCCTCGGGCTGGGTCACGAACACGCAGCGGACGTTCCTCGGCAGCGTGCCCTGTACCAGCGCGAGCAGCTCGTCCTTGCCCGCCTGCTGAAGCTTGCTCTCGAGTTCGTAGGCCTTGTCGAAATAGTCGGCGATCGCATGTTTGTAGCGATTGGTCACGAAGATCAGCGTGTCCGCGCCGGCGTCGACCGCTTCGTCGACCGCGTACTGGATCAGCGGACGATCGAGCACCGGCAGCATTTCCTTGGCCACGACCTTGGTCGCCGGCAGGAAGCGCGTGCCGAGACCGGCCACCGGAAAAACGACTTTGCGCAAACGCGTAGTACTCATGGATTCGTTCTCTGCATGGAAACCATCGGGGGTGCCACGAATGGCCACACGGTCGCTGCATCGGTGCCGCGCGTATCGAATTCGGGCAGGATCTGGTCGAGGATGCGCCGCAACAGGTCCTCGTCATAGTCGTGCACGGCCAGCTCGGCCTGGCGCAGCAAGGTGCCGAGAAGGTTCCACGGCATGTTGCGCGGGTTGGCGAGAAAGATCTTCGCGTGCGTCGTCGCCTGGTAGTTCTCGAGCGGATGGAACAGTTCCTCGAACAGCTTTTCGCCGGGCCGAAGTCCGGTATAGGCGATCGCAATATCACTGCCCGGTTGTTTCCCGGCGAGACGAATCATCTGCTCGGCGAGGTAGCCGATCTTGACCGGCTCGCCCATGTCGAGCGCAAAGACCTCGCCGCCGCGACCGAGCACCGCCGCCTGCAGGATCAACTGGCATGCCTCCGGAATCGTCATGAAGTACCGCGTGATCTCCGGATGCGTGACCGTGACCGGCCCACCCGTGCGGATCTGCTCGCGGAACAACGGCACGACCGATCCTGCCGAATCGAGTACGTTGCCGAAGCGCACGGTGATGAAGCGCGTGCGCGACTGCGCGGCGAAGCTCTGGCAGTAGATTTCCGCAGCGCGCTTGCAGGCTCCCATGATGCTGCTCGGATTGACTGCCTTGTCGGTCGAAATCAGCACGAAACATTCGACGCCGTGACGGTCGGCCGCCTCCGCGACGACTCTGGTGCCGAGCACGTTGTTGCGGAATGCCTCGCGCACCTGCTCCTGCAGCAGCGGCACATGCTTGTATGCGGCGGCATGGAACACCACCTGCGGGCGCGCCATCTGGAACACGCGTTCGCAGCCGATAGCGTCCCCGCAATCTCCGATGCGGGCATCGACGTGCAGATCGGGAAACTCGCGGCGCAGTTCCTGCTCGATCCGATAGAGGTTGTACTCGGAAAGCTCGAGGATCGTCAGCGATGTGGCGCCGAGTCTCGCCACCTGGCGGCACAGCTCCGAACCGATCGAGCCGCCGCCGCCGGTGATCAGCACGCGCTTGCCTGAAAGGCCGGTGCGGATCGAGGTCCAGTCGAGCTGGACCTGCTCGCGCCCGAGCAGGTCTTCGATCGCCACTTCCTTGAGTTCATTGAAGCTCGAACGCCCGGCCACCACATCGGCCAGTCGCGGCATGGTGCGGAACGGAAGATCGCTGGCTTCGCACAGCCCGACCACGCGCTGCATCTGCGCGCTGCCGGCCGATGGCATCGCGATCAGCAGCATTTGCGCGGCGGTCTCACGGGCCAGATCGGGCAACTGCTCGAGGGTGCCGAGCACCGGCACGCCATGGATGCGCGCGCCGCGGATCTGCGGGTTGTCGTCGAGGAAGCCGACCGGGCGATAGCGATTCTCGCGGACCAGATCGCGCACCAGCGTATCGCCGGCGCGTCCCGCGCCGAGCACCAGCACGCGCATCGCCGGCGACTTCGAAAGGAAGTCGAGGCGGCTATCTTTCCAGTAGCGGTAGCCGAGGCGCGGCACGCCGAGCAGCACCGAGAGCACCAGCGGATACAGCAACAAAACCGTGCGCGGAACCGTCTCGAGACGGTTGTAGAGGAACAGCGTGACCGCAATTGCCAGGGCACCGAGCACGCAGGCGCGCACGATGTTCCAGAGGTCCGGCAGGCTGGCGAAACGCCAGAGTCCCTTGTACAGGCCGGTGATCCAGAAGATCACGCCCTGCGACGCGAGCACCAGCCACACCTCGGGACCGAACATGGCAAGGTCGGGACGCGCCGACTCGAACGACCACCGCAACGAGGTTATTGCGGTCCACGCAATCCATACCATCGACAGGTCATGGGCGACGACCGCGAGGCGTGGATGGATGTTGGCTATGACCTTGCTGACCATCTCATTTTCCTGCGCGCCGCCGGACCGACTGCACGCACGTGCGTCGAACCGCGACCCAGACCACCCATGCTGCACCGTACAGTGCGGCGACATAGATCCAAGCGTCGCCAGCAGGCGACGTCCATCGGGCAGAGTCCTGATTGACGCCGAGCCCGATGCGGTGGTTCATCACCCAGGCAACCGGCAAT
>JBBSOU010000111.1:0-11538 GCA_038259445.1 Lysobacterales bacterium | reverse complement strand
GTTAGATGCCGCAGTGAATTTCCCCGACGCGAAAAGAATGTGAACCCCGATCACGAAATTGTCGCGGCAAAGGACGAGGCGCAAGGGCCAATCCCTGCTGCGTGGCGAGCGTCGCTTAAAGAAATTGTTGGTGCTTTTGTGGCTGGCGACCACGGACTTGAGAAAGGCGTGGCTAACGTCAAGCCTGTAGCAGCTGAAACAGCCGCGCACATACGTAGCTATTTGCTGGATTACGGCGAAACTCTTGTTGCGCTATCAGAGGCAACTTGGGACTCTTCCGTTTGCATCTGGTACGGCGATCACTGGAATGCGCTGGTAGACCTGTGGACACGGGAGAGTGGTCGGAGCGATTTGGTGTTGCAGGTGCGAGTAATAGAGGCCAACGCAGGGTTCACCATCGAGATTCAATTGGTTTATGTGCCCTAGCTCGGCGTCATCTAACTATGTGGTCAAGCCGACCGCTGGGAGAGGCTTCAATGTTTACTGATGTGCTGTCGCGCAGCGGCGGCTTACCACGGCGTTAGGCGCTTAAAAGCTCTATGGCCCTACCTTCAGAACCAATTAAGAAAGAGCTTGGCCCAGGAGAGCGTGTTCTGTGGTCGGGCCAGCCTCGGCAGGGTGTTTATCTGCGTGGCGCCGACATCATGCTCGTGCCCTTTAGTGTTCTTTGGGGCGGCTTCGCTATCTTCTGGGAGTATTCGGTATACTTCATCCAATGCTCCAGTGTTCATGGCCCTTTTCGGCATACCTTTCGTCCTCATCGGCCTCTACCTCATCTTCGGCCGCTTTTTCATCGAGGCAAAACAGCGAGCCAGCATCCATTACGCAGTTACAACCCAAAGAATCATCATCGTTTCAGGGTTGTTCTCCCGTGGCGTCAAGTCACTCAACCTGCGCACGCTTTCAGACCTGTCGCTATCTGAATGCAGTTCCAACTACGGTTCCATCTTCTTTGGCGGCGGCTCGACCTTCTCATTCATGTTTCGGGGCTTCTCAAGCTGGCCCGGCATGGGCAGTCAGCTCGGCCCGCACTTTGACCAAATCGAAGGGGCGCGGAGCGTCTATGAAACTATCCGCAATGCACAGCAAGCGGCATAACAGCAGCGCGCCTAAGAAGGCACTCCAGCCGAGCGTTTTGCCTTCGCTTCGCTACGGCAAAACGGCGGCTGAGTTTGGGCGTTGGGCAACCACATGACCTCGACGTTTCGGCCCGCAAAGGAAGTAAGTAAGCCGCGGATCGCAAACGGTCTATGGCTAGAGCACGCAATCGTCAGTGAGGAAGATATTGATTGGCTCTCCGGCGTAGAGCGTTTGACACTTTGGAATGTAAAGTTGCCCGAGGGATTTCTAGCCAAACTCCCACGGCTGTGGTGGCTGGATATTCGAGGCGGTTCCAGCAACGACCTTCTGTCCATTGAAGGGGCATGCGGTCTGAAGTACCTCTCCATAAACCAGATCCGTGGGCTATCGAACCTCTTTGCCCTGACATCCTTCACAAAGCTTCGTGCGCTGTCGCTATACGGCCTTGCTAAAGTCTCGCAGCTACCTTCGCTCAGAGCGCTGGTGGATCTTGAGCGAGCGGAGATCGGTCAAATGAGGTCGCTAAAATCAATCACTCCGGTCCTTGAAGCGCCTCGCCTTAGAGAGCTTCTTCTGCTCCGCAAGTTAAACGTCTCTCCCGCGGATGTTGATGCAATCTCAGAGCACTCAACCTTAGAACGCTTCGACTGGTACGCAGAGGATGTCCCGAACAAGGTCTGGGTGCCGGTGGTTGAATCCGTGAAGCTACCTAAAGCACGCGCGATTCACCCCGAAGAATGGTTCGGCTTGCAAAGCGATGGCCAACTAATCAATCAAGCCGACTGCTAACGCGGCGGCTTATTTCTGGTGGGCCGACTCCGTTGCGCGAGTTGGAAATCGTGCATCGAGCAATCCTTCCGGCAGGTCACGCAACAGCGCGGCGAGTTCGGTAAGGAATGCGCTCATCGCCGAACTCTTGCGCCAGACCATGGCGATATCGCGTGCGGGAGCTTGTCCGCGAAACGGGATGAGGCGAACATTGTCGATTTGCGGTACGGGTGGCTTGATCGCGAGCATCGGCAGCAGCGTGATGCCGACGTCGGCGGCGACCATTTGGCGCAGGGTTTCGAGGCTGGTCGCACGAAACCCGACTTTTTCGCCGGCACCGGCGAGTTGGCAGACTTCAAGGGCCTGGTCGCGCAGGCAATGCCCGTCTTCGAGCAGCAGTACACTCTGGTCAGCGAGGTCTTCGACATTCAACGATGCGCGCCTGGCCAGCGCATTGTTGGCCGGGACAGCGACGACGAACGGCTCCGTGAACAGCCACTCGCTGTGCAGTTGATGATCGTGGATCGGTAGCGCGAGAACGCCCGCATCGAGCTTGCCTTCGCGCAACTGGCGCAGAACCGATTCCGTTTTTTCCTCGATCAGCAGAAGTTCGAGACGCGGGAAACGTGCGCGAATGCGCGGGATCACATGCGGCAGCAGATACGGTCCGAGGGTTGGAAAGATGCCGAGCCGCAGCGTGCCCGATTCCGGATCCAGCGTGCGCCGCGCGATTGCCTTGATCTGCTCCACTTCGTTGATGATGTCGCGAGCGCGCTGCGCGATCTCGCGACCGACGTCGGTAAGCAGCACGTTCCTCGGCGTGCGCTCCACGAGTGCTACGCCGAGTTCATCCTCGAGTTTGCGTATCTGTGTCGACAGCGTCGGCTGACTGACGAAGCTGGCTTCGGCCGCGCGCCCGAAATGCTTGTGCTCGGCCAAGGCTACGAGGTACTGAAGGTCGCGGAGATTCACGGCATTCCCGAAAGTGATCGACGCGATCCGCCTGTGCTGGATGATCCGCTATTGACGTGCCATCCGAACCGCCGGCGATCAGGCGGCTTTGGACTCCGCCGCTTGTGGTGCGCTGGAGCGGATAAGGTGATCGAACGCGCTCAACGCAGCGGTGGAACCGGCACCCGTGGCAATGACGATTTGCTTGTATGGAACCGTGGTTGCATCGCCGGCAGCGAACACGCCCGGTACCGAGGTCTGGCCGCGTGCGTCGATCTCGATTTCGCCGCGATTCGACAGCTTGACCACGCCCTTGAGCCACTCGGTATTCGGCAGCAGACCGATCTGCACGAAGATGCCTTCGAGCTCGATGGTGTGAAGTTCGCCGCCGTGACGGTCCTTGTAGACGAGGCCGTTTACCTTGTTGCCGTCGCCGGTGACTTCGGTGGTCTGTGCGGAGACGATGACGTTGACGTTTGGCAGGCTGCGCAGTTTGCGTTGCAGCACTTCGTCGGCGCGCAGCTGGCTGTCGAACTCGATCAGGGTGACGTGGCTGACGATGCCGGCAAGATCAATCGCGGCTTCGACGCCGGAGTTGCCGCCGCCGATCACGGCGACGCGCTTGCCCTTGAACAACGGGCCATCGCAATGCGGGCAATAGGCTACGCCCTTGTTGCGGTACTGGTCTTCGCCGGGCACGTTCATCTGGCGCCAGCGCGCACCGGTCGACAGCACGACCGTCTTCGATTTCAACGACGCGCCATTGGCCAATCGGATCTCGATGAGGTCACCCGGAATCAGCGCTTCAGCGCGCTGCAGGTTCATGACATCCACATCGTGTTGCTTGACGTGCGCTTCCAGTTGCGCAGCGAGTTTCGGGCCTTCGGTTTCCTGCACGGAGATGAAATTCTCGATGCCCATCGTGTCGAGTACCTGGCCACCGAAACGTTCTGCGACCACGCCGGTCACGATGCCTTTGCGCGCGGCGTAGATCGCCGCGGCCGCGCCCGCAGGTCCGCCGCCGACGATGAGCACGTCGAACGGCGCTTTGGCGTCGATCTTTGCGGCTTCGCGCTTGATCGCGCCTGTATCAATCCGTGTGACGATTTCAGCCAGTCCCATACGGCCCTGACCGAACGGCGCACCATTCAAGTAAACCGTCGGCACGGACATCACCTGACGGCGTTCGACTTCTTCCGGGAACAATGCGCCATCAATCGCGACGTGCGTGATGCGCGGGTTGAGCACTGCCATCAGATTCAACGCCTGCACGACGTCCGGACAGTTCTGGCACGACTGCGAAAAATAGGTTTCGAAGGCGAAGTCACCATCGATTCCACGGACCTGCTCGAGCAGTTCGGCAGCTTCCTTCGAAGGATGCCCACCGACTTGCAGCAAGGCGAGCACCAGGGACGTGAACTCGTGGCCCAGCGGCAGACCGGCGAAGCGCAGCGTGATGTCGGCGCCGGGGCGGCCGATCGTGAAGGACGGGGTGCGCTCGCCGTCGTCAAGGCGCTCGACCAGCGTGATCTTGTCGGTCAGCGTGACGATATCGTTGAGCAGGGCCTGCATGTCCCGCGAGCCTTCGCTGTCGTCGAGCGAGGCGACGATTTCGATCGGATGGGTGACACGCTGCAGATAGGCTTTCAACTGCGCTTTGAGATCGGCATCCAACATGACGGCGGTTTCCAGATGATGTTCGGGGATGGCGATGCCTCGAAATGAGGCATCGCCGATTCAGCGGTGAAACGACTCGGTTGGCTGGCAAGACGCTTGGCTGGCTGTCGGAGTCACAATCAGTTCGCGGCGATCAGATCTTGCCGACGAGGTCGAGCGAGGGCTTCAGCGTGGTGGCGCCTTCCTTCCACTTCGCCGGACACACTTCGCCCGGATGCGCAGCGACATACTGCGCGGCCTTGAGCTTGCGCAGCGTTTCGGCGACGTCACGGGCAATCGCGTTGTCGTGGATCTCGAGGGTCTTGATGACGCCATCGGGATTGATGATGAAGGTGCCGCGCAGAGCCAGGCCCTCTTCGTCGATATGCACATCGAACGCGCGAGTCAGCTGATGGGTCGGATCGCCGACCAGCGGGAACTTGGCCTTGCCGACTGCCGGCGACGTTTCATGCCAGACCTTGTGCGAGAACTGCGTGTCGGTGGTGACGATGTAAATCTCGGCGCCGACCTTCTGGAATTCCGCGTAGTGGGTCGCCGCATCCTCGACTTCGGTCGGGCAATTGAACGTGAAGGCAGCCGGCATGAATATCACGACCGACCACTTGCCCTTCAGGGTCTGGTCGGTGACTTCGATGAATTTGCCGTTGAGGAATGCCTGTGCCTTGAACGGCTTGACGGTGGTGTTGATCAGAGACATGGATGAGTCCTGTTGGTGGGTGGGAGCTGAAAGCCGGTTGATGTTAGAGCACGCCGACCGAAAGGGAAAATCAATTGATCAGAAGATGTCGATTCATCAGGACTATCGATATGTGGCCGCTGCGGCGGATGCCAAGTCGTTAAGGGCGAAGGACATGGCGATTCGAGGCGGAAACCGGCAAGCCCACGCAGGACGATGGCCTGTTCTCATTGAACGGGCGAAATGCCGCACCCCTTGAGACCGCCGGCCACGCCCGCATCACGGTTGAGGTATCAAGGACAGATCACGGTGGACATGCCCACGGTGTTCCGTTCGACAGTCAGGCCGGTGTCGTACCTCCCTCCCCACGATGCCGGTCTCGGCGGCGGTTTCTTCCCGGATTCCGCCGCCACCTTTTTCTCATCTTCTGTGCAGTACTCTTAAAGCCACCCTGCCCGAACGAGCGCCGCTCGCGGTCGTTCGGGCAGTGAAGGGTGGTGGGCGAAGCATTCGACGCCGCAACTGGCGCAGTCGCGTTGTGGGCCTGGAGGCCGTGTGCATTGGCGAGCCGAGAGGTCGCGTGCGCACCTTTGCCGCAGCGATCGGATGTCGGCAGGAGTCCTGAAGCGCGAATTTCGCACTCGCTGAAATGATGATGTTGCAGCCTGAGCCCCGGCAAAGCTGTCTGGCTTGCGGCAGTTTGCGAGCGGGCTGCGGATGACGCTGTTCGATGGCTGACCCCGAACGCACCGGCGCTGCGTTGGATACGATCACGATGCTCCGTATCGTCTTCGTCACTGACCGGAACCGGCTGCCATGCTCAGATTCGCTGCGGGATTGTTGTTGCTCTGCCTCATCGACACTCGCGCTGCCTGCGCAGAGTCGACGACGGATGCCGTTCGAGCGGAACCTCCATCGACGGCAGCGATCGCGCCTTCGCCACGTGTCGACGTGCGTGACGCCGAACAGGCCATCGTGCTGCGTGGACTGGATATCCGTGCCGAGGTGATCGGCGGCATCGCGCGCACACGCGTCGAGATGGTGTTCTTCAACCCGAACGCGCGCATCCTCGAAGGTGAGCTGAAGTTCCCCTTGCTGGCCGGACAGGCCATTGACGGATTTGCCCTCGACATCGACGGCGAACTGCGGGATGCCGTGCCGGTCGAGAAGGCAAAGGGCGTGCAGGTTTTCGAGGATACGATACGTCAACGGGTTGACCCGGCGCTGCTCGAGTCGAGCACCGGTGAAAACTTCCGCCTGCGCATCTATCCGTTGCCGGCAAACGGCACACGGCGCGTCGTCGTGTACTACAGCGAGGTGCTCGCGGCGACCGCCGGTGCGTGGCGCTACCGCGTGCCATTGAGCCATGCGCAGCCGCTCGACGCGTTCGCCCTTTCGGTCACCATCAGTGGCGCCGGCAACACGCCGGTCACGTCGATGCACGACGGCAATACCGAGTCTCTGGCGCTGACGCGCGATGGCGTGCGCTACAGCGGCACGATCCGGCGCCGCGACTTCAGCGCGCGCGGCTGGCTCGCCATCGATGTGCCGATCGCGCAGGCAAACGCCAACGGCGGCGCTACTGCGCTGCTTCAGCACTACGCGGACACGGCGTATCTGTTTGCCGATACGCCGGTAACGCAGCGTCACGTTGCGCGCCGTATTCCGGACAGGATCGCGATCGTGTGGGATGCCTCGAGGTCCGGTGCCACGCGTGACCATGCCGCGGAATTCATGCTGCTCGATGCCTACTTCGAGGCACTGCGAAACGGCGAGGTCGAACTGGTCCGCATCCGCGACGTGGCCGATGATGCGCTTCGCTTCCGCATCGTCAACGGCGACTGGAGCGCGCTCAAGCGCGAACTGCAGGCAACCATCTACGATGGCGGCAGCGACCTGTCGGCATGGCGCGTCGCGCGCGGCAGCGGCGAAGTCCTGCTGTTCAGCGACGGTCTCGCCAACTACGGCGGCAGTCTCGACGGCGCACTGGTGAATATCGACGTGCCGGTACACGCCGTAGTGTCCTCCGCGTCGGCCAACCGGGCGTTGCTGCGCCGGTTCGCGCGACACAACCCGTCCATGGTCACCGGCGCGCTGATCGATCTCACGCAGGGCATGCCATCGGCGCAGTCGGCGCTGCTGCAGTCGCGTACCGAGATCGAGTCGATCACGATGCAGGGCGACGCCGAAGTGCTCGCGGATGCCGATGCCTGGAGCGGCGGGATCCTGCGCCTGCACGGCGTTGTGCGCGGCACATCGCCCGATCGCGTGCGCGTGACGTTGCGCGATCCGGACGGGCGCCGGCGCACTATCGAACTGGTCGTCGCCGCGACCGACTCCAGTAATGCGCACGAACCGCCATTGGTGGCACGCCTGTGGGCGCGAGCACGCATCGATGCACTCGGCGCGCAACCGGCCATCCATCGCGCCGAAATCACCCGGCTCGGCAAGGCGTTTTCCCTGGTCACCGGAGAGACGTCACTGATCGTGCTCGATGCGATCGAGGATTACGTGCGCCACGACATCATGCCGCCAGCGTCGTTGCAGGCACGCTTCAATGCCTTGCGCGCGACCGGCATGGCGCGGGAACGAGCGACGCGCAGCGCGCATCTCGATCTCGTTGCGCGCGCGTATGCGGAGAAGGTTGCGTGGTGGCGGCGCGACTTCCCGAAAGATGCGCCGGCGCTGCTCGAGGCGAAGGTTGCAGAATCGGCACCGCGCGGCGGTGCGCGATCGGAAGCCTCGCGCATGCGTGCCGATGTCGGCGCGCAACCGCGCGCGGTCATGTCGATGGCGCCGAGCGCGCAATCGCCGGCAGACAGGGAAAGCGATGCCGCGCCTGCATCGATCGGCATCACGATGCGCAAGTGGACGCCCGATGCCCCGTACATCGCACGATTGCGTGCAGCGCGCGACAGCGAACTGTATGCGGTCTACCTGGACGTGCGGGGTGACTGGATGGACAGCAGTGCGTTCGTGCTCGATGTGGCCGAGATGCTTTTCGAGCGGGACCAGCAGCGGCTGGCGTTGCGCGTGCTGTCGAATCTCGCCGAACTTGATCTCGAAAACCGGCAGATCCTGCGTATTCTCGGTTCGCGCCTGTTGCAGGCCGGCGAAGCACGTCTGGCGGTGCCGGTGCTGCGACAGGTGCGTGATCTCGCCCCGTTCGAGCCGCAGTCGTTTCGCGACCTCGGTCTCGCCCTCGCCGCATCCGCCGCGCATCAGCAGGCAGCCGATGCGTTGTACCAGGTGGTCGTGCGCGAATGGGACGGACGTTTTGCCGAAGTCGCGCTCATCGCGCTCAGTGAACTCAATGCGCTGATCGCCGCGCACGGCAGTGCGATCGATACGGACGCGTTCGATCCGCGCCTTCTGCAGCATCTGCCGGTGGACCTTCGCGTGGTGCTGAACTGGGATGCAGACAATTCCGACATGGACCTATGGGTGACTGATCCGAACGGCGAACGCGCCTACTACGGCAACCGGTTGACCCATCAGGGCGGGCGCATGTCGGCCGACCTTACCGGCGGCTATGGCCCCGAAGAGTTCATGCTGAAAGTTGCCAGGCCGGGCAAATACAAGGTCGAGGCCAACTACTTCGGCAACCGGCAGCAGCTCGTGGCTGGTGCGGTGACGCTCAGGTTGTCGCTGTCGACTGCTTTCGGCACACCCTCGGCACAGGAGAAGTCGGTCATCCTTCGCCTTGGCGGGCAGAGCGAAACGGTGCTGGTCGGCGAGTTCGACGTCGGCGGCAGGGCGGCCGGTTCGCAGTAAGATGCGCGCCACCCCTGCCGCAGGAAAGCCGCCCTGATGAGCGACGCCCCGAGAGATCCGCTGACCTACGCGCAGATCCCCGAGCGCAACACGGCCGACAACGTGTTGCGCACGGCGCAGCAACATCACGTGCAACTCTCGGCGATGGCCGATACCAAGGCCAATATCATCATCACGGTATCGTCGATCGTGCTGACCCTGTCGCTCGGGCGGCTCGCCGATCCGGAGTTGCGCGTCTCGGTGCTGATACTCGCCAGTTTCACGCTGGTCGCGTTGCTGCTGGCGATCCTCGCGGTACTGCCCAAGTACCGTCCGATCAGGCTCCAGGACGACGTGTTGCCTGCCAACTTCAACCTTCTTTTCTTCGGCCATTTCGCCGAAGTGCCGCGCGAGCGTTTTCTCGCCGAGATGAATCGCGTGCTGATGCCCGATGGCACGCCGTATTCCGTGTGGGTGGCCGACATCTACGCGCTCGGCGTCTACCTCGCGCACCACAAGTACAGGTACCTGCGCTACAGCTATCTGTTCTTCCTCGCCGGTTTCGTGCTCGCCTGCCTCGAACAGGCCTGGCGTCTGCTGGCCAACTGAGCCGCCGCTTAACCCCGTTCGACTGTGACCCACGTTGCAGTCGAGGTCACTGGACGATCACCGGAGTTTCCCATGCGCATGTTCCTCGCCCTGTTGGTCGTTCTGGCCTCGCTTGCACAGACTGTGATGGCGCAAGTGCCGGTACCGCTTGAACCGTGGCGCGCATGGGCGCTCAAGGATCAGCAGTTTCGGAACTGCCCTTTGATCGCCAGTGGCAACGCCGCCGATCGCGAGAGCTTTCTGTGCGCCTGGCCGGGCGTTCTCGAGCTGCGCGCCGACGCCGATGGCGTCGACATCGCCCAGCGCTGGCAGCTCGATGCGGAAGGTTGGGTGCCGCTGCCGGGCGACGCAGAGCGCTGGCCGCAACAGGTGAGTGTCAACGGGCGCGCAGCAGTGGTCATCGACCGTCAGGGTCCGTCGCTGTGGCTCGCCGCCGGACAGCACGATGTGACGGCCCGGATCGACTGGCAGGAGCGCCCACAGACTCTGCGCGTATCCGAATCGGTTGCGCGCATCACCCTGAATGTCGATGGCAGGCTTGTTGCGCCGGTGCAGCGCAATGGCGGGTACGTCACGCTCGGACGAGGCGCCGCGACCACCGTCGAAGCCGACAGCGTGGAATTGCGCGTATTCCGCAAGTACACCGATTCGATTCCCGGCGAATTGAGCACGCAGATACGCATCTACGCCTCGGGCCAGGCGCGCGAGGAAACGTTTGGCCCGGTGCTGCCGGCGGGCTTCGTACCGCTCGCGCTCGACAGTGAGGATTGGCCCGCGCGTCTTGATGACGAGGGCATGTTGCGTGTGCAGGTGCAGCCCGGAACTGCCACGCTGACCCTGACCGCACGTGCCGCCGAACCGCTCGAATCGCTGGTCGCGCGGGTGCCGGCGCAATCGTGGGCGGCGCAGGAGATCTGGAGCTACGAGTCAGTGCCGCGCCTGCGCGTGACCAGTGTCAGCGGCACCGTGCAGATCGATCCGAACCAAGTCGACGTGCCCGACGAGTGGGCTGCATTGCCGGCCTTCGCGCTCGATGACGGATCTCGACTGGTCATCGAAGAACGCTCGCGCGGCAGTGCCGAGGAGCAGTCCAACCGTCTCGTGCTGCGCCGCGAAGCATGGCTCGACTTCAGCGGCGATGGCTGGTTCGCGCGCGATCACGTGAGCGGACGCATGCACAACGGCTGGCGCTTCGATGTTGCCGCGCCGTTTGCCTTGCAGCGTGCCGAAACGATAGCGGCCAACGGTGAGGTCGAACCGATGCTGGTGACGCGCGGTCCGGTCGACGGACACACCGGCGTCGAATGGCGCACGCCTGACGTGAACCTGCGTGCCGGCGTGCGCATCGACAGTGCCGACGCCGCGCTGCCGATCGCAGGCTGGCAACAGGTCTTCGATCAGGTCACCACGACCGTGCATCTGCCGCACGGGTATCGGCTGATCGCGGCGCCGGGCAGCGACCGCGCGAACGGCAGCTGGCTGTCACGCTGGACGCTGCTGGACGTATTCATCGCCGCCATCGCCGTGCTGCTTGCGGTGCGGCTGTTCGGTTGGGCTGGCGGTGTGATCGCTGCGCTGTATCTTGTGCTTGGATTTCAGGAAACCGGCGCGCCTCGCTGGACCCTGCTCGCCGTGCTGGCGTTTGCACTTGTCGCGCGCGCTGCCGCCGGGACGCCTGGCAAGCGCGGCTTCGTTCGCGCGCATGGCCGCACTCGCGCTGCTGCTGTTCACCGCATTGCCGTTCGTTGCCGCGCAGTTGCGCATGTCGCTGCATCCGCAGCTGGAAGAGAGCGAATCCTCAGCCTTCGATACAGGCCTCGGTCGGATAGAGCAGGAGGCGATGCCGACGACTGCCGAAGCACCGCCCCCGCCACCCGCGCCGTCGGCAGGGCCAAGTCTGAACATGGATGGAGGCAACCAGAAGGAATGGAGGCACAAGGGATCGAGAGCGTCCGAGAGCGCCAACCTCGAGACCATCGTCGTCACCGGCTCGCGCGTGCGCGCAGTCGACCTGATCCAGAAGT